>NZ_CP066339.1:4584797-4890450 GCF_016406125.1 Alicyclobacillus sp. SO9 | reverse complement strand
GGCAACCATATTGGTCCGCCATCGGTTACCCGCAGCCAGAACCAAGCAAAGCGCCCGTCTTCTGTATTGGGTCCTACCATCTGAAGCAACGGTCGAATAACGGTGATTTTGACACCATACTTTTCTTGATGATGACGCAACCAGTGTTCCATGCGCTGTTTATCATAGACGTAGCTATCATGAGCATTGTTGAGGTTTCTCTTTGGCACTTGTTCATCAAAAGTCGCATCAATTTCTTTGAGAGGACGTGAAGGTTCTGTCAAGGCACGTTCACGCTGACCATCCCCTATGATTAAATCCAAATGTCTGTGCATGAAGACTAAACATCTATGCGCCGTTTAGCCACTGTTGCGAGCTGTTGCCAAATGGTTTTAGCTCTGGCAGTGCTCCCAGTTCCATCGCTCCAGTCTGTTCGTCTTTGAGGATACTACATCCAGTGTCTGTTTGATTAAAAGAACGATGATTATGATTGGCATAGTGAACAACGATGTGGTAATCCCAGACGACCGTATTTGAGGTGTAAGTTGGACAACTAGCTGACCAGTGTTTCGGTAACACATGCTTGGCCGCCTGTTGAAGAGACTTGTAGAGCGTTGTCATTTTTGATCCCGTTAGAATATAAGTGTGTTGCGGTCGATGTACGGTACTGTTCGGATCTATATAACTTTTCACTACTATCGACGATGGATTAGGTCCCAACACCGCGAAATGCGGGGTACCGCATCCAGTTACGATAGGTACTAAAATTGAAACAAATCCCAATAGAGCTGTTACTCGTTTCACTTGATACCTTCGCTCCTTTCTGAACACTTGAACGCGCTTATTTTCTCTACAAAGCAGAACTCTCGACGTGCATTCCGAAAAGATCGGCAAGCGCTGTTCTTTCGAAGTGAGTAGGCATACAAAATACCAGTGTGCAATTACACGAATAGTTATTGTTCACGTCTTGCCTACTGCCGACAAAATAAATCATTTGTTTTCACTCCTTCATCTTCGAACAAAGCGAGCATATCTGTCAGATACTCTGCTTGGACGTTTTCATCCCTTGTAATTGATTTGTTTAGGCGCCAAGGTTGGGATTCTCGGTCAATGACGAGCCATCCCATACTACCTTGACTATCAGCGCCCACGTACGTGCAGCATCCAAATTCGGTTACAACAATTGGCTTTTCAATCTGCTTGTATTTTTGAATTAAATCTCGAAAATGACTGGAATTGTTTGCGTCACGATAAGCATCGATGCCAACAAAGTCAAACACATCCCAGTCGATGTCTTCCCATAATCCTGCAGCATACGTTAGAGGACCCGAAAAATGTTTTCTTACCTCGATGGCTGTTTGTTTCAAAAAGTCATTCAATCGTTCAACGGGTGATCCCAGTGCAAAGAGTTCCTCGGTCCATCGTGACGGATCAGACAGCAGCGCCAAACGTTCCAGTCCGTTCTTCCCTGGTATTATTCCAGCCATAAATATGCTAAGTTCACACCCAAGAACCAAAACGATGTGCCTGGAACACTCTCCTCGTAGTCCTTCGCATATACGAGCCGCTTCAACAATCCGATTCGAGGTTGTTTCTTCGCTGGCGTCGTGAAAAGAAGGAGACAGCCAAACATCCAGCCCGTGATGTATGGCAATATCCGCTGCCATTTTCAGTCGATCAAGGTCCTGACCCGTGATGCGCACGGCATTGCAATGTAGCTCATGCGTAATGGTTTGCATTTCCCGATGGACTGCATCTGCACTCAAACTCTCACGTGTCATTCCACCTTTTATGACAGGCATACCAACGTCGTACGTGACTCCCCTAACTTTCAAGGCCATACCCCGCCCCCTCATTGCTTTTTGAATTACAATTCTGTAACCATCATCAATATAATACACAGGAAATTGTATTTCTCGGTTGAAATCCACACAAAAACGCGCATCCGTTTATGCAGAGAGATTGCATATTCATACGTTACCAGTGTGCTACACTTATGTAAGCAAAGGGAAGTATGGTCTGATCCACAAGAAATTGCGATGGTTCAAAAAGAGCTCGGACTTAGATTGAAGGTGGGCAAAGTCTAATTAAGCCGCTGAGCGTCATTGTCCTGATTTTGATTGTTTATCAACTTATTATCGGGTGGGTTTGGCATCTCGTGGGCGTTGCAGGTTATCAATTTTGGTGGTTGACAGGACTTGTTAATCTAATTGGTTTTCCACTCCTCTTTTTAAATATCATATACCAACAAAAGCCCAGAGAAATAGACGGATGGTGGAATTTCGGTGCAAACATGGTCTGTTGGGGTCCGCTTATTCTAAGCATAATAATCGGTCATGTAGTACGCGTGCACGCTTCAGGCTTTTACCACGCTATGCAGATATCGACAATGCAGGGAGCCGTGGAAAGCATCCCTGTAGGACAAGTTGTCGTTGTTGCGCAGTGTCTATGCCTCACTATACTGCTTTTGGGCTTTATAGGTAAAAAAGCTGGAATATTGAACCGCAGGCATAGTTAAAACTCACATGCTTACGAGTGGAACTTTTGACAGAGTTACAATAGACAAGCGGGTAGAGAGGTCATCTATGAAATCCGCTAGTTAACTTCAACCTATTGGGAGGAGTCAATGAGTAGGAAACGGAGAGTTCTCTTATCGGTAGTTTTCATAATTGGGCTATTTGCTTGGACAATGGGAACATACTCCATCGCCTATCACCGAGAAATAATTAACAATACGCCAGAAAAAGGCTGTTGAGCGTTTCATAAAAACGCATAAGAACCAAGGGCTGGACAGTGCAATCTTAGCACCAGGAAAAGCAGCAATAGGTGACGGGTATGTCATTGTGACGGAGACTCTTACTGCCTACAATCAATTTGAATTTTTTTACGTCCAGCAAAAAGGTGGACGATGGCAGGCTCAACTCGTTACAAAGATACATGCGAAAAATACTCAGGGAAGCAGCCGTAAGCTAACCTTTAGAAAACTCGTAGAAATACCAAGCAGAGTACCGAGCAAACAGTTTAGAATTGGCTATGCGATAGTATTGATTGACCAGCGGGGTTGACATTGCTGCTGTTACAAGCTACAAAGCATTCACTAAATCCGGTAAAAGAATTCCATTTTCCTTCGTTAAGGTAGGGTCCTTACCGATTTGGGTATATAAGTTTTCCAAAATTACATATAAAGGATACTCTATAAAGGCCTATAACAAGGCTGGAAATGTCATTGCCTCAATGAATTAAAATGTTGGCACTAATTTAGTAGTGGGAAAATCAGGTGACGCGTAGGGCGGACCGCAAGAAACGAACGAACTTCATCGCACGAATCATGCATGGTACTTGTGTTGAGTTTCTTCAACATGCAGCCTTAATTTCTGGATACGGCGTAGCTGTCTGAACTCCAATCAGTTTCCTTCCAACCCAGTCCCTTGTAGAACGCTCGCAGTTTTGAAACACCCCAAGCTCCAATCGCAATCAAAGTAGTACGTTGCGGTATCATTTGAACCCTCCTAAATTATGATAATTAGGTATACTATAACAAATCACATCTCGTTTGAGGGGGAGTCTGTTGGCATGGTCATTGAGGTGACGGTACAGGTTCGAGTTTCGGATTTCGAAAAGGGTTTTGACTGGTATAGGACGTTGCTTAGGAGAGAAGCAGATTACGCTCCTCATGACGGTTTTGCGGAGTGGGAGTTGATTCCAGGCAGCTGGTTACAGGTTGCCGAAGGTGCACCCACAGAAGGGAATGGACCTCTTCGGCTCGGAGTAACGGACCTTGAAGCCGAACGAAATCGGGTGATAGATGAATTGGCGGTTGAACCATTTGAAATTTACTCCCGTCAGGAAGTAAATGTAAAATGGGGTACTTTTTCGGACCCGTGGGGAAATCGCATTGGTTTCTTTGAATATCTGGATAAAGCGGAAGAGGCACAAATCATTAAAAGAGTCCGCAACCGATAATCGAGGATGTCGGACAGACGAATACATAAGTACAGTCGCCATGGAATTTGACGGGTGCACAAACATCCGTCAGTGTTTTGTGGTACTTGTTCAGCTCTTGGGCGATAGGCTTCACACTGACATCATGTCTTCCCTTATTTTTCGTATCTGCGTGTGGCAGTCCAACATCTCAACTTAAGGAGTCAGAATCAACTCAAGTCAATTTAAACAAAGCGTCTTTAACTCCTGTTCAGGTTGTGAGTGATTACTACAAGTACATTGAACACGGGAAGAATGCAACTGCAGCGCAATTTCTTACTTCTAAACTCACTTCTGCGTTTCGCTGGGAGTCTGATTCTAACTTTAACAATGTACAGAACATATCAGTAGTCAAAGTATCCGAGGCACACAAAATCCGTTTAAACAATCAGTACAATACGAAGTTCAAGTAGACGTAAATTACAACGCTAAATATCGCAAAGTCATTACCGAAGGCAGTGGACCGCAAACGAGATTTATTTACTTGGGGCGGAACAAAGAAAATGATGCTTGGAAGATCATTTCCATTGGAACTGGACCGTAACATGTCGTGTGCATAAATATCCTATATTGTTCTAGGTAAGACTTCTTCACCTCTTGGGCAGTAGAGTTGAGCAACGACTTGTCTTGAAGGAAGGAATATTTTGCTTTTTGAGTCAGAATACCTCTATGTAGACGATATAAGCCAAACTGAGATATCGGCAGTTGTGCAGGTGTATAATTCAAACAGGGACTTTTTAGTAAAACATATGCGTACTGACAGTGTTACAGCGCAATGCGTCTTCGACGAACTGGAATCCATGAGGAAGCTAGGATTCACTTCCTGCAAGGTCACTGCAAAAGATACAAACAGGATCGTTGGGATA
The DNA here is from genome assembly GCF_016406125.1 of Alicyclobacillus sp. SO9. Classification (NCBI taxonomy): domain Bacteria; kingdom Bacillati; phylum Bacillota; class Bacilli; order Caryophanales; family Alicyclobacillaceae; genus Alicyclobacillus; species Alicyclobacillus sp. SO9. Next base: position 4,885,624 of record NZ_CP066339.1, on the reverse strand, counting down.
ATTGACTTCAAAGTAGATGAGGAAAGCTATCTCTCCCTGCTTATGATCCATACGCATTATGCCAATAGAGGGCTTGGAAAACAGGTTTACGAAGCATTTGAAGAGTACGCCAGTTTCAGAGGCAGCAAGCAGATAAAACTAGATGTGGTGACCAGCTATACCGATAAGGTATTGAGTTTTTGGACTAGAAATGGATTCCATAAATCTGAAGATATATCACTGAATTGGAATGGTGCTATATTGCCAGCAGTGACCATGTTAAAAAGTCTTTGAGTAAGTATGAAAGATCGTTTCGAAAGGACGAGTTCTGTCAAACGTGAGCTATTCGGAGGCAGTTGTTGCCTGTGGCTTGCATAAACATGCGTTTATAGGACGCTGACTTTATGACGCTTATGAGGCAGCAGAGTTTAGAGGCAACCGAGATGTACCATGTCTCGGAACTGTTCGCCATGTGATATATTGACTTTATCTTATTTGAACGGGAGGTGTGGCATACATGTCCCTTTGGCTCACGTATGGTGTGATTTTAAGTGTCGTATTTGGGGAGGGGGATAGTATGCCCATTTTCGGTAAAGACACCGAAACTGGTGCTTAAGAGGTTGAGCGGAACCCCCCGACCGCGGCAGAGATGGTTCTGTTGCGGTTTTTTGTATTGCTACATTTGAAAGGTGGTCTACTATATGGAATTTGATTGCGTTACACTTCGAGAACGACCGGAGTTGGAAACTGATATTGGACACTTGCATCATCAATTTCCTCAATTCATATTGGGAGGAGATAGAACCAGTCGGAAACACTGGCGTAATCTATATCGATACTACCCAGAGTTTCAGTTTACGTTGTGTGACTCGAATGGTAGTGTCGCAGCCTGTGGTCACGCCATTCCGCTTCAGTGGGATGGGGACGTTGAACACCTTCCTTCTGGCTATGACGGTGTTTTGGAAGATGGATTTGAATCTCTAAATCAGCGGCGTACACCTAATACTCTGTGTGCATTGGCGGCGGTAACCTCTCCAAAATATAAAAGCGTTGGATTGAGTTATCAAATCATTAACACAATGAAATATCTGGCAAAAATGTATGATTTGCAGACGTTGATAGCACCAGTGCGCCCAACGTGGAAAGGTAAATACCCTCTCACGCCGATGGAAAAATACGTGAGATGGATTAGGAATGATGGCTCATCCTTTGATCCTTGGATTCGGGTACACTTCCGATTAGGTGGCTCGTATCTTTGTGTTGCCCAATACTCTATGACAGTAACCGGGTCGATACGGGAGTGGGAAGATTGGACTAATATGTCTTTTCCCGAGACTGGGCAATACGTTGTTCCACAAGCATTCAATCCCGTTGAAATTGACCTGCAGAATGACAATGGTCTATACATTGAACCTAACGTGTGGATTAACCATAAAGTGCAATAAATCTGGGAGGTCAACCGGATGTCTGCGGGCATCCCGCTCTTGACCTATTGGGGGCTTTAATTCAGCACGAAACACGGCGCAGAGATGTTTGAATACGCGGAATGGAGTATATTTGAACGCCGCATTTTTATGCATTTTCAAATTATGATAAGCAAATACTACGAACCCACCCACGTTGCTACAACGCATTATGTTAGGGTGTTTAGAGTGGTATCGGTTTCTTAAATCTAGGTTCATTCTTTAGTGTTGTCAGCTCGCTCTTGCCATCCCACTGAATCTTTGCGCTTATTTTATCGGCTTTTCTGGTCACCGAACATCCAGAGCAACCACTACCGGATAATATGAGAACACCATTATGCAAACTCATGGATCCGCTGCTCCCACCAATTTTAAATTGGATATGCTTTGGAGGGTGGCCACTGCCGATATACCGGATTTCAGTATCGTCAGATTCACTGGTTTGTGAAGTTATATTAGCTTGGTATTTTATCTGCCAGTGTCTAGTTTTCCCTGAAAAATAAAGCGTCTTATGACTTGAACAAGCAGTCAAGGTAAGAACCACTGCAACTACTGGTAAAAATAGCTTTACTCTCATCAAATCACTTCCATATATACCCATGTTATCACGTTTTTACGTGTGTGAGTGATATTTCTTCGTAAACGCCGATGTCCGAATCTGAATTGAGTAGTAACGAAAAATTTATTCATGACTGTGACAGAAGGCTCTGGCGAGCGTCTAATCCAGCGAAGGGGGTAGAGAGGTGAACACCTCATGACTCATCAAGACGAGTCCCGCAAGGAAGTTGCACAGTTATTTTGTATCTATGCAAACGATGTGTTTCGCTATGCCAGACTCACGCTTGGTAATCATACAGATGCGAAGGATGTCGTTCAAGAAGTCTTCGTTTCGGGCATTTCGTTCTTGGAATAGCTTTCGCAGTGAATCGAATCCCAAGACATGGCTGTTTAGCATCGCCAGAAATTATATGTTTGATTTATTGCGCAAAAAACGCAGGGAACGAGAGTTTATGGATAAATACATACCAGTATCGGTTCAAGCCGGGGAGGAGGTATCCATTGAAACGATGATGATTTTAGAAGAGTCGTTGCATCAACTCAAGACAGCGTATCGCGAGATGTTTGTGCTTCGACACGTCGAAGGGTTATCGATTCAGCAGACAGCACGAGTTTTGGGATGCTCAGAAGGGAAGGTTCGTACCACAGATTACAGAGCGATTCGTCGATTACGGGAGTTAATGGCGACAGATGCTCAGGAGGCGAACTTCAACAGTGAGTGAAAAACATGAGCCCATTGAAAGATATGCTCTGCTATCCAAAATGGAACTCTCCAGTAAGGAACAGAACCAAATTTGGATGGATGTAGAACGGCGAATATCCCAATCCTTCCCTGCCAAGAGACATAGAAGGCGTTTCCATGCTGTGAAAACGAGTACGGCAGCGGTAGCTGCTATGGCTGTTTTCGCAGGAGGTCTCTACGCCCTGTCAAAACACAGTTTCATATTGACGACGAATGACTCCAAAGAGACTCCATCGAAGCCTGCTCTAGTAACTCTTCAATCCCTAAAACCCTCTGTCACCTTACCCAACGGAACAAGCCTTAACTTTGTGGCGGCGAGGAAAGATAGGGAATGGCAAGTTAGGAATGCACAGAATCAAGTCATTGCATCTGGTCCTTTATATGGTAAGTTCAAGGGGAACAAAGTCTATCAAACTGAATATGAATTTTCCAAATGGAAAGTAAATAACTCCTGGGCAATCCTTGAACTAGATGAGGGGGTAAAGGGGTTCACTCAACCTGTTGCCTTACGCCTTTTTGCAATTCAGGTGAATGCACAAAATCAAAGACCCGCTGCATTTGCATCGGGACAAAATTGGGGTGGAATGCACTTCACATGGAGACTGCAAGGTGACACAGTAGAAGCAGTACAAAAGACATTGGATTCTAAAGGTAATACGATTGTCAAGTTTAGAATCAACAAACATCTTCACTGAATACGCATAAGAAAGGTGAGTAAACATGGATTTTGTAAGACCTAAGACGGGAATATCAGTTACAGTAAGGACCTTCACATCCAGTTCGTCTGAAGATATGGACGCAAAGGTGAATGAATTTTTGAAACGGCTGGAACCTCACAACGTTAGAGATGTTAAGGTATCAACGACTGACGGCAATCTATTTGTAGCTTCCGTCATTTATGTTCAGAAGGATTAACAAATCACCTTTTTAGGGGACGTATGTTACATGTTGTCAATTCGGTGGATTCTTTTCGGCATTAGCATTATGCTGCTCGGTTTGTGCTTAGCAAATGACCGAGTCGCCTCAAGACACTCAACCCTGAAGTGTGTTGCTATTTACGCTGCAGACGGGAATTGCATGTGGGATTTGCATGACCCGCACGCCGAGACCGTATTACGATGAATGTGATGACAGCCGTCGTGCCGAGCCAGCATCCCACAATCGCATCAATTATCAGTTGGGACATTATACCTCGCCTCCTCTTTGTTAGATCAGACGCTATTCAACAGGATTCAGTCGTTGTTCAATTGTCTGTTTCAGACCGTGAGGGTCATCGACTCCGAGCGCTACGACTTGATATCGTCTGTCACCGACATAGTAATCGTTTAACGTTAGACAAATCACCTTATCGGGGTGCTCATACGACAGGAAGTACCAGTCATCACCGTGCCAATAATGCCCCTCCTGTATGTCGCCTGCTGCAGTTCCACCCAGCCGTATCAGGGAGTTCAAATTAGGAGGACCTACGGCCACCTTACAATAGATGCGAACGGAATGACGAAGTGCCTCTTGAATGATGCCAGACTTGTGAGTCCGGTGAGATGGACACTAATTGAATCCCCTTCAATTTCAACTCGGCGTGCCATTTCTCCACCTCCCATATTCTTACGGCCCCGGTAGAGGGCATGACCAACAAAGACTACAGGGTAGTCCCTTCCAATTTACATCACCACCATTTCATTTTACAGTACATTTTTTTCTGCGAGGTCAACGAGTTGCATGTTCTTCACTAAAACATAGTAAATCGATGAGATAACTGTTATTATAGTGTGCGTAGGATTTCTATCTCATTCATTCTGTTTTTTAAGGAGGAAACATAAATGGCCACAACAGAGAGTCAAATTCTGAACCTGGAGAGTTCTCCGAAATCTGTGCCCAGCGGTACAGACCGCAAGATTCAGAGCCCTGGAGTCTTCATCACATTGGCTCTATTTGCCATAGGATTTGTATTTTTGTTACAGACAGTTTCACTGACTCAGGCGGTACTGTATTTGATTGCAGGGGTACTTGGCGTTGGCCTGTATCATGCACGATATGGTTTTACCACCTCCTATCGTAATTTTATTGTGGCAGGACGTGGAGCCGGATTACGAGCTCAGATGGTCATGTTTCTCATCGCCAATCTGCTATTTCTGCCCATCATCCTTCATGGCACATTTTTTGGTCACAGTGTGTCCGGGTATGTATTTCCTGTCGGGATCTCGGTGCTGGCGGGATCGTTCATGTTTGGCATCGGAATGCAGTTAGGCGATGCCTGCGCTTCCGGTACCTTATACCACACAGGCGGCGGAGACGCCCGCGGGGTACTCACTTTGGTTGGCTTCGTTGTGGGGTCAGTCCTTGGTACAGTCAACTTTACCTGGTGGATGAGCACCCCTCATTTTCAACCTGTGTCGTTTGTGAAGAGCTTCGGTGCTGTTGGGGGTTTGTTGTTTAATGCCTTGTTGCTGGCCATGGTTTACTTCATCACGGCAGCGGTTGAAAAACGACGGAATGGCAACGTGGATTCAATTCGGATGAAACAGCCTTTCTCCATGAGGACAATATTTCGCGGCCCTTGGTCGTGGGTGGCAGGCAGCGTTGTGCTGGCCGTAGGAAATGCCGCAGTGTTGCTGTTATCGGGGAGACCGTGGGGTGTCACGTCCGCTTTTGCAATGTGGGGTGCCAGAATTGCACAGGCCATGGGAATTCACGTTACGAGCTGGGGCTACTGGCAATTGAGGCCGCATGCACTGTCTCTTCAGCATGGTCTGTTTCACGACGTTACGACTGTGCTTGATATTGGAATCATCCTGGGATCGCTTTTGGCCGCCGGACTGGCCGGGAGATTCCCCCGGCCGTACTTTCGCCAGTTTCCTGTCAGGATGTTGGCGGCTGTATTTGTTGGCGGTGTACTCATGGGATACGGTGCTCGGATTGCGTTTGGCTGTAACATCGGTGCCTATTTTGCCGGTATTGCCTCCTTCAGCCTGCATGGATGGGAGTGGCTCGTTGGAGGCATGTTGGGAAGCGTAGTCGGTGTGTTGATTCGGCCGGTGGCTGCCTTGTCGAACCAGGTCAAGCAATGAGTTCTGGTCAAGTTACCGTGCGAACTTTGACAAATTCCGTCCTGCCGTCTCTTTCACGACTGGCGTATTGTAGCAACTTTTCGCTCGCCAACATTGACAAATGTAGCAAATTTCCGCGTAATGTGTTAAATTAAGTAGCATTGACGACCTCTTTTTTGATTGTAGAGGTCGTCTTTTACCTGTTTTTATGTAATAATAATTATTACCTAATTACCGTGAACTACTTTGCGGACCGGGAGGGAAGACAAGTGGCACCATCAAGAAACTTGGATAATACTGCAGAGAAACCGGATGTATCCGGACTGCTTAAAGATGCTGGACTGCGTATTACTCCGCAAAGGTCTGCCATCTTGGAGCTGATGCAATCCCTTGCCGGAGAACACTTTTCCGCACAACAGGTCTATGAATCCATTCATACTACACATCCAAGTATGAGTGTAGCGACAGTGTATAAGACCTTGAGAAGTCTAACGGAAGCAGGGCTTATTCGGGAGATTCGAAACGGTGACGGAGCAAGTTTGTTCGACGGAAACACTGAGCCTCACCACCATATGGTGTGCCGAAAGTGCGGCAAACGGATTGACTTCTACGTTCCCGCAAATGTATTGAATCTTGATGATGCAGCCTCACATGCGCGTTTTCGGCTGGAAGAGGTGCACATCGAGTTGACGGGCCTGTGCAGCGACTGTGCAGCTCAGTAGAAGGAAGAATCTCATCAGTCTTATGACAAGGATGCGTTGCATATTTGCGCATCCTTTTCTGCACTCTTTTATTATGCTTGGAAGTTCGTCTACCTCTCAAACGAACTGTGTTGACATCACTATCTGAGTTGTGTAGAATAACTATTATATAATAGTTATTATCAAATATGACGGATGTGTGTCCACCAAATCCGTTACTCTAGACAAGGAGGAGATTTGAAGTGGGAGAACTAAAGGGAACAAAGACCGCAGAAAATTTGAAGGTTGGGTTTGCAGGTGAATCTCAAGCCAATCGTCGCTACTTATACTTCGCTGAGCGCGCTGACGAAGAGGGCGCAGTAGATGTCGCAAATTTATTCCGCAGCATCGCCAAAGGTGAAACGAAGCACGCATTTGGCCATTTTGACCGGATTCGTTTGCACGGTGAAGGCGATCCCGTTACTGGCTACCCGGTTCAAACCTCCCGTGAAATGTTAGAATCCGCGATTGCGGGGGAGACTTACGAGTACACAGAAATGTACCCTGGATTTGCGAAGTCTGCTCGTGACGAAGGCTTCGATGAAATCGGAGAATGGATGGAAGTCATGGCGAAGGCGGAGCGCGTGCACGCACAGCGTTTCCAACGGCTCCTTGATTCTCTAGGCGAAACCGTCTAAATAGAGTTGTATGAAAGAACCGTCGAGCGAGGCAGAGCCAGAGGACCCGCTGTCCTCTGGTGCCTTCGCAGACATTTTTCACCACATGAAAGGGGGAGATACAGTGGCACACACCATTGTCCGTGACGACCTGCAATCTTTACAAGAATACGGTAACCAGAGGCAACAGTATATTCGGGACATGATTGAAAAGAAAAACCAGCGCCGTGTACGTCTGGCCCCAGATGTATCGCTGCTGTTTGAAAACAAAGATACGGTTCTGTACCAGATACAGGAATTGATTTTTGGTGAAGACTTGGAAAATGAATCCGAAATTGCAGAGTATATCGACATATACAGCCCCATGCTTCCTGGCGATAACGAGCTCTCAGGCACCCTGTTCATTGAAATGGACAATCAAGAGAAACTTGAGGAAATGCTCGCACGCCTTAAAGGCATTGAAAATCATCTATACATGCAGATTGGTAATGAGCGAATACAGGCGGTGTTCGAAGAAGAACACGATGACAGGGAGTTCACAACCAGTGTTCATTACCTCAAGTTCCCCTTAACTCCGTCTGCCGCTAAAGCTATGACTTCGGATACAGGCGTTGTTGTGAAGTTGGTGCTGGATCATCCGGAGCTGCAGGCTGACATGAAACTTGACCCTGCAACGATTGCCAGCTTAGGCAAAGACCTGCAGGCATAACTTGTAACGGCCTTACGAAGCCTTACGAAGCCTTAAGAAGCCTTATGAAAGATAGTGAAAGACACCCGGGTTGGTACGGCTGACAAATCTGTCAGCAAAACGGGTGTCTTTTATGTTGCTATTGCGTTTGCGTTCCTTGTTTCTGTGGGAGGGCCGCTTTGGCAGTCTTTAGTCCGCATGGGGTGGTAGTGGATTGCTACAGCAACTTGACGTCCAATCAAACTTGGGGTAAGTAGGGTAAGAGAGTATTCAGCAGGGAGTATTCAGAGTCAGGATGAATCCTGTGGGAAAAGAGCGGTGAGTTGAAATGTCTCTTTCGGTGTCTGCCGATGTGTCAGAACCTAAAGTTTCCGTGTTTTACTCCAGTGTTGTGGAGTTAATTTCGATTGCAAATGTTTTAGCCGACCCAAAACATCATGTCTCTGTACAGGATGAGCTGTCGGATGTGATCGAAAAACTGAGTTCGAACAGCCGCTTGTTTCTGCAAAAAATGGCGCAGATGCCGTTTCAGGGGCTGGAATTTTTCGAGATTGTCCTGGACTGCCGTATTTTTAATGATGTATCTCAGTTTACACAGGTGGTTTGCGACTTTGATAATAGAAGATTCATTCATGTTTTAACTGGAGGAGAGTTAGAGAACAGTGAAATTGTTCGACTCATGGAGGACAGACAAGCACTGAGTGAGCTGCTGCATAATTTTCCATGGGTATACCGCGGCGGACATGAGGCATTTGAGAGCGTTCTGTATGACACCCAAAAATTTAAAGAGGACTTTGCAGGACTGATTACAGAACTTTACCAGGTGTATTTTGCTGAAATGTATCAGAATTTAAAATCGGATTATGAGGCTTCACTGGAGGTCCTGAGAAATAGTTTGGCCAAAAACTCACCTCGTGAATTAGCTGAGAAAATTATGAATCGCAGTATCAGAACGGAAGGCACAATCGAGGAATATCTGTTTGCTCCGTCTCACTATATCAACCCACATTATGTAATGGCCTACAATGAGTCTTCTCGGTTGCTCTTGTACGACATGCGACGAGAAAGCCGGGACACTGCTATAACCCGACAGAAACTCTCCGCTTCTTTAAAGGTTTTAAGCGATGAGACGCGGCTCGAAATCCTCAGGCTTTTAATCCTTCAGCCTACATATGGGAAAATTCTTGCCGATCGGCTGAACCTCACAACAGCTACCATTTCGCATCATTTGGAAGTCCTCAGTTCTGCACATTTAGTTACTGAGAGTAAAGACAAGAACACGAAGTACTTCAGCGTCAGTGAAGACAATCTTGAGAAAATCATAGCGGACTTGAAGGGCTATTTATACAACAAATAGGAATAACTCGAGATATTGCCAAATCAAATTGTTCATTGATATAATATAGTCATCTTATTAGATATACATCTTATATAGGTGGCTTTCATTATGGGTATACCTCAAAGAGGGAGATTTTCGAAGCTACAGGTCAAATTTCTTGTAATCTTGGGCTTCGCAGCTGCACTGCGTGAACTGTCGATGACGATGTTAAATCCCTTTATCAATATTTACGGGGAAACCTTAAAGTGGAGTACACCACTTTTATGCGGCATAGCACTTGGGATCTACGGCCTCACAAATGCTGTTTTTCAGTTGCCCTACGGTAGATGGAGTGATTTTTCTGGAAGAAAGCCAGTCATTTTAACGGGGCTTGCACAACTCGCGGCTGGACTCGTTCTTGCTTTTTTTGCAAATGATATCTTCACGCTCATTCTTGCCCGAGCTCTACAAGGAAGCGGTGCATTAATGGCGATTGCCTACTCGTGGATTGGCGACGGAATTGAAGACGACAGTCAAAAGAGCAAAGCAATGGGGATTGTAGGAGTTATGGTCGCCGTAGGCGCTGTCGCCGCGTTCATCGCGGGTCCTCTGCTGTATCGAATTATATCGGTAAAGGATATGTTTTTGGGATGCGCTATACTCATCTTTGCCGCCATTGTATTGATTCTTCTATTTGTCCCAGAAACCAAATCTGACAAAGAGACGCTCTCGCCAGCAGCGGCTTCACCAATAACAAAAATACTAATGAATAGGCAGGTGCAATTGCTGTCTCTCTCAGGATTTTCAATCAATTATTTAAACGCGGAGTTGTTTCTGGTTGTACCCCCGAGATTAAACCAGGATATTGGCGCTGCGAATATGTGGATTGTATTTTTACCCGCAATACTCCTTGGCATGGTTGCGATGAGAATCACGACAACCCTTGCTGATAGAGGCTACTACGTACAGGTGTCATCTGCCGCATTTACAGCCGCGCTGTTCGGATGGATTCTGCTTGCAGTAAATGGGCTTGTCTTCACTATTTTGGGGACGACTTTGAGTCTCGCCGGATTTATGTGCCTGACCGCAGGAATTCCCTCAGAAATCAACAAACTGATGTCTAAGGACAAACGCGGTACTGCGAACGGTGTAATGCAAACCTTCGCTTTTGTTGGATTCTTCCTTGGTCCAACCATAGCCGGCTTGCTGATTGGATATCAGATGGAGCGTGCTCTCTTCGGACTTTCTCTGTTAATAGCGGCGATTGGTGTCATGAGTTCCTTCTTGATATCGGTTTATCGACAGGCGTAATAAGTTATCTTGGCAAGATGCAGAAAAAGGGTTTCTCTCGAGTGTTACGTCAATGGGGGGTAGGGTGAACAATGAGTAATATGAGAGACAGATTTAGTGAATCTAATCTTTGAACTGTACCCACAGTCGTTTGCCGTTTCGACGCAGCAGCATGATATTAGGGTACTTCCAACTCAGAAGAAATCGAACGAAAATTCCGGCTAGAATCCAGGGGATACACAGTTGCTGCACAACATTCGCTTTGACTGCTGGACTTGGGCCGGGGGAGTGCATCAGCCAAGTGGATACACTGACTCCACTTTCGACGAGGAACATAATCAGAATGAAAACCCCTAAAGTAATTGAGACAGCCTGCGATGAACCGGCTCTGCGCGGGTCCTTATCCCTTATATTCCATGAACCTCCAAAATGCTGACCAGAAAGCTGACAGGTTTTTGCGTCTCGGTCCATATCGGCAGACAAAAAGGTTTTACGAAAGTATAGGGATTAAAATGTAGGGAACCAAGAGGCCACAGTTAGGGCAATCCAAGGAATATCATAATACCACCACGTATTCGGGGGTATGCTGCCATGGAAGAGACGCTCCATCCAAAATAAGGCGAGCGCAAAGAGACCAACAAGCAGCGCAAAGTAGGCAACCATCCAGGTAGTTGGAAGGTAAGTCTGAACACGCACGTCCAAATGGACTTTGCTTGAATTGTTACTTACCCTGGAACTATCAGTTAAACCGATAGGCATCGCAGAATTTCGACTGTTCTCCTTGTTCACTTGCATGTCTAAAGCACTCCTCTCATTTTGTCTAGCATTCCGTCACTCAGTCTGTCAGGTATTCCGTCAAGCACGGTTGTGTAAACGCGATGTTCTGTGGGACACACTTGTGATGTAAGGGGAACCTGTGGTGTCTGCTGCAGCATTGACTCGGCATGGGGGCTGGCTGTCAATTCACCGTGAAGGCTTCACACCTCCACCTGGTGCAGGTGCCCCCAGAGGTCCGAAATCAGCGGGGTTTGACCCAGGATTTACAATCTCATTTCCCGGGTCATCACCTTGGAAGATGTTAGCTGTACTGCCCGCACTGCCAGGTGAGCCTGCAGTGTTCCCAGCCGTCATGCCTCCTGCCCTGCCAATCTCACTGCGAGGGCTGCTGATGGTGTTTGGACCAGGAGACTTCTGACGGGGCGGCACGTCGTTCGCACTGAGGAAGTACTTGTGTATGACTTGCTTTAGCGTTTTTTGGTTTAGAATCAACTCATCGTTCGGTGCTTTCAGCACGTCATCGCGGATGTATTTTGTGGTGCTGGGAATCTGAAAGTAGTGAATTTGTTCATCGGGGTGAAAATCAGCCTTTACATTTAATCCAAGCGAAAGCAAATCTTCAGTGGAAAGATTCGTAGAAATCAAGTATTTCGGCAGCGCTTTGGCTAGAGCCGGAAGGTGCGGTATGTTCTGGGGTTTAAGCACTTCCTTCGCAATGCCGATTAAGGCTCGTTCCTGGATTTGTTGTCTCCCATAGTCCCCTCCTGGTACACTGTCTCGTTCCCGAACAACTTCGATTGTCTGTGCACCGGTAAGGAAGTGCTCACCCTTTTGAAACACATCACCTTTCATTTGTTTGTGCCATGGATGGGTGAGTTTGATGGTGAAGGGCAAGTCAATATTAATACCTCCCAGCGCATTCACCATATCCTGCAAACCCCAGAAACTGGTCTCCGCATAGAAGTTAATGGGGACGCCGGTCACTTCAGATACGGTTTTGACGGTCTGCTCAATCCCCTTGTTTACACCATATTTGTCTTCATCCATGAACTGGATTGTCGTGAGTTTCGTATATCCGTAACCTGGAAAATATGTCCGTGAATCTCGCGGTAAACTAATCATGTTGTACACGTGGTGATTTAAATCGACATGAACCAACACCATGGTATCGGAGTGGCTGATTTTGTCGCCGGGTCTTGCATCCGACCCAATCAGAAGCATGTTAAATGTTCCCGGAAGGTTCACCGTCGGAACGGGATTCGACGCGGTATCATTTGTAGAGGTGTTTGCTGTGCCGTTGGCAACGCTGTTCCCGGCCAAGGGCTCGCCGACAACCGACAGGTTACTAAAATGTGTGGCGGCACTCAACTGCTGATACTGATAAGTACCAAAGCCCAGCCCTCCTCCGACAAGAACTGCAAAGGCCAAGGCACTGTACTTAAAAAAGCTTCTCCATTTCCACCGCTTTATCCCATCTTGCCTCTTAGCATGACTGCGACTTCGTTTAAATATCAAATCCCCATGCCCCTTATGTATATCTGTGTAGTGTAACAATCAGTTGTCATTGCAATCAGTCGTTACCGCCAACATTTTCACACTGTTTAGTTTGGACGGAACCACAGGCGTATACACTTGTGCCACGTTCATCCCGTTTATTCTTTCATATGGCTCATCTTTAGCATGTGTTATCTGCCTGAGGTTTAGCATACCTCTTGATAACCTATATATGGTAATTGCTTGGGCTCCATTACTCATGGTGTTTGGCTGTCAGACCGGCACTTTGAAAGGGATTTCATCATTGCGCCACGTTGTCCCACACAGTGAGAATTGTAGAAGGTTGACGCGATGTTTGCATAATTTGTTTGATTTTGTCTATTTACAGTATAGATCATTTATTTTCGCTTGTGTGCAGGAGGAATGCTTTGCGGACAGAAATGTAAGTGCAAGGAGCGTGAATGGCGTGGTCGTGACGCACGGCGAGTTTAGTAACGGTAAGCCTCCCAAAGACAAGAAGGGTAATGAGGACACCAAATTACATAAATCTTTGCACATTGAGAAAAATGACGAAACCGTAGACAATCTCACACTTGGAGACGACAGATCAAGAGTGTTTGACGCAGCGTCAAACTTGCTCAATAAGGACTCAAGGGTGTTTGACGCAGGCTCTCAACTGCTGGATGAGGACTCCGTGTTTGACAACGAATTGTATCAATCGATGTTTAGACTTGCCAATGAAGCCATTTTTGTTTTTCCTATAGGGGACGATGGTCGTCCTGGTGCTTATGTACGGGTAAATCCGGCCGCGTGTGAACTGCTCGGATACACGGAACATGAGTTGTTGCAATTGAGTCCTGTCGATATCACCCCCACGAGCCGGCACAGCGGGATTCCTGATTTATTAGCCCGTATCTATGCTGATGAGAAATTGAGGTTCGAAGGTGCCTATATTAGGAAGACCGGAGAGACGGTACCACTGGAGTTTAGTGCAACAAAACTGAATGTTCATGGAAAGACTCTTGTTGTGTCCTTTGCGAGGAATATTACCCAAGAGAAGACGGCTTTGGCAAAGCTGCAAGAGAGTGAACAACTATACAGAACGTTGGTTGAAACCTCTCCATTATTGATTACCGTCCTCGTTAATGGACGGATTGTATTTGTCAATCAGACGGGTGCGCAAATCATTGGCGGAAGCAAACCGGAACAATTGGTGGGCAGGTCAATGTGGGATTTTATTGCGCAAGAGGAACATGACCGTCTGCGCCCTCGTCTTCGTGCATTGTCTTCAAGCAGGCGTATTAATCCGCCGGTAGAGACGAAACTCGTAAATTTGGATGGGCAAATTATACACGTTGAGTCACGTACAAGCTTGATTCAGTATGGAAATCGACCGGCTATTCTTGCGGTTATTCAGGACATCACTGAGCGCAGGCAATCGCAGCAGTTAATTTGGAATATGGCCTATCGCGATCAGCTTACAAATCTGTATAATCGCCGCGCCTTCGTGGAACAACTGCAAGAAGCTTTGCAGTCGAACGGTCTGACGGAATCGGCCTCTCCCTCAGAAGAACTAGCGCTATTTTTCCTCGACATCGACAGGTTCAAAGTTGTGAATGATACATTTGGTCACGCAGCAGGGGATGAACTTTTAAGTCAGGTTGCTGACAGGTTGCGTGAGTTGACGCCGTCATCAGCGTTTGTAGCACGTCTTGGCGGGGACGAATTCACCATTCTGCTTAGGCAGCCAAGAGATGGGATGGAACAGTTATCGCGGGACATCATTACTGGGCTGAATACCAAGCCGTTTTGTGTTCATGGTCAGGAAATTCTGGTCACAGCCAGTCTAGGTGCGACCCAGTTCTCATTTTCGGACGAAATTGATGCGGATTTGCTGAGACAGGCCGATGTAGCAATGTATGAGGCAAAGAGGCAGGGTGGCAACAATGTGAGTTGGTATAAATCCCAAAATACAATTGAACTGCCCATGCGGCGTTTGAAACTGGAAGGCAGCATGTATCGAGCACTCCACCGCGGTGAATTTTCACTGGTCTATCAGCCAAAGGTAAATACAAGGACAGGCAGCATCGCAGGGCTGGAAGTACTGCTGCGATGGACGAGTCCCGAATTTGGAGAAGTGTCTCCAGATGAATTCATACCCATTGCTGAGGAGAACGGACTCATTGTTCCGCTTGGCCACTGGGTCATCAGAAGCGTCTGTACACAACTGGAGGAGTGGAATACCAAGGGGATAAGTGTGGTTCCGGTTGCGGTAAATCTCTCTCCAAGGCAATTTCGGTCTGAAGACTTTTTTTCCGTGGTACGGGAAACACTAAATAACTGCCATCTCCAAGGGACGGTTCTTGAGTTTGAAATCACTGAGCGAAGCCTGATGGACAATACACGGAGTACATCCACCCGAATGCGCCAACTGCGCAATTTAGGGGTCAGCTTCTCTATCGACGACTTCGGCGTTGGCTATTCCTCTCTCGCCTATCTAAAGCGGTTTCCCATTGATGTGTTGAAAATTGATCAGTCGTTCGTCAAAGACTTGGACACTGACGCCACAAACCGACAAATCGTCATGGCCATGATTCAACTGGCTCACAACCTAGGTCTGCAGGTGATTGCAGAAGGCGTCGAGTATGAAAGTCAGCGGGTATTTTTTCAATCTCATCATTGTGACATGATTCAGGGATATTTGATTTCGCAGCCAAAAACCCCTCAGGAAATTGAAGCTCTGCTGTGATTTCTGGGGGGCGACCATGGCAGCTCTTGCGCTGGCTGAGACTGCTGGCCCCGCTGCGATGACTGCGATGACTGCGATGACTGCGATGCAGTCATGATGAAAAATGTTGTTTCGCTTTTCCTCCAAATACCGTCTAATACAATAGACTTGTGCGGGAGGGGTATCGACGTGAGGAAAAAGCTGAAAGCGTCTGAATGGGAGGCCAAACTCAGGAAGTCGATGCAGGCCCGTCAAAAATTGTCTGATGAGGACAGCACGACAGCATACTCTAGTAATTTCCAGATGCAAAAGGAACGGGTATGGATAAACATTCAGAGGCAGTTGGAGCACGAATCAGCCAATCACCAATCCTCCAGCACCGGTATTCGTGACAATAGGACAACTTCGCTCGATGCAGATTCACCTGAAAGCGGATTGCCTGATGGAAAGGCTGTAGACGCCGGCCGTCAAAATGCGCCACTTTAGGAGAGCCGGTTTTATCATGCTCCAAATTACAACGGCCTGTATTCCACGCTTCGGCGCAGGATAAGAAATGTGGTGCCGGTTGTGGCCATTGTCGCGGCAGTCGTCGTCGCTGCCGGCTTGCTGACTTATATCGGGTCACCAAAACAGTCTGTTTTTGCTAAATGGTTTTCTTTACGTAATGTTCGTCACTTTGCTTCCCTACACGTGTCCAAAGCAGACACAACCAAGACAAATGGGGTACCTAAGGGTTTCCAACTGACGAAGGTATCCACACTGGGATCCGTTTCACCTGCGTATACATCTGTTCACAAATCGCTGGCTTCTCCCAATGGACAATGGTTGGCACTTTATAAACCAGGGACGGGAACGTTTCTTGAAAACATGAGCGGTCAAGAAATTAAAGTCTCTGACAGAAAATTGAGGATTGCAGCTTCCACACCAACGAGTGCGGTTGTGATGAAGGATCTCAATGGCAGTGTGGTACTCGCCTATTTGCCGACTCAAGGTCCGAGAACTTCACAAAAATCCAATCAGTCCGCCGCCCGTCAGGCAGTCTCACAGGGTAATGTATCTCAATCTGAGAGCAATAGAAATACCGCGACAGCACAAGTAGATAAGAATGTACAGGCAGGAAGGGTCACCCTGCGTGCAGGGCAAGTGCGCTACTTCCCAATTGGACCAAATTCTTCGGGCGTAACTAGCAAACACTTGCAAAAATCCGCAGTAACTTATGGAAGTACCCATCATCACTTGCCCCAAACCACTTCCATAAAGCCTGACGGAAACAGTGGTGCGAGCAGCCATATAAACAGTAAAGTGAACAGTAAAAAGTATGCAGCCAACCAAAATGAATCGGACGTGCCGATGACTGTTTGGGCTAAGGAAAGTACGGGCGGCAACTGGATCGAGAAAATATGGTCAAAGTCCCGTGCATCGGTTCGCATCAACAGGCAGGTCGTTCCCCGGTTGGCAAAAGCGGTTGCGGCCGAGTGGTCGCCGACAAACGGAGACGTCTTGGCTGCGGTCCTGCCAGACACAAATTCTGTAGATTCCGGGAAAGTACCTCAAAACTATACCATCGTAACGTACAATGTGTTGACAAAAAAACTGCATACAGTGGTGCAAGGTGTCTCGCTGAATGTCTCAGGCGGCGCACGGCATGTGCTGCAGTGGTCAAGAGACGGGTTCGAAGTGTCTGTCGTCACAACCAGAGGGCTGGCTGCGTTTTCAACGACGGGACGGGCTGCAAAGGGCTGGGGCTCTTTTCCTGAGCTCCGCGGCCCTTACGTATGGCTGAATCAGTACTACGTGCTAGCCGCTGATTATAAACATATGTCCACCAGTGGTCCGGCAAACGTTCCGGCCAGCAGTGAAACAGCAACGAAACTCAGCGTGGCCGCTTGGTTTGGAGTGAACGCGTCGTCAATTTCCGCCGGTCCATCTGTGAGCGGACGAATTATCGACATTCGCCGGGCGGGTGCCGGTCGTGCTTTGGTGCAAACGACGGCTGGCTTGTGGCTTGTCAATCAGGGCAAGGACATGCAACTGTTACATCGCGATGCTACATCGTGGTGGTATGACGCGAAAGATAATTCCCTTTACGTCATGGTAACGGGATCGGCTCATGTCTATAGAAAGTCGCTGACAGGACTATTGACTGGAGGGGGCAGCCAGTGACGCATATGTCATCATCTGATATATCGAACACGAACACCCCCATGTCCAACTCCTGTTTTCGAGAATTGTACGACGTACACTACGCTGCTGTGATGGCATTTGCCAGAAGTGCGGCGCAAACAGAAGAGGATGCCGAAGAAATTGTCCAGGATGTCTTCGTGAAGGTAGCTCGAAACTATCATCAATTTCATGGCAAATCCAGTGTGCGCACTTGGGTGCTTGCCATTGCGCGCAATGTCATAACAGATTATTGGCGAAAGCAGTCACGTCGTGCCAAGTATCGGGCGGACGATGTCGAAGGGGAAGACATTGCAAAAATGAGCAGCGAAACAGCCGTCGATCCCTTGGACTACACCGTCAAACAAGACGAATCCACCTGCATCAGGATGTTTGTCGACAAATTACCGCAACATATGCGTCTTGTCGTTCTCTGTCGGATTTACCAAAGTTTCAGTGTGCTCGAAACCGCCCGTATTCTCGGTTGGAGTCAGGCACGTGTGCGCGTCACCTATAGCCGCGCTTTGCGTAAACTCCGTACCGTGTGGCCCGGACGTGAAGAGATAGTTTGATGTCATATATAGTTGTAGTAGGAATTTTGGCATTTTGGCATTTTGGCGGAACAGCCTGGACTTGACTACAATATGAGGTACATAGGAAGGCAGAGAGTGAAGGAGGGGCGGCCTGTGGCTGGCATTAAGAGGCATGAAGCACTTCAGGAATTATCTCGTCATCACCACCATGCATTGGTGGTTGCGATGAATCTGAAACGCGCCCAAATTGAGGACGTAACCAAACTGCGGCAAGAGGTTATTCAATTCTGGGATGACAGCGGCAACCATCACTTTCGCGAAGAAGAAGACGTGTTGTTACCCACATACGCAAAGTATAAGGATTTACAGGATGACGAAAATGTCATCAGAATGCTCATTGAGCACGTACAGATTCGAATGCTTGTACAGACCATCAGAGATGGTATGGGTGATGAAGGGGAAGTGCGTGATGATGCGGAACGGGCTGATCGGGGACTAAAAAGTAGAGATCAAGCCGACACAAATGGCGATCACGGTACTCAAACAGCACCCACCCCCGTTCCCAAGCCATCGGTAGACAATATAAGCTTAAATACCTTTCATAAGCTGGGCGGTTTATTAAAGGGACATGTCCAATTGGAGGAACAAGTCATCTTTACACAGATACAGGAAACTGTACCCGAGCCTGATTTGTTTGCTATCCAACACTTTTTTCACGAAATGTAAATGGAACTGGGAATGAGATCGTGTGTTGTTGGATGACCCTAGAAGACCGCGTCCAGGCATCGTGAACAGATAATCGGCATGCACGGAAGGCCTGAATCGACAGCTGACAGGACTGGCGGAGGGAGTCTCCGAAGTGCACTGAGGAGCTTAATGAGTTTGATGATACCACCCACCGCGTATTCGATGACTGGCATTAACCCTCCTGTATACCGCTGCGGGGTATAAATTTGCCGACATTGAGTCCGCCGGATACCACCCCTAGGTATAGTGGCGGATAATAAGCGCTTGGGAAGCGCTTATTGAGTGGTTTGGTGTGACAAATGGAGGAATAAGCGCGTGGGAGGAGCTTATTTAGCTTGTAGATACCGCTACGGGGTATGGAAATCGGATAATAAGCGCTTGGGAAGCGCTTATTGAGTGGTTTGGTGTGACAAATGGAGGAATAAGCGCGTGAGAGGAGCTTATTCAGTTTGTGGATACCACCCCCCCGGGTATCCGACGGCCCGCATTTGGGTCTGCCGGTCTGCGCCCAGC
This sequence comes from Alicyclobacillus sp. SO9, assembly GCF_016406125.1. NCBI lineage: Bacteria > Bacillati > Bacillota > Bacilli > Caryophanales > Alicyclobacillaceae > Alicyclobacillus > Alicyclobacillus sp. SO9. The sequence continues at coordinate 4,866,230 of NZ_CP066339.1, read as the reverse complement.
CGAGTATCCCCCAAACATCCATTCGCCGTGGTATGCGCCTCGAGGTATCGGCACACTGTGCCGCGCAATCCGCGCCACGCAACCCACGCTGCAGGCCCTTTCTGCCTGCAGCGCTGCGCTACTCGATAGTCTTTTAAACCCTACTTAAACCATGCGTCGACTAGCTGTTTGTTCTTGCTGATCCACTGATCGACGCCAGCCATCTTGTCTTGCGGATGATTATTAATGTCTTCTTCCAGCGTTCCCAGCTGTTTGACGCTTAAATGGAAGTTCTTGAGCCAGGAGATGGCCGTAGGATGGCTCGCGCTCCACGTTTTTGTGGCTACGGTTTCGATGACGCCAGGCTTGCCAAATACATTTTTCGGATCAGGAATGTAGTGCAAGTGATACTTAGCGAACGCCCAGTGCGGACTCCACAATGTGACAACGATGGGCTGCTTGTTATCATAGGCGCGTTTCAGCGCTGTCAACATCGCCGCGGACGAGCTTGATTGAAGCTTATACGGGAGGTTGTATTTTTGGATGGCTGTTTTGGCTTGGCCCATTTCAATCGATCCCGGTGATATACCCACAATCTTCCCGCCAAACTCCTTGGCATGAGTCCGGAGGTCGGCTACTGTCTTGATATTCTTCATGTAGTCCGGTACGACGAAGCCTTCCTTTGTATTCCCTGCGTACCAACGTCCGAGCACATTCACATGTGATCCGTATTTGTTCATATAATGTTTGTCAGCATACGGCATCCAAGTGTCGAGAAACAGGTTGACTTGGTTTCCGTACAGACCTTCCCAGACGGGACCAGGACTCAATTGTTTCAAGTCTACCTTATATCCCTTCTGCTCCAGCAACCGCTTCCACAAGAACGTTGCTGCAACATCTTCCGTCCAATTCATGTAGCCAATTGTAATCTGCTTGTTTTTGTCGCCGGTACTTGAACTTGACGACGTATTTGTCGTTGCCTGATTGGCGGTGTTGCCCGCGCCGGAACTACTTGTGTTTTGGTTTTTGTTTCCGGTGCTCGTACCGCAACCCGATACAGCTAATGTAGCCAGTACTGTGACTGAAGCTACAACCCCCATAGTGCGTTTCACGTAGAAGACTCCCTTCCTCATTCTCTTGAATCAATCGCTTGAATCAATCGCTTAAATCATTTTCTTCCGGCCGTTCTCCTGGATCATTGTCCTGAACGGCTTTCTTAAATGGGTGCTCCTAAATCATTCTCCTAAATCGTTCTTCAATACTCTTGCATCTTTGGCCTGTATGGTTCTGGGTTACAGATTATTGTCTTATAAGCGGCACCAGACCTCTGTCAGTCTGCAAAGCAAACCGCAACTCTTTTGTCTGGGTATTGTTGTTTGTTCTTTAAAAATGTAACTTTCTCACAATTCTATCGTAGTTGCAACAGAATTGCGACAAATATAAATCATTATGACATACTGGGCCCCATTTCCACAAAAGTGTTTGTGGTTAACTGCGTCTTATCGGTCGCTCGCTTGCCTCGCGTCAGAATGGACTCACACCCTGAACATGCATGTTGCTTGTTCTTTTAAACAACTTGATGCCGACTCGAAATCTGCGTTTCCGGTGCAGCTTTTGTTTGGTTCCTCGCAGTGCTAGGATAATGGCATGGAAAAAGCATCTAAAAACCAAGCAACACCTAATAGTGTAAATGAGTTGACAAAACGTCTGATAAATCGAGTCGGAGCTGTACGCTGGCTGCTCGTGGCAACGGTTTCGATTGGTGTTCTCAGTGGAGCGTTGCTGATTGTACAAGCCTACGGTCTTGCTCGTGTTGTTAATGGCATCTTTTTAAGTCATGTGTCCTTTTCATCTGTAAGACCCTGGTTATGGGTGATTCTTTGTTTAATTATAATTCGTTCACTTCTGACTTGGTTGAGTCAAACAGCGGCTGCGCGTCTTGCCATCCGGGTCAAAACTGATTTGCGTCGCCAAGTGCTTCAGCATCTGATGAGACTAGGACCTTCTTATACCTCAGGTATAAGAAGGGGTGAAATCATGAACACAGTTGTCAATGGGATTGAAGAATTGGAGGACTTTCTTCGGAAGTACCTTCCCCAAATGGCCTTGGCAGTACTGATGCCTTTGGCGTTTTTGGTTGTGGTGTTGACGCAGGATTGGATAACTGCACTGATACTGGCTGTTACAGGTCCTCTGATTGTCATGTTTATGATTCTGGTGGGGCGGTTGGCGGAGTCTGCAAGCGAGCGGCAATGGCGGCAACTGAGTATTTTGGCTGCATGGTTCTTGGATGTTCTTCAAGGAATGACAACGTTAAAAGTGTTTGGGCGTAGCCGTCAGCAGATTGAGTGGATGGGAAAGGCTAGCGAAGCATACCGTACTGCCACGATGAAAACGTTGCGTGTTGCATTTCTGTCGTCATTTTTACTGGAATTATTCGCGACCCTCGGAACAGCTGTAGTAGCTGTATCTCTGGGCCTGCGACTCATTTCGGGCCATATTTCGTTCCTCATTGCCTTTTTTGTTCTCCTTTTGACTCCCGATTTTTATCAACCAATTCGATCGCTTGGAAGTGAGTTCCATGCAGGCATGAACGGAGTTGTGGCAGCCGGTTCTATATTCGAAATTTTGGATGCTGAGCCTCAAGGTATCGGTAACGAGATCAACGAGATCAACGAGATCAACGAGGTGAATGAGAATGAAGTTGACGGGGTAGGTCAAGCCAATCACGTCAATGAGGTTGAAGTCAAGGGTGACAGACTTCCGGCACATCCCATGATGCCTGCTGGAGCGGTGCGGGGGATAAGCATCGAACTGGACAGTGTCTCATTTTCATACGGCCGTGCTGGCGATTCGTCTGGAGACAGTCAGGGCCGCTTGAACGCACTCTCAGGTGTCACTTTGTCGGTGGGGGCAGGGGAGATGGTCGCTGTTGTGGGTCCAAGCGGATCGGGCAAAAGTACCCTTCTTGATTTAATTCAAGGATTCCTCACTCCTACAGAGGGTACGATTCGAGCCAATGGTACAGCGCTGGAGCGGTGGGACACCGCCCGGTGGCGGAGCCAGGTTGCGGCTTTGCGACAGGCGTCCCATGTCTTTTCCGACACGGTCTTGGCCAACCTGTTAATGGCGCGGCCGGATGCGGCGAGCGCAGAACTGGAGGAGGCGGCCAAAGCTGCGCAAGCACATGACTTTATTTTGCAACTGCCCCACGGCTATCAAACGGTCATTGGCGAAGGTGGCGTTGGACTAAGCGGCGGGCAGAAGCAGCGTATTGCAGTAGCTCGGGCATTGCTAAAAAATGCACCGCTTGTCTTGTTGGACGAGCCGACGGCTCACTTGGATGCAGCGACGGAGCGCTTAGTGCAGACTGGGCTTGGGCGGCTCATAGAAAATCGGACCGCCATTGTGGTCGCGCACAGGTTAAGCACGGTACGAAAGGCCCATCGAATTGTTGTCATGCAACACGGACGCATCGTCCAAGTAGGGACGCACGGCGACTTAATCAATGAAGAGGGACTGTACCGTGAATTGCATCGCGCTCACGTTGGGGGTGCCGCACAGTGAAGCAGGAACACATCTCAAACAGTTTACAGCCGAATTTGAAAACCTCCACCATCATTTGGCGATTGCTGAAATTCCAGCGACCTTATCCTGGGCAGACACTTCTTTCTGTACTGCTTGGATTCGCCACAATCGGTGCCAGTGTTGGTCTGATGGCCACGTCGGGCTATCTGATTTCGAAAGCGGCCCTGCACCCCATTACAATTTTGCTGATATGGGTGCCAATTGTCGGGGTGCGGTTTTTCGGTTTGTCACGGGCCGCTTTTCGCTATGGTGAGCGGTATCTGTCTCACGACTTGACCTTTCGCATTTTAAAACAGATGCGCGTGTGGTTATATGCCAAGATTGAACCATTGGTCCCTTGGCTGTGGCAAAGTCGACAGAGCGGAGACGTAATGGCTGCGGTTGTCGGGGACATCGACACTCTTCAGAACTTATATTTGCGCGGTTTAGCACCTCTTGCAGTAGCACTGCTGATTATGATACTTACCGCAGCTATCCTTTGGAGTTTTAACTTCTGGTCCGCTGTTACATTTGTTCTGTTGTACTTGTTGGCTGGAATTGGTGTGCCGTGGCTGTCTCACCAATTCAGTGCGAAGGCCGGAGCCGAGTTGGTAAGGAGCAAAAGTCGCCTTCACACCCGCCTGACGGACACTATGGCTGGAATGGCAGACATCATCAGCTTTGGCCAAGTAAAGAAATGGCTGCACCACTACGAGGAGGAGCAGTCTGCGTTTAACCGCCAACAGGTTCGCCTGACAAACATTGAAGGCCTCAGCAGTGCTTTGTTGCTTGGCTTGAATCACCTTGCCATGTGGGGTGTTTTGTGGATTGGTGCGGCTGCTGTCAGCTTGGGCCAGGTCAAAGGGGTGGTGTTGGCTGCGATGATGCTGGCGGCTCTGTCTGCATTTGAAGCGTTAATGCCAATCCCGACCGCCTTTCAGCAAATAGGAGAATGTGTGGAAGCCGGAAGAAGAATTTTCGCTCTGGCAGATGAACGCAGCCCGCTGCTGGACGGGGAGTCTTTGCACCACCCTGCCTCTGCTGATGTCTCCCTCAATCACGTTCATTTTCGTTATCCCAATCAGGCTGAGAATGTCTTGACAGACATTACGTTTACCTTGCCAGAAGGAAAGCACATTGCGGTTGTTGGTGCAAGCGGTGCAGGCAAGAGTACATTGATCAATCTCATTATGAGGTTGTGGCAGCCTTCTGCCGGCAGCATACAACTCGGCGGGGTGGATGTGGAGGGTCTGACCGCTGAAGAAGTAAGAGCCAACTTTGCATTGGTTGAACAGTCGGCGCATCTCTTTCACGATACGGTTGCTGGGAATCTTCGGTTGGGCAAAATTGATGCGACGGATGCACAAATGGAAGCGGCGGCCGAGCAGGCGCAGATTGACGGCTTACTGCGGACACTGCCACAAGGCTATCAAACTGTGGTAGGGGAATTTGGAACACGGTTTTCTGGAGGTGAGAAGCAGCGCTTGGCATTAGCCAGGGCACTGCTCAAAGAAGCACCTGTTCTGCTGCTTGACGAGCCCACAAATGGACTCGATGCGCTGACAGAGAGACAGTTTCTCAGCGTTCTGAAGGGCGTAGCAAAAGACAAATCTCTTTTGCTCATAACCCATCGCCTCACCGGGCTGGAAGCCTTTGACGAGATTCTGGTATTCGATGCGGGGCGAATTGTTGAACGAGGTACGCATGAGGAATTGATTGGAAAGCGTGGAGTCTATCGTGCTATGTGGGAGGTTGAGACCGACCGCTTGCATGTTGATACAATTCAGTCCTCCCGCTAGAATAAGGAGAACACTCTCTGAACGGAGGAAAAGACGTGTGGCAGCAGTACTGGCATGAAACGCAATACTATGTTCTTCATGTTATCCCCTGGCACAGAGTCGGTGTCAGTGTTGTCATCTTATTGCTAGCACTGGCGTTTCGGCGCTTGTTCAGCCGCTATATACTACGTTTTACACTGCGCTTTACCAGCAAAACAAAGACACAACTGGACGATGAGTTGCTGCGGGCATTTCAAGCTCCTCTTGGTTGGTTGATTGTTGCCATAGGCTTGTACTTCGCATTGATGGCGCTTGGATTTAACGCTGCCGCGACACAGGCATTTGGACGGATACTTCAAAGTGTCTTTATTGTTGTTGTAGCCACGGGTCTCTATAAAGTGGCATATTTGTTTACGAATCTTGGGACTCGTTTTCGTTTGCAGTTTGACAGAATTGTAAAGCCGTTTTTGACAAGACTTTTGAGATTTATCATTGTTGCTTCTGCGGTTGCGATGATTGCGGATATCTGGGGCTTCAATGTGGGCACATTTGTTGCTGGCCTGGGAATTGGCGGCTTGGCTCTGGCGCTTGCGGCCAAAGATTCCTTAGCCAACTTGTTTGCAGGTTTTGTCATCATTACAGAACGCCCCTTTTCAATAGATGATTGGATTAAGACACCCAGTGTGCAGGGGACGGTAGAAGACATCACGTTTCGCAGTACCAAGGTACGCACCTTTGCTCAAGCACTTGTGATTGTACCGAACTCTCTGTTGGCCAATGAACCCATCACCAACTGGACGAAGATGGGCAAGAGGCAAGTCTCTTTTCAACTGGGTGTGACCTACAGTACCAGTAGAGATAAGCTCGAGGAAGTTGTCAAAGCGATTCGAAATTTGCTGCAGAACCATCCCGGTGTGCATCCAGAGACCATCATGGTTGCCTTTGATACCTATGGAAGCAGTAGCCTTGATATCTTCTTGTACTTTTTTACTAAAACTACAGTTTGGGCTGAGTATTTGGTCGTGAAAGAGGACATCAACTTTAAAATCATGGAGATTTTGGAGGAGCTGGACGTTCAGGTCGCCTTTCCCAGCCAATCCGTTTACTTTGAAACTCCGCTGCATACGAATCAGAGTCAACCTGAGGCTGCTGGTCATGAAGAGAATCAGGAGAATACTGGGCACACTCAAGTCGAGAGCGAACAGCATTCGCGGCGTGATCCCGTTTTTTCATCTCCCTCTGACTCACCTCAAAGCCCTGGCAAAGCACCTCAGACTGCCAACTCTGATGCACTGCACTCTGAAGAAGCAGCAGCGTCCAGAACAAGGATGTCTAGGTCCAGGTCCGGGGACGAGACCGATCATCATGAGCCGGATAAGAACACATCGTCGAGCAAATAACATCCGTTCCCATATCTGTAAGCCAACTTTGCCAATAGAGAAGAGGTCAACCAGTGTCCTTTCATTTTTCGCGTGTGTAATGCATTGGTAGTGAGTGACGAGTTGTTTCATGAATGGACGCCAGGCTTTTCCGGAGATACGTTGCACTCCGCAAAAGCCAAGCTGGAAGACGCTCTGCTTGAAGTACTGCCGCTTTTATAGGAGCCTGGATTCATCCACGACAAAACCGGGATAAACCTGCGATAGCCTCTACGAAGTTTGTTCAGATAGTCTTCTGCGACGACGTCTCTCTCTTCCATCATCATTTCTCTCAGAAGTTTCTCTGCTTTTTTGGCGTACGAACATGACAATTCCATATGCAGAGAGTTATAGTTGTTAGTTGGTAAACATGATACGAAACATTTTTGGGTTTCGTTACGTCTTGAGATTGAATGGGAGGACAGCAAGTGACTCCGGAAGAACGACTAGAATTATGGATAGACAGATATACCAACAAGCTTGTTCAACTTGCTTATTCATACGTTCGGAACTGGTCGACTGCGGAGGATATCGTGCAGGACGTCTTTATCAAATCGTTCCGAACCAATAGTCCATTGCGAGATGAAAGTAAAGAGTTATCGTGGCTGATGCGGATGGTGATGAATGAGAGCAAAACGAAACTCAGAGGGAAGAGATGGCGGGAAGTTCTGACAAGGTCCATTCCGGAGAACACCTCCAGGAGTTCAGAGGACACCTATATGCGACGCATCGAATCTGAGGAGATCTACGACTGCGTCCTGTCTCTTCCGGACATTTACCGTACACCAATTATACTGTACTACTTTGAAGACCTCTCAACGAAACAGATTGCGGATGTGCTCAATGTAGACAATGGCACTGTCAGAGTGCGCATATTTCGCGGGCGAAAGCACTTGAAAAGGGAATTATCTAAGCGAGGTGATTGGCATGAACGTGGATAGAATGATTCGTTCGGCGAAGCCACACTATAAACAGAACGTTGTAAATGTTGATGATTTTAGACAACAACTTTATGCAACTCTGGAGCAAACTTCGCCGCCATCTCGAAGGCATTTCTTTCTAACGAAAAAATCCCTTTGGTTCAGTATTCCTGGAGTATTGCTTTTAATGGGAGCCGGGTACGCGTCCGTTGCTTATTTTACATCCAATATGCATACCACTCCAAAACCATTAACAAAAGCACAAAATAGAAAGGACAACCTGAACACAAGTGCCCTCTATACGAATTTCGGGACATTCTATAAAACTAGCCATTTTGTCAAACTTCCAAAATCGGAAATTGCGCAGGGCATTGCTAATGTCAACTCACAGACAAAAGAAGTCATCACGAAGGACGGGATGTTTGTAACATATGACCTCTACAAACAGCACCACTGAGCTAACTGAGTCAAGTAACTGAGTCACTTGACTGCGTGAACGTACGCAATTGCCTTATTTGCTCGTTATGGCTGAGATGACGCGGCGGTCGCCGTAGTGTCCTACCAATAGACAATACCATTGCCGTCCATATACGCACTGCCGAGATTGTCTACTTCTAGATAATATGTACCTGGTTGAACATTCGGGAAGGTTATCCAATCATCGGTGGACGTGAAGCGTTTCGTCACATGGATGGTTTCTGAAGCATACCCATTTCCAACTGGGTAGAGCGTGTAAGCTAGATTTATCGATCCCGATGTTGCCGGATACTGAACGAGTTGGATTGTAACCGGCTCTGTGTTACCTATGACAAAGTCTTTGCTGCTTTCCGTCGTAATGAAGCTGTACGGATTCATTGAGGCAAAATGATACCAGTATGAGTTAGCACCGCCCGGAGCTGGTACAGCGAACATGGGAGAAAATCTATTGAGAGAATGTGTAACAGGATTTGGCGTCACGCCGCTCTGTTGCAGATGTTCTACCTGAACCCTAGTGAGACGTTTTGGTGCACTGAATGTACTTGATGAAGAGGGTGACGCATATGCAGTAGACGGGACAAGCATGGCTAATACTGACAAAGAGAAAACAGACCACATGAACAGCTTCTTCATTCTCATCACACCATTCCTCGTATTTTTTCACTTGAATCATACCACAACAATTTCGTTATTTAGGTTAAAAAAGATAAAAATGTTAATTCGTTCGCTGGATTCGTATCAGATGTAGTATATCTATGAGAATAGCGTTATATTGTATAGTGTATACAATCTGAGGGGGAGGAGTTGAGATAGTGGCGTATGTTTTGAGTGAAATGACGTGGCCGCAAGTGAAAGAGGCTATGGAGACTGTCAAATTGGCCCTGCTGCCAATCGGCGCACACGAACAGCACGGACCTCATCTCCATGAATCTTGTGACGCTGTACTCGCTGAAAGAATCGCCAGGAAAATTGCCGATGAACTTCACCCAAGTGTTTTGGTTGCTCCCACCATTCCATTCGGGATGTCGATGCACCACATTCACTTTCCTGGGACAATCACCCTTCGTGCGGAGACGCTGCTGCAGGTGCTGGAAGATATCATTTGGTCCCTCAAGCAACACGGTTTGGAAAACTTCCTTATTGTAAACAGTCACGGGGGAAACCAGTCGCTGCTAAGTGTTGCGTCAGCGCAGATTTCTCAGGAGCTTCAAGTAAACGTTACTTATACCAAGACCACAGCGTCTGCTAAGGAGAGTATTAAGAAACACGTTCACTCAGACTTGTTCGGTCACAGTTGTGAACGTGAAGTATCTGAATCCTTGTATGTAGCTCCGGAAATTGTTCGAGAGGACCATTTGGCCAAAGGTGAGATTCAGGAGGGGCCTTGGCGCTGGCTCCGTCCAGGGCAAGCGATTCAGGGGTTTTATTACTATGACGAAATGACGAAGAATGGTGCTATCGGGAATGCGCCGGCAGGGTCCTATGAAGCGGGGCGCGAGATTGTGGAGGAAGCTGTAAAAAATACTGCTGAGGCGGCAAGGAAGATCTTCGACTTAAATCCCAATTTCATTTCAAGAAACTGAATTATCTGTTGATTTGCTCGTGTGTAATTGATATAATAGGGCCAATTTGGTATACAGTATACCTTATGCTGTGTGAAGTATTTTGGAATCCAGCAAGTTGAAAAGAATTCAAGGAGGTAGGTTGTATGACGGAGATGCTTTCTAAGGAAGAGTTTCGGACGCAAATGGAAGAGGCTATCAAGGGCCGCCACTCCCAGGCAGCTCCCTTTAGTGTGGCTTGGGCAGAGGGGAAACTGCAGAGAAAGCACTTTGCAAGGTGGGCAGAAAATCACTACCACTATGTTGGTCCTTTTGCCGACTACTTGGGCTATATCTACGGGAATACATCTGACAAATTCGAAGAGGCAAAAGACTTTCTCCTGCAAAACATGTACGAAGAAGAGATTAGTGACGTGCGTCATACGGATTTGCTCATTCGCTTTGCTGAGGCCTGCGGCACTACTGCGGACCGTGTGAAGGACGATAACAACATGCTGCCGACGACTCGAGGTCTGCAAAGTTGGTGCTATGCGCTGGCAATGCGGGAACACTTTGTTGTTGCAAGTGCTGCTCTGATTGTCGGACTCGAGTCGCAGGTGCCGGCGATTTACAAGAAGCAGCTTCCTCCTCTATTAGACAAATACGGATTTTCGGAAGAAGAGGCAGAGTTTTTCTCGCTGCATATCGTTTCGGATGAAATCCACGGGGAGAGAGGATTTCAGATTGTGCTCGATCACGCTGACACACCGGAGCTTCAACAACGCTGCCTAAAAGTGATTCGCGATGGAGCTGCGATGCGCTGGGCGTATATGGATGGACTATACCGGGCTTATGTTCAACCAGATGTAGAGTCAACAGTCACCGCCTGATGGGGACGAAGGCAATGAGACATTGTGGAGCGGTGCTTTGTACCGCTCCACAAGAACTTACTGGAGGATGAAAGTGAGGCGTGGAAATGGAGACGGTGCATGATGTGCAAAAGTTTAAGAGCCTGATTGATGGAGAATGGGTAGAATCGCAATCGTCGGAATGGTTTCAAAGCATAAATCCGGCGGACACATCTGACATATTGGGGCAGTTCCCCAATATGAATCATGAAGATGCAGTGCGTGCGGTGGATGCCGCGGCATTGGCCTTTGCTGATTGGAGAAAAACGTCCCCAACCAAGAGATCATCCATCCTCATCAAAGCTGCCCAACTGCTGGACGAACGCAGAGAGAGGTATGCAGAGGAATTGTGCCGAGAGGAAGGGAAGCTGTACGGCGCCGCAAGTAAGGAAGTCGCCAGGTCTGCTTCCACACTCCGCTTTTACGCCCAGGAAATTCTGTCGTTTACGGGAGAAACGTTCCCAAGCGACGATGGAGATGCCTTTGTGTTCAGCCATCGTGAACCATTGGGCGTGGTGGCTGTCATTACTCCGTGGAACTTTCCTATGTCTATTCCCTCTCGAAAAATAGCGCCCGCTTTGGCTGCTGGCAATACGGTTGTCTTTAAGCCTGCATCAGACACACCGCTCACAGCACTGCGGTTGGTCGAATGCTTGTATGATGCCGGGTTGCCAAAGGGTGTATTGAATTTCGTAACGGGGCAGGCTTCGCGTGTGTCGGCCGCACTGACGACAGATGTGAGAATTCGGGCCATTACATTTACGGGATCGACCCGAGCGGGGGAAGCGATTCACAGTAAGGCTTCACTGACAACCAGAACTCAGATGGAACTCGGAGGTAAAAATCCGCTGATTCTGATGGAAGATGGAAATCTGGAAAAGGCGGTTGACCTGACGATTAAAGGTGGGTATGGACTTACAGGGCAGGCCTGCACGGGTACAAGCAGAGTTATTGTCATGCGGTCGGTCTATGACGAGTTTCTTCCATTATTAATTGAGGCCGCAAAATCCATGAAAATAGGAAATGGACTGGACAAAGGTGTTGAGATGGGTCCTTTGGCAAATCAGTCCCAATTGGACACCGTGTTATCATACATCGAACTTGGTAAGAAAGAAGGCGCACGACTGGTCTATGGGGGCGAGCATTTGACCGGTGGAGAGTATGCGAAGGGATATTACGTAACCCCGGCTATTTTTGCGGATGCAACGCAGGCTATGACCATTTCCAGGGAAGAAATTTTCGGTCCGGTCATTTCTGTTATTCCGGTTGACAGTCTTGAAGAAGCCCTTGAAGCGGCCAATGACGTGGAATACGGTTTGTCGGCATCTTTGGTGACAAGGGACATCAACAAGGCGAATCTGTTCGTTAGAGAGATTGAAGCAGGAACTGTGAAAGTTAATCGCACAACCACGGGAAACTTGATAAATGCTCCGTTCGGAGGACTCAAACGCTCAAGTACAACTACATTTCGCGAATCAGGTCGAACCGGGCTGGAGTTCTTTACACAGATCAAAACCGTGTACTACGGCGGTGAATAAGGGTCTCAATAAGCCAATGGGAGGGCGCGTGATGAAGAAGACGATTCAACTGGAAACCGCTGAGGCTCGCACACTGATTGCCGCGGCTGAGGAAAAGTCTAGTGAAATTGAAGTGGCAGAAACCATCGCTGTGGTGGATGCAGGAGGGCATCTCATCGCACTGGAGCGCATGGACGGTGCGAGAATTACGGGACCGGAAATCGCCATTGCAAAAGCTTTTACAGCAGCAGGGCACAGGCGTGCTACACACCTGTTCAATAAACCGCCGAACGGCCCTGTTCTCCCTAACAACGAAGCATATGGGATTCAACTCATGTTTCCGGGACGGTTCGCTGTATTTGTGGGAGGTTTTCCAATTGTCATTGACAATGAGGTGGTTGGCGGACTTGGCATCAGTGGCGGGAATGGTAAGCAGGACACCGCTGTTGGTCTCGCGGCACTCGAGGCTTTGGCAGAATCCTTGGCATCAGAGGGTTACGAGGTTACTGCAGAAGCGGACATAAAAATGTAGAGAGGAGGTCGTCGAACCATGGCTGGACGCATCTACTTCAAGACATCAGGCCGCAAAATTGAAATTGGGCCCGAGGGAGAAGCACACATTCTTCGTACTTCGATTCGCTACGAGGGAGGGTTGCCCTACCGCTGTGCGGGCGGCCGATGCGGAACTTGCAGAGTCTACGTGGAAGAGGGCATGGACAACATCTCTCCCGTAGGAAAAGCGGAAATCGACAGGTTGGGGGACATGCTAAAAGAAGGGTACCGGTTAGGGTGCCAGACCTATGCGTATGGCGATTGTACGTTGACATGGGATCCCGAACAGTCAAAGCTCCCGCCCCTGCCGAAACTGCGCGAATTTTGGGAGAAAAGAGGAGCAAACACGGGTTATAAGAGTCAAGTTGGCGGTACGTAACAAGGTTTTCTCTTGCAGTTCGGTTGTCACATTGCTAGTATATGAGCAGCGCGAATCTACAAAGGTATACACCATACGACAGATTCGCTGATTATGAATGGAATGGGATGTGACAAAAACGTGGGTAAGGATGCAGGAGGTTTGTTCGATGAGGATTTTCGCCCGCTTGAGGTAAGAGTTTATCAAATTCTTCGGGAGCAGATTTTGTTGGGGGAGTTGAAGGCTGGCGAACGCCTAATTGAACGGGAACTGGCCGAACGGCTGCGTATCAGCCGTACACCCGTGCGGGAAGCACTGCGAAAGCTGGACTCTGAAGGATTTATTGAAATCATTCCTCGTCGAGGCGGAATCGTTGTAGAATTGACCGACAAGGACATTCTTGATATGTTTCGCATCCTTGAAACGTTGGAAGTACTTGCGGTGAGACAGGCAGCAGAACGAATCACACCTTCGCAACAGGACATGTTGAATCAGATAGATGTCACAGATGCGTCCCAAATGATTGCGGCGATTTGTGAAGTTGCCAAGAACAAGAAACTGACCGATATGCTCAGGAGCCTCTTGGACATGATTCGGGCTACAGCAAGGTTGGGACGAGAGCAACCTGGGCGCGCTGAAGAGGCTGCACATGAGCACAGAGAGATTATCAAGGCTGTTCAGGCTGGAGACGGGGACGCAGCGGAAGAGTACATCCATTTGCATGTCCAACAATCAGTGAATGCCTACCGTCATCAGTTGAAGAAGCAGTCTTAATCACGCTCTCCTCGTCAATCATGATGCCCACGTAGCGTTGGTACCCGGACGCAAGGCACCGCCGCCGAGTCACTGTTGCGTTGTCTGCGTCTGATACACTTTCATATACACTTTCTTGGACTGTTCTATATGGATTCTTGACAACTGAAAGGCTCTCTGGCCGTCGCCTTGGCTGATTGCGTCCAGGAGAGCCCAATGTTCCCGCATGGCTTCTTTATCGCGTCCGAAAAACGTGTAGCTTTGTCGTGCAAAGCGTCGAATGTCGCCTAGCAATCCTGATAAGATTTCAAGCAGTCTTGGGCTATGGGCTGCTTGGTAGATCGTCTTATGAAACTGCGCATGGTGTTCGTCCAGTTTTGTGTCGTCCAAAGACGACAGTGTCTCGTCCATTGCCTGCAGGGCTTCTCTTAAACGCTCCAATTCAGCTTGGGTGCGTCTTTGACTAGCGAGTTCCACAGCCATCGGTTCGAGTAACAGCCGAATTTCAAAGAGTTCCAAAACCTGTTCCTTACTAACCATACTGACTGAAATGCCCCGCCTTGGATTTGTTGTTACGAGTCCTTCCACTTCCAATCTCAAAACGGCCTCTCTGATAGGCGTTCTACTGACCATAAATTCCTCAGCCAGAGCGTGCTCTAAGAGTCGTTGTCCTGGATGAAACGTTCCGTCCAAAATTCTATCGCGTAAAATCTGACGAATTTGTTCACTGATGGAATCTGTTGAAAGTGCCACTCCTCACCAACTCCCTTGCCCTTAGATTTCCATATGTCGTGTTTTGTATGGAGTATACCATCTATCCGCGTGTCAATATAGTTGTTTCAGTCATCATAGAACGCGCCATCCCAGTGGTTGAGTTATCTCACTGCGAAAAACTCTTGGCACACTTAAGAAAATTAATAATTGAAAAAATTGTGTCTGTATTGTATATTGTATACCAAATTAAATGGGAGGGGATGATGCGAAGGTAGTACGTTACAGCACAGCGTGTAGAGGGGGGATTTGTATCAATCCAAAAGCCTACCGAGAAATCGCGTTGGCCATGTTGCGAACCGGAATGCTTGGGTACGGAGGAGGACCCGCGATTATACCGTTGTTTCGTTATGAGGCAGTCGACCGGTACCAGTGGATTGACGACACTGAGTTTGGTGAGATATTAGCCGTCGCCAATACTCTGCCAGGTCCTATCGCCACAAAAATGGCCGCATACCTAGGATACCGCGTCAAGGGTGCAGCAGGGGCAATTAGCGCTGTGGTTATTCATATTCTTCCTACTACCCTGGCCATGGTTTTGCTGCTAAACGCGTTGACATGGTTTCGCCAATCACCAATCGTTCACGGCATGATTGCAGCAGTTAACCCAGTCATTGTGGTGATGTTAGGCCTGATGGCCTACGATTTTACCAAGAAATCCTGGAAAGGCTTGGGGAAAGCGGCTGGAACGGGATTTGCCCTTACAGCTCTTTTGCTCTTGGCCGTTCTGAACTTGAATCCAGCGATTGTTGTCCTGGCGTTTTTGGCCTACGGCACAGTGCATTTTAGGTTCACAAAATATCTAACAAAAAACAGGAGTCAGTCTGTGGCAAAGGGCACAACGGAGTCGCAGAATCCCACAATGAAGCAGTAACGAAATCAGGTAACAGCGAAATGAAGCAGTAACGAAATGAAGTAATGACGAAATGAAACAGCAACGAAATGGTAAATGGAGCAAGTGAAGTCGTAAAACAGTCGTCAGCGAAGTCGGATACAACGGAGGCATGCATATGGTGAACGTCATCCTGCACGGGGTGGACGGCCTGTACGAACAGAAGGTAAGACCAGGAAGTAACCTGGTTGTACTGGCCGGACTAAGGAAGTTCAAAGGGCTCCGCTATTCTTGTGGAATGGGTAGGTGTACTCGATGCGCGTCACGAATTTTAGCAGGGCTTGAGTTCCTTCCAGAACCAAACTGGAAGGAGATTAAGATGGTTGGTGAGGACAAACTCGCAGAAGGGTACCGTTTGCTCTGCCAGCTTGAAATTACAAGTGATATTGAAATTCAGCAAGATGCTGTCCCCCTTAAACCAGCATGGAAAAGAATAGAACAGTCCAAATCTTAATATGAGTATTTTAAAGCACCAATGTTTGCGGAGGCTGCCTGCAGCAGTCAATAAGCAAACAGATATAATTGTGACAAGATACTGAATTTTGCGTTGACACAGAGTGTTGGCGGACAGTATACTACTTATTGAAATGGTATATTGTATACAATATTCAGTGGAACATGGGAATGGATAGTAGTTGCCCAATCCATATTGTCAAACTTTTGGCTTTCCTAACGCCAGTGAAGTACAGGATGTACATGGAAGGAGGAAATATGATGAACTTGCTGCACGTGCTTTGGGGCTTCTTTGTGGCCAATATTCTTGGCTACGGCGGAGGTCCTTCGTCCATTCCTTTGATGCAAGTCCAAATTGTTCATCACTATCACTGGATGAACAATACGCAGTTTGCAAATGTATTAGCGTTGGGAAATGCTTTACCGGGTCCCATTGCGACAAAAATCGCTGCCTTTGTCGGGTATGGAGCCAGTGGATGGGCAGGTTTTTTCATCGCAATTGCAGCAACTGTTCTTCCATCCTGCTTGGGGCTCATCGTGTTGTTGAAAATTCTCAATAAATACCGCACTTCGTCAGTGGTGAAAGGGATGACGGCCCTTGTGCAACCTGTCATCGCTATTTTGATGGTGCTTTTGACCTGGGAAATTGGCCGGGACGCAGTGCACGGCATTGGAGTTTTGCAATCAGTTATTATTGCAGCCGTAGCGTTGTGGGTCATTCATTTTAAGAAGTGGCACCCAGCTTTCGTCATTGTTGCAGCCTTTGTCTACGGAGGCATTGTATTGCCTCGGTTTGGGGTTTAGTTATTACAACCAAAAAATTTTTGGTTGATTTGGTATACAACATACATTATTCAAACTGAGAAAGGGTGAGAGATTTGAGTTCTCCAATGACGGAGTCTGGACACGCAATTAAAGTGGTAGGAACGGACGTTGAAAAGGTGAAAATCGGCATGACGGAAAACCAAAGGCGCCGAGTTCTCGCTGTTGTCTCTCCTATCATCTTGCTGGTTATCTGGCAGTTCCTGTCTCAATTTCACCTGATTGATACGAGGTTCTTCCCAACACCAACGTCCATTATTGCAAAAGGTATTAGTGACATTCAGACGGGGCAGTTGCAGCATGACTTGGTTGTGAGTTTGTACCGCATTTTCTGGGGATTTATTGGGGGGGCTGTACCGGGCGTGATTATAGGTGTGTCAATGGGCTTGTTTCCCATCGTCCGTGCCATTTTCGATCCCGTTGTCTCTGCCACTTATCCCATCCCCAAGTTGGCTCTGTTGCCACTCATCATGTTGATCTTTGGATTGGGTAATCTGGAGAAAATCATGATTATTCTTTTGGGTGTTGTATTTCCAGTGCTCATTAACTCTGCAGCAGGTGTCTTAAATTTGGAGAAAGCGTACATGGACGTTGCAAAGAACTTTGGAGCCTCACGTTGGAACTACTACAAAACAGTTGCTATACCCGGTTCTCTGCCGATGATCTTTACAGGACTCAAGCTTGGCTCCGGGATGGCGCTGCTCTTGATTGTTGCGGCTGAAATGGAAGGGTCCACGGCTGGCATTGGCTACCGCATATGGACTTCGTATGATGTCTTTGATATTCGAGACATGTTTGTCTACTTCATTTTGATGTCGCTCCTTGGCTATATTTTCAGCATTATTTTGGATGAAATTGAAGCCCGTGTTGTGCCGTGGAAACAAAAATAAGGTAATGACGCACTTTGGCTTGGAATCCAAGTCTATGAAACTGTCAGAGGAGTGAAGCCTTGTGAGTAAGGTGCTGAATAGTGACGCAGCCATAATTGATGAACATCGGAACAATAAAATTTCTATTCGGGGATTGGGAAAGCAATTTCAAGTGAAGAAGAAGATTGTAACGGCATTGGATGCGGTCAATCTCGATATTAAGCAAGGAGAGTTTGCGTGCATTGTCGGGCCAAGCGGCTGCGGTAAAACGACCCTTCTTCGTATCTTGGCCGGATTAGAGAAACCCACAACGGGAACGATGGACATGCAGCACGATGACTTGAGCCAACCGCTAAACTCCATGGTATTTCAGGAACACTCCATTTTTCCCTGGATGTCCGTGCGTAAGAACATTGGTTATGGCCTAAGAATGCGAAAGGTTCCGAAGGCAAAGACGAATGAGATTGTCGACTTGTACCTGGAGAAAACAGGGTTACGCCCCTTTGGCGACGCTTTGCCGCATCAACTGTCCGGCGGCATGCGCCAACGTGTCAGTGTCGCGCGTGCCTTCGCCAATGACCCGGAAATACTCCTGATGGACGAGCCGTTTGCAGCACTGGATGAGCAGAACAGGTTACTGTTGCAGCAGGAGCTGGTTCGAATCTGGGAGGAGTCGCGTAAAACGGTTGTGTTCATCACGCACAGCATTGACGAGGCATTGTTTCTCTCTGACAAGGTTTACGTAATGACGGCTCACCCGGGCACTGTCAAGGAGTCGTTCAGTATTGATCTCCCAAGGCCCCGTAAAATCGAAGAAGTGAGAGCAAGTCATCGATTTATGGAATTGTTCACGGAAATTTGGGGCCTGTTGAAGGAAGAAGTGGATAAATCAAAACGTGAGCAAGGTCTGTCGAACTAAGTACGTTCACACGCCCGGGAAGGGGAATCCAGGCGGCGGACCAATAGGTGATTTGCAACAAGTCTGTGGTCTGAGAGAGTTGCGGTTGAAATTTTAACGAAAGGGAGGTGATGGTGCTTCTGTTCTCCGATTCAGGAAGGGGTTGCTTGCTCTACATATCTGGAATTTAACCTCACAATGCAACCTAAGAAAAGAATAAACAGGGGGTATTGTAATGATAGGAAAAAGGTCGAAAAATTTCGTGATGTGGGCAGCAGCACCGCTGCTTGTGACTGGACTGATAGCGGGTTGCGGCACAGCATCTGCCAACAGTTCGGGCAGCGCACAGTCTGGTGGTGGAAGCAAAGGGTCATCCGGAAAACTTCAAGTCGTGAAAGTAGCAACTGCAGAAGGATCACCGTCTTATGCCGGTTTGTTCCTCGGAGAAGCCTTGGGTTACTTTAAGCAGGAAGGAATTAAGATAGAGTCGACCAAATTTTCAAGCGGATCGGACGAATTAACTGGGTTAGCCTCCGGTCAAATTGATGTAGCGCAGGGTCTGGTCAGCGCCGGCCTAATTAACCTGGAACACAAGAATTTCGGCATTCAGATTGTAGCCGACGCGGGACGGAACTATCCGGGTAAACCGTATTTTGCACTCACGATTAGAAAGAAACTTCAGAATAAAGTAAAAACATTCAAGGACCTAAAAGGCTTAACCATCGGTGTCGTCTCAAAAGGAAACATCAATGAGCTCATGCTTGACGAAGCATTGGCAAAGGGCGGCCTGACGGAAAAGGACGTTCATATCAAAGTGATCGACAGTTTTTCGGATTTAAACACCGCAATGTCGCACGGTGCGATGGATGCAGCAATGCAGTTGGAACCTTTGATTACGAAAGGAAAACAGCAAAACATCCTCGTTCCCTTCCCGATTGGACCAAAGGTATACGCACCCCATGAAGAAGTCTCCGTTCTAGAGTTCGGGAAAAATCTCCTCAAAAACAAGAGCCTCGCCACACGGTATATGATTGCATATTTGAAAGGTGTACGCGCCTTTGACAACGCCTTTGTCTATGGAAGCAAAAATCAGGCTAAGATTGCCAAAATTATGGCTAAGGATACCAATACATCTGTGTCTATCCTTGAGGCCGAAAACCAGCCTGAACTGGACCCGAATGGCACCGTTTATACAAGCAGTATCCAAAACCAAATTAACTGGTATGTCAAACATGGGTTTGTACAGACCGGCTTGAAGGCGTCAAAAATTGTAAACATGAGTTTTGCCAAAGCTGCACTGAAAAAGATTGGGAAATTCCAGAAGCCGTAGGTTTACTTGAGGCAACATTTGATTGAGGTAACACTTTATTGAAGTAAGAACAGCTTATTGAGGTAACAGCTTATTAGGGTAACAAGGATGGGTTGGAATGCGCTTGGGGAGTTGGTGTTTACCAGAATGTATTCCGGCCCATCCTGGGTTCTTTGCACTAACTGCTTGAACTGTGCCGCTGAAGGAGCCATTGCCATGAAAAACGTATTAATCTCTTCAGAATCCATCGGGGAACAGGTGCGTATGATTCTTCGTCAGCGAATCCTGGATGGTACATATCGTTCCGGTGAAAAGTTGGTTGAAAAAGACATCTCAATAGAACTCGGTGTTAGCAGAACACCAATCCGAGACGCAATGATTCGATTGGAGACCGAAGGGCTCATTAAGAACATCACTCACAAGGGGCCTATTGTAAGCGTCATCAGCCCCCAGGAGTTTTTTGAAATCTTTGATTTACGCTTCGCCCTTGAACCAATGGCAGTCGAACTTGCCACTCGCAATGCGTCACGGGAAGTCATTGATAAGCTTGCAGACCTGGCGGAGAAAATGGAACTTGCGCTGGAACAAGGAGACGATACGGCGGTGTCTGGCTATAATATTGCGTTTCACTGCGCGGTCTATGAAGCTGCAAACAGAAAACGTCTGCTGGAGATGCTGTCTAGCTTGCTTGACAGTATTCAACTGTTTGCCCAAGAGGGTTACAAGGCTTTTGGGAGAAGTGCACAAGCTATGAAAGAGCACCGGCTTTTGGTCGACGCAATTCGCAGGCAGGATGTTGAGGCAGCAATCTCCGTCGCGAAGAAGCACATAGAAGGTGCAAAGACAGCTTACTTAAAACTCTATCCGACAGAGGGACAAGAGTGAATAGGAGGTGACACAACATGAAGGTGGGATTGATAGGTTATGGGGCCATTGGGAAGGACGTTGCACAGCGGATTCAATCGGCTAAATTACCTGGTCTAGAGCTCATTTCAATATTCAGTCGCACGAGATCCAGTCACGTGCCCATCATGACGACGGATTTCTCCCATTTTCTCAGTCTAAAGCCAAATCTCGTTATTGAAGCAGCAGGCCAAGCAGCGGTCCGTACTTTTGTCCCGCAACTCGTTCAAAGGGGTATCTCAGTGGCGGTTTGCAGTGTGGGGGCTTTTACAGACAAGGCGTTCGAACAACAGATGCACCAACAGGCTTTAAGACACAACGCCAAAATATACTTCCCATCTTGTGCTCTCGGCGGATTAGACCGCATTTGCGCGGCAAAGGAAGGCAGTCTACAGACAGTTCAGTTGCAGACGCGAAAGCCTCCGACATCCTGGTATGGAACGGAGGTGGAAAGTCGCCTGGATTTGGAACAACTGTCTGTACCAACACGGGTCTTTACGGGGACAGCCAGGCAAGCGGCGCAAAAATACCCCCAGAACGCGAATGTCTCGGCGGCACTCGGTCTCGCTGGCGGGGGGCTGGACGAAACCAGGGTGGAAGTGTGGGTAGATCCGGATATTCATCAAAACGTACATGTTGTGTCGGTGCAAGGGGACTCTGGTTTGTTCTCATTTGAAATCAGAAATGCTCCATCTGAAAACCCAAAAACGGGTGTGATTGTCGCGATGAGCATTATGAAGCTTCTTCGCAACTTGCACGACCCGTTTGTGATTGGGATATGATGTAGACTTCCGCGAAAAGTCTCAGTTCTGTGTTACGGCATCTCTGTCTTTCGGTTTTGCATCGCCTTCCGAATCCTTGGCTTTATAGTACTCTTCTCCTTGCAATTTCGTTTCTGGGAGAAAGAACGTTCCTACAAAGCACAGGATGGCAAAAATCAAGCTAAATTCAAACAGACGATGGATACCAAAAGTTAGGGATGTTTTCACTGAATCCATCAATTGCAGATACATCTGGTGTCCTGCAGCTCCAAATTTGTCGAACTCTGATGCAATCTTATGTTGTGCCTGCGTTGTCAGCAGTGACTGAGGGTTAATGCCTTTGAGTTTGCTCTGGAACTGTTTCAGAGAACTGGGAATCGTATGTGAGAGCTTATTTGCAAAGGCCTTCGCCAGAATCGAACCGAAAATAGGAGACGCAATAACGCCGCCCAAAGAACTGACGAATTGTTGTGTCGAATTGACGGTACCCATCATTTTGTATGGGAACGCGTTCTGGACCGCGACGTTCATCATCGGCATGAGCGCTCCAATACCGAGGCCGAGCACTACCATGTTCAAGATGACATCAGGCCACGTGGTGTGAATGGTCATCCTCGTTAGCAGAAATGCACCAGCCACAATGACTGCCCCGCTGATCCATGCAAGTACCTTGTAACGCCCGGTTCTGGACATCAGTTGCCCGGCCACAATACTTCCCGCAATGAAACTTAGCATCATGGGCGCCATGACCCAGCCGCTGCCTTGAGCATTGAGTCCAAGTACACCCTGTACATACACTGGCAGAAACATGATGCTGCCAAACATCGTCATGGCAACCAGCACGCCCAGTACCAAAGATGTGCTGAAAATCCGGTTTTTAAACAATACCGGTGTAAGCAACGGATCGGCCGCTTTTCGTTCCCAGAACATGAATACAGCCAGCACAACTAATCCGCCGATAAACAGTGTCAGTTCGATTGGGGAACCCCATGCGTATTTGTTGCCGGCCCATGTGAAACCGAGGAGAAGCGGGACCAGTCCAACTACGAGCAGGAACGAACCAAGCCAGTCCACTTTGACACGGTGTTCTGCACGAACTTTGGGTAAGGCAATCATGACACCGATGATAGCCAAGACGGCAAACGGCAGGTTAATGTAGAAGACCCAGCGCCAAGATATCGAATCCGTAATCCAGCCGCCGATAGTTGGTCCCAAAATACTGGAGAGACCAAACACAGCTCCCATGACACCCATCCATTTACCGCGTTCCTTTGGATCAAATATGTCTCCAATGGTCGCGCGAGGCATGCTCATCATGGCTCCTGCACCGATACCTTGGAACCCTCGAGCCCAAATCAGCGCAGTCATTGAATCGGCCTGACCTGAAATGGCAGACCCGATGCCAAACATCACGAGTCCAAAGATATAAAAAGGTTTTCTGCCAAACACATCAGACAGCTTTCCGTAAATTGGGACTGTCACAGAAGAAGCCATCATGTATGCGCTAAATACCCAAGCATATAAGTCAAATCCATGCAGGTCGCCAATGATGGTCGGCATTGCGGTTGACACTACTGTTTGGTCCATGGACGAAAAAAACATGGTCAATAGGACAGTGGCCAATGCCCACCATTTTCGTTGTCCTGTAATTTGGTTTGTTGTCTGTACGCCTGTTTTATTCACAATTACCACTCCATTTTTCTATCTTTACGATTCCGAATGACTCGGGTTCGCCTTTTCTTTCCGCTTTTCCATATCCGGTGGGCTGCAAGAGGCGATAAATTCTTTCAAGTTTAAACCGGAAGAAATTTTGGCCACATGTTCGAGTAACTCTACCAGTAACTCCGGCTCCTTGGGATTCAGTTTGTTAAAGCAATAGGCCAGGATAATGCGGCGTATGTCCATCACGTGCGAAAGTGCCTTTCTCCCAGTCTCCGTAAGTTGAATGACTATCATTCGTCGGTCTTTTTTGCTTCTTTGCCGCAGGACAAACCCGTGATGCTCCAGTCTATCGAGCATGACTGTCACCGCGCTTGGATTGACCTCCATTTTGTCCGACAAGGCTGAGGCGCTGCAGTTCGGCTGTTCCCGGATAAAGTGCAGCATGAACACTTGACCAGGTGTGAGTTCCAAATCCATCTCCTGAACCAACTGCGGCCCAATGTGTTGCATTGTCGTGAAGAGAGCAGTGTCGAATCGGTCCGGCAGACTGTCTGACTGCGCCAAACTATCACCTTCTTTAGGAATCACTCTTCGGACAGATATTTATACACTCTAATGATTTAGTTACGAAACCATTACACTATATAACTATCTTGGGATGTCTGTCAACATCCAAGTCTTTTTTCTGACATCAGTTGGAGTGTCTATAAAATGAAATCGTATTCACAAAATATTTAGGCACATTCGTTGTTGACAGTCGGGCAAAAAAGATGCAGAATGTAGAGAAAATTTACTCAAATGTTGTGAAATAATGAACAGCTTTGATGGAGAGAGTACGCATCTTCTGACAGTGCAGAGAGCCGGTGGGTGGTGAAAACCGGACTGACGAAGCAGCGGAAGTTCACTCCGGAGCTGCTAGGTGAATCCCGCAGTTTAGGCGGGTAGTAGTCTGTGCCGGAAGCGTCAACCAACGTTTTCGTTATTCCAATGAAGGTGAAAGGCGTTTGCCTTTGTCTTAGGGTGGTACCGCGAGCAGAACTCGTCCCTGATTGGGATGGGTTTTTTTGATTGCTTGGAGGACCTCAATCTGACTGTGGCCCCGTCTTTTATCAGGGTGGTACCGCGAGCATCTCGTCCCTGTTTAGGACGAGATTTTTGTATTTCGCGCTTGTCAACTACAGAAAATTAGAGGAGGAGAGAATCAGTGATTATTGTCATGAAGCCAACCGCCAGTCGGGAACAAGTGGATGCTGTGGTTAAAAAGATTGAGTCACTTGATTTGAAGGGCCATGTCGTGGAGGGCGAGGATAATGTGGTTATCGGTGTGATTGGGCAGACAGAGCGCTTGAATGAAACACAGGTTGAAGCTTGGCCCGGTGTGATTCGAACAGCCAGGGTTAAGCACCCCTTCAAGCGGGCCAGCAGAGATTTTCATCCAGAATCATCGGTGGTATCTGTGGGAGACGTAGAGATTGGTAACGGCAAACCCGTGGTCATGGCAGGGCCGTGTTCTGTGGAGAGCCGCGAACAAATTCTCGAGTCCGCGCACGCAGTAAAAGCAGCGGGAGCACATGTTCTTAGAGGCGGCGCATTCAAACCGCGCAGTTCACCGTATTCCTTCCAGGGCCTTGGTGAAGAAGGATTAAAGCTGTTGGCGGAGGCGCGAGAAGAAACTGGATTGAAAATCATTTCGGAGGTCATGGATCCCGTTAATCTCCCGATGGTAGCCGAATACGTCGACATTCTCCAAATCGGCGCTCGCAACATGCAGAATTTTCATTTGCTTAAGGAACTGGGTAAGCTTAGGAAGCCTGTATTACTCAAACGCGGGATGTCTGCCACCATAGAGGAGTGGTTGATGTCAGCGGAGTACATCCTGTCCGGCGGCAATGACAATGTCATCTTGTGTGAAAGAGGCATTCGCACATTCGAGACTTACACCCGCAATACTCTCGACTTAAACGCTGTACCTGTAGTCAAGGAACTGAGTCATTTGCCAATCATTGTCGATCCCAGTCACGGCATAGGCATTGCTCGCCACGTTACGCCGATGTCAAAAGCAGCCATAGCTGCCGGAGCAGACGGATTGATTATCGAAATTCATCCTCATCCGGAGGAAGCCGTTTCGGACGGGAAGCAGTCTCTTACTCCGGAAGTATTCGCAGACCTGATGCATCAAATTGGCGTGCAGGAACCTGTGTCTGCGTCGCGGAGGTGAATTTGTGTAGATAATAGCGTCGTCATCGAAGGACCGCTGAAGTCCATCGGAGTCCATCGAAGGACCATCGCAAGGAATTACAGTTGCATTGGGCATCTTTGGACCCCGGCCTTGCCGCAGGCTGCCGGGGTCCTCTCCAATCACAAAGCCAGTAACAGGACGACACAGGTCAGAAACGCAGTATCCCTGCAGCTAAGTTTTCATTTTGTAGTGATTTGCGTCAATCCGTATAAAATTACCCCAATCACGAACGCTATAACGGCTGCAACCAACTGCTTGCCTGACTCCTGCGCAATCAGCCAGATGCAAAGGACAGCTGCAACGGTTGGAATGAAGATGCCAAAGGGCAGTGTGAAGGGACGGTCCACGTCGCTCTTGCGATAGCGGAGCACAATGACTGCGATACATACCATTAAATACTCATAGAGTCTTGCAGCCACATTTAATAGAATGAGATGCGTGAACGATCCCGTTATGGCAAGTATCATGACCAAAATTCCTGTAAGCCAGATAGACACATAGGGCGTCTTCAGCCGCGGGTGTACTTTTGCGAGAATAGAGGGTAAAGCTCCATTCCAAGACAACGCATAGATAGAGCGGGGGGCCGCAAGGGCAACACCGCTTTTTGTTCCGAAAATGGAGATGACGGCTCCCAGGGTCATGAATGTCAAACCTCCGGCAAACATGGCGCCGCCTGCTGTGGCCAAAGGTGCTCCGGCCGATGCGATATTCGGGTCCAGGCGCTGTGCCGCATATTGGATGAGCATGTAAAAGAACGTAACGCCTGTGAGTGTGCCCAGCACCGCTATGGCCACTGTCTTGCGCGGATTCACCATTTCACCTGACGGAATGGTGGCCATTTCAAAGCCCCCGTAGGCAAAAATAAGGACCAGCACTGCTTTGCCAAAGCTGCCCGTTCCTGCCGGGACCAAGTGTAAAGCGGGATCGCCCGCGAACAGGACACCTACGAAGATAAGTACAGCTAACGGAATTAACTTGGCAATCGAGAAGAATGTAATGATAGACGATCCGTTCTTGACACCGTACGTGTTCAAAAGACAGAGAAATCCTACAACGACAAAAATGATGAGTGCTCTGTACGGTGCTACTCCTGGAAACAGTGTACTTAAATACTTGACAAACCCGTTGGAAAGAGCTGCCCAACCCACAAGATAGGTGAGCCAGGCCATCCAGCCCACTGTGAAACCAACGGTTTTTCCCATGGCTTCTTCTGCATAGACCAGTGCTCCGCCGGTACGTTGAAACATGCTGCTTGCTTCAGCGAAAGCCAAGCCAATCAGTGTCACAATGATACCAGCGGCAAGATAGGCCCAGACAGCCTGCGGGCCTGCGATTTTGGCCACTTTTCCAGGAAGCAGAAAAATCCCTCCGCCGATGACTCCGTTCATACCGATAAACAAGACTTCCGGTGTCCGCAGTACTTTTTTGAGCTGTTCTTCCATACTTCGCCTCCTCCTGAATTTCTAGTTTCACTATGTGCACAAGGAGTTATAGTTTACTAAGTTGATAGGGATTATATACTATGCCGTTGTACCACTGCAAGGCTCAAGGATGCTTATTTTCGTACTCTATATGTAAGTGCTGTGTTATGCTCATGCGTCCGGACTGGTCTGAGTTGGATTTTTCAGTCTCAATAATTCCGACACAGTGAGGCATTCGTATCCTCTTTCCTGCAGTTCTGGAAGGATTCTGTGCAATGCCCGCAGTGTTTCGCTTCTATCGCCTGCCCGGTCGTGAAACAAAATAATATCCCCGTTATGCAAGTGGGAGAGGACGGATTGTACAATTGAGTCAGCAGTGGTTTCGCGTTCCCAGTCGCGTGTGTCCTGATCCCATGACCAAATGACGACAAGACAACCTTGCTCCTTGGCTGCCTGAATTACGGTCGAACTGTAGTAGCCTGTCGGCGGCCGAAATAATATGCTCCGCTTTCCGGCAGCTCGTTCAATGCTCTGCTGAGTTCGTTCAATTTCGTCTTCTAACTCATCTTGGCTTTGCGTACGGATGTTTTTGTGATTGTATGTGTGATTTGCTACTTCATGACCTTCGTCAACTTCCTGTTGTACAAGTTCAGGGTGTTGGTCCACGTTGGCTCCAATTACGAAAAATGTTGCGTGTGCACGGTACTTGTGCAACAGTTTTAAAACACGCGGAGTAAACTTTGGATTTGGACCGTCGTCAAAAGTAATGGCTACGGCGCGTTCTTTCGTTGGCACATTCCACACGGCTTCACCTCGGGACTCATAATACTGCCGGCTTTTTACGGGAAACAGGTGGTCTCTCAATGTGTTGTCGGACGGCGTCACAAGCCGTGCAAGCGCATAAGCATGGGGACTCGGGGGTATTGAAGTGCAACTTGTTGCAAGCGCCAACCCAAAGAGGGAACGAAGCAGGACTCTTGTGCGTGTAGACATGGTGGTAACCTCCGATTCAGACTCTTGGTTAGCATGTCCAGTGTTATGCTTTTGCATGTCACGACGCCGAGCAACGGAAACGAAGTGTATTTGACTATACCTTCTTGGCAAGTTGTTTTATAGTTAGACAAGGTACATATTTAGGGATGGTGAGACATAGTGGAATACAGAGTCTATGTTCGTTTTGAAGATTCGCCTGCAATTGCACGGAAAAACTCAGAGCAACAGCCAGATTCGGAATATGGTCCTTTGACGCTGGAAGCTGTGAGCGGAGCCCATCCTGGTGAAGAAACACCAATGTTGCACGAAGCACTTGAAATAGCCCGGGAAAACGGGAGATTCATAGCTCTTTATCGTGGTGAACACGCTGGCTATAATCGGCGCGGCGCAGAACTGTTTACGCCGCTAGGACTGGCATGGTGCAAGGATAGTTACGAACTTGCCCAAATGCTTGGCGTTGAGACTTCGGCCACAGAAGTCGGAATCGAACCAGAACACATGGCTTCAGGGCCGGCATATATGCAAAATGAACCAAACGAGTTGTACGAGCGAAACCCGCGGAACACGAGGAGTCCAAGAAACACACATAACCCGAGAAACGAATCAGCGCGGACTATCCCGCAAGAACACACACGTCCTAGTCAGCGCGTCAGTCCCCCGAAACGGCCCGCAGCAGCGCCGGCATCCGATGCCGCCTCTCGCGGTTGGCTGTTCTGGACAGGCATGATAGTGGGCTCATTTATTCTGTCATTTGTGGTGGTTTACGGACTTGCAAAGCTGTTTGGTTAATGGCTTGTGTATGCTTTTACAAGATGTAATTGAGGGAATTCGGGTCCGACTTGTTCTTCCTGTTATCTGTTGCGCCTCCAGTTGGAGGCGCTTTCTTGTGCAAGTTGTTTTGGCACATTCTGCATATCATTGTGACAGGATTTTTTAAAAAAGTTCACGCGCAAGCGCTTGCATTATTAAATAGAAAAACTATATAATCTAAGACAAACGTTTGCACAACTTGCAAAGCACTTCCGAGGCTTTTGAGGGACCTGATAAGCAAGCTGCAAACAGCATTTCAATGGTACCATCAGAAAGGGGAAGATGTGATGAAAAAAAGGTGGAAATCAGCAGCAACAGGAACTTTTGCAGCATTAGCTCTGGCGGGAGTGGTCTCTGGGTGCGGTACCGCAAACGGCACTTCCAGCAGCGGGAATTCAACCAAAGCAGCGTCTGTTCCAAAAGGACAAACGATTACACTGTGGGTATGGGAAGGCGGTCCGAACCTAAAAGACGTTACAGCGCTTGCTAATGCTTGGGCAAAGAAACATGGCGATACTGTAAAGATTGTTGACCAGCACAAGAATCCGAACGGCTTTAAGTTTTATGCGACGGCTGCGAGAACAGGTAAGGGTCCGGACGTTTTATATGGTATGCC
Organism: Alicyclobacillus sp. SO9; assembly: GCF_016406125.1. Lineage (NCBI taxonomy): Bacteria > Bacillati > Bacillota > Bacilli > Caryophanales > Alicyclobacillaceae > Alicyclobacillus > Alicyclobacillus sp. SO9. The sequence continues at coordinate 4,837,043 of NZ_CP066339.1, read as the reverse complement.
GCATGACAATAATGGACTGTTTGCACAGGAAGGTCTTCTATCTCCAGTACCAAAGGCTGATTTTGACCCGAGTAAATACAATGCATCTGTAGTTCATGCCGTTACGGTTAACGGCAAAATATACTCCATCCCAATGGAGGTTGAAACAACAGCAATTTTCTACAACAAGAAAATGATAAAGACACCTCCAAAGAACTGGACTGAATTTGTGAAAGACGCGAACGCCCACGGCTTTATGTACGACCAAGCGAATTTATACGATGACTATGCACTAATTGGCGGATTTGGCGGTTACGTCTTTAAGAGCAATAACGGAACGCTGGATCCCAAGGATATAGGTTTGAATAATGCTGGTGCAGTGCAGGCATTCACCTTGATGCGTCAAATGGACTCCAAGTATCACTGGATGAACCCAAGTGTCACGGGTGCTGTTGCAAAGTCTAAGTTTATCGCAGGTAAAATCGGTATGTATGTCAGCGGCCCTTGGGATATTCCTGATGTGAAAAAAGCAGGTGTGAACTTCGGGATTGCACCTTGGCCGACACTTCCCAACGGCAAACCAGCAACTCCGTTTATGGGTGTCAAGACTACAATTGTCAATGCAAAGAGCAAGCACCAGGCTGCAGATTGGAGTTTGGCAAAAGCTTTGACAAATAAGGCTGCACAGCAGAAATTGTTTAACGATGCTCAACAAATTCCAGCTCTAAAATCATTACAAAACTCATCAGTAGTACAGCAGTCACCGATGTTTAAGGCATTTGCTGACCAGACAAAAGTTGCTGTTCCAATGCCGAACATTCCGCAAATGCAAGCAGCCTGGAGTGCGATGAGTGTTATCAAGAACATTGTTAACGGCAAGGTATCACCACAGACTGGTGCAAATGACTTCGTGAAAAACATTAAAAAGGGTATTCAGGTACAGGGCTCATAATTTCCAAATCAGCGAGGGCCGGTTGGATTGATGACCCGGCCCTTCTTTTATCGAAAGAGGAGGTGCAAATATGCAGGCAGTTGCGAACGGCGGGCCAAAGAAGTTGCCTAAAAAGCGTCGCAAGATCCAATGGATCTCATACGCGTACTTGTCGCCGGCACTTATAGGGATTTCTATCCTAAGCTTGCTGCCTATTCTTTACACTATCTATATCGGGTTCACCAACTATGATGCAATGCACTTCCAGCACTACAGTTTTGTGGGCCTTAAAAACTTTAAGGAGCTCCTGAATCCCGACAACCCGTTGTCGACTCTGTTTCTTCCGACACTGCTTTGGACGATTGAGTACGCGGCAGGCGTCACTATTTTGAACTACTTTGTCGGGCTTTTTCTAGCTTTGCTTCTTAACAACAGAAACATGAAAGAAGCAGCAGTTTACCGAGCTCTTTTGATTATCCCTTGGGCAGTGCCCGCGCTTATCAGCATGCTTGCATGGCAGGGACTGTTAAATGACGCATACGGTCAAATCAACGGATTGTTGCATGCTTTTGGTATACCAAGGGTACCTTGGCTTCAGAATCCATTTTGGGCCAAAGTTGCGATTTTCGGTGTCAATGTGTGGGCTGGCTTTCCGTATATGATGACGGTTTCTCTTGGTGCGCTACAAGCTGTCCCACACGAGTTGTACGAAGCCAGTGCTATTGACGGAGCAAACTGGTGGAGACAGTTTCGATTCGTTACCGTACCTGAAATCTGGAAGATCACGCTTCCATTAATTATTCCGGCATTTGCTTTCAATTTTAACAACTTCAACGCGGTATATCTCCTAACCAATGGCGGCCCTGCAAGATCGAATAACCAGTTCGTCGGTCACACGGACATCCTAGCTTCAGCTGCATATAAAATGACGTTGAATTTCAGCAGATACGACTTAGCGTCAGCCATATCTATCATCTTGTTTGTTATCGTTGCAATACTGAGTTTTCTTCAAATGAGGTACACCAAGGCCTTTGAGGAGGTTGATTGAGCCGTGGGCAATCCAATTGCAACAGCAATGCCAAAGAGGAAAAAGGCAGAGGATCAACATATTATGGCTCCTGGTGAGCGTACTCTCCTGTGGTCTTCCCGCTTGATTATCTGGGTTGTGATTCTTGTCATGTTAATACCGATGTGGTTTGTAGTGGAAGCATCGTTTAACCCGTCCAACGCATACTTCTCTGTTTCCCTGTTTCCCTCGAATCCATCGTTCGAAAATTACAAGAAACTGTTTGCCGACAGTGGGTTTCTGATTTGGGTACGAAACAGTCTCTTCGTTGGACTGGCTACTGGAATTGGCCAGTTGGTGTTTACGGCATCAGCTGCGTTTGCATTTTCAAAACTTCGGTTCTGGGGACGAAAGTACGGTCTGATGACACTTTTGATCCTGCAGATGTTTCCAAACTTCCTGGCTATTGCCGCGATTTACGCAGGGTTGGCGAAGTTAAACCTCATTGACAACTTAGCAGCGTACATTTTTGTACTCCTTGGCAGCAGTGCATTTAACATCTGGTTGCTCAAAGGCTATTTCGACTCGATTCCGAAGGAATTAGACGAAGCGGCAATTATTGACGGAGCAAATACGTGGCAGAGATTTGTGCGAATTATGTTGCCTTTAGCCAAACCTATGATGACAGTAATCTTTCTGTTTACCCTCATGGGAAGCTTTAGTGAATACATGATTGCTGGAACTGTACTTCAATCGCCCCACAACTATACACTCGGTGTGGGGATGTATGGGATGATCAGTCAAAAATTTGCTAAAAGTTGGGGAGAGTTCGCGGCAGCGGCACTTCTGTCAGCAGTTCCGCTGACGGTAATCTTTGGGTTGCTGCAACGCTATGTAGCATCCGGACTGGTAGCGGGATCGGTCAAAGGATAATTAGAGCTATAGTATAATTATTAATTGTGAGACGAGAGAGGTAACGAGTATAGAAAAGAAGGCGTACGGTCCCGGGGAGGGGTATGGAATGACTACAATCAAAGACGTTGCGCGTATGGCCAATGTGTCTGCGTCAACTGTATCGAGGGTGCTGGCTGACTCACCGCGTATATCAGCAGCGACAAAGCGGCGGGTCCGCGAGGTATTGGAACATCTAGACTACCATCCCAACACCCTTGCTCGGGGCTTGGTGACAAATACAACCTCCGCCATTGGCGTTCTGATGCCGTACGGAGGCAATGAGTTTTTTGAGAATCCATTCTTTGCACAAATGATGAGCGGTGTCAGTGAAGTTGCGAATGAGAATGGCTATGACATTGTGCTTTTCACCTCAGGGCCAGATACAGATACAATCGACAGGGTTATTCGCGGCCGCCGCGTTGACGGCATCTTTCTGCTCAGCAGCAAACAAGATGACCCTGTGCTGAAGTTGGTTGAGCAGCAGAAGTTTCCGGCGGTGTTGCTTGGCAGAGCGCCCGACGGAATTTCCGTTTCTACCGTGAACAATGACAACGTATCAGCGGCCTACAAAGCAACGGAGCATTTAATCCGGCTTGGGCATAAACGCATTGGCTTCCTCGGGGGTGCCTCTGATTTGGTGGTCACGTTGGACAGAGTCACAGGTTACCGGAACGCATTACGCGACTATCAGCTAGAACCTGATGCGCAATTGGAGGTTTCCAGCTTTTTTCTCGAGCAGGGCGGCTATCTGGGTATGATGCGGCTTTTGGCTTCGTCTGATCGTCCTACAGCGGTCCTGGCTTCGGACGACGTACTGGCTTTTGGCGCAATGCGTGCATCTGCCGAGTTGGGCTACCACTTGCCGTCAGAGTTGGCGATTGTCGGATTTAACGACATTCGCATGGCTGAAATCGCTAATCCGTCTTTGACCAGTGTGAGAGTTCACATGCACGAGTTGGGTTCGGCCGCCGCAAATATGCTGTTGGAGCACATCAAGAACTCTGATTTGGAGCCTCAACACAAAACCATCCGAACGGAATTGGTTGTTCGCAACTCGTGCGGTGCTTCCTATCTCAATACGTCGTCACCGCTGCCTTAACACTGCAGGGCCAGTTTGCTTGAATCAAGGAGGAATTCACATGGATCTAAGGGTACTCCATCAACCCTATGAGCCTTTCGCATATGCTTTAAATCAAACGACAGCTCGTATCGTCCTATTGGTTGGACGGGGAGCTGTTCATCATGTTGAGCTCCATTCTGGAGACCGTTACCAAATGAAACTGCAATCATGCCAGAGTATGAAGTATGTCGGTGAAGACGGTACATTTGATGTGTTCGAAGCCGACGTGGAGATTCCGACCAGCCGATTGAAATACACGTTTGAACTGAAACACAGCGCAGAAGTTCGTATGGACCCTCAGAGTGACTCCGCAGATGAAGATATGGAAAGTCTTTGGTTGGGCGAGTCAGGGCTCAGTGACAACTCTGAACGTGCAGGTGTGTTTCAACTGCCGTATCTGTGCCAACGGGATGTTTTTGATGTCCCCGAATGGACAGCGAATGCCGTGTGCTATCAGATCTTCCCGGAGCGATTTGCCAATGGCGACGACGCTTTGACCCCGGACGGCGCAGACGACTGGGACGCTGATCCCACCCAGAGCAACATGCTTGGCGGAGATATTCCGGGTGTGCGTGAAAAACTGAATTACCTGGCCGACCTAGGTGTCAACATGATTTACTTTACACCTATTTTCAAAGCGCAGTCCAACCACAAGTATGATACGTCCGACTACTATGAAATTGACCCTCAGTTTGGTACAAAAGACGATTTTCGTGCCTTGGTTGAGGACGCGCATGCACGCGGAATCCGGGTTGTGCTGGATGCTGTGTTTAACCACAGCGGCGCGGGTTTTGCACCGTTTCAGGATGTGGTGAAAAACGGTGCAGCATCCCCGTACTGGGACTGGTTCTTTATTCATGGAGAGCGTCTTGACACGGAGAACGTCAACTATGAAACGTTCTCCAATCAGTTGGCAGGAATGCCTAAATTAAATGTAGCTCATCCTGAGGTTGAGTCGTACCTGCTGGATGTGGCTGCCTACTGGATTCGGGAATTCGATATTGACGGCTGGCGTTTGGATGTGGCGAACGAAATTGATCACGTTTTCTGGCGCAAGTTCCGCACCACCGTGAAAGCCGCTAAGCCTGATGCACTGATTCTCGGCGAAGTCTGGCATAATAGTCTACCGTGGCTGCGAGGCGATGAGTTTGACGGCGTCATGAACTACTTATTCCGTGATTATGGCTTAGGGTTCCTGGTAGATAAGACTTTGACAGGAACTGAATTTGCACAGAAGCTTGTGCAACTGTTGCATTTGTACCCGGTACAAGCTGCGTCGGCCGGACTCAACCTGCTTGGCAGTCATGATACAGAGCGGGTACTGACACATGCCAAAAGCGACAAGGACGCAGTCCTTCGGGCATTCACTTACCAATTCACCTACCCAGGTATTCCCATGGTTTATTATGGTGATGAGATAGGGATGGAAGGAGAAACAGACCCAGGCTGTCGAGCCGGCATGGTTTGGGACAGCACGAAACAGAACCTCCAACTTCGCGGCGCGGTGCAGAAACTGATTCAAATAAGGCGGAATCACCCCGCGCTGCAAACGACTGAGTTGCAAATTGTCGCAGCGACAGATACTTACGTGGAATATCTGCGCAGAGGTCACGACGGAACAGCGGTTCACGTGGCCTTTAACACCGGTGATGCAAGTTGTCATGTCAGTTGCCACGGGAAGGTTTTGTTCGACAGTTCATCCGTTAGACGTTCCGCAGGTGCCATCCCCGGAGAAGAAGCTGATAAGCTTAGTCCGGGAGCTTGCATGATATGGGAACCATAGATAACATCAAAGATTGGAACTGAAAGCTGAGGAAAAGGGTGCTCCGAGACCTGCTGCGCCCCTTTCAGACAAACACCATCAGGATAAATTGCAGAGTGGATGAGGTGCAGGCATGGAAACAAGTGAATCAATTCGTCCCGATAAGGCAGTTGAGACAGGGACTCAAACAATGGAAGGTTCAACAGCGACATTAGGGCGTGTGCTGGGCTATCAGGCAGATAAACAAGGTGTGCTGCTCTACTGTGAGCACGGAAACATCGCGGTTTCGTCTCCTGTCAAGGAACTGGTTCGGTTTACACTGTTTACCGGAACGCACCCTGAGTTGTCGACTTCAGTTGCCGTAATTGAGGAATTTGAAAGCAGACATTTTGAGGTTGATGAAGATGCGGATTTGAATCGGCTGACTGTTAAGTGGGCGGATGTGACGGCAGTCGTACACTTACAAGACAGTACGTGTGAAGTTGTGACCCATACAGGCCAGCGCGCCGTGGAGGGCCTTCAGTTTTATCAAACAACAGAAGGCAATGCGGGCTTATCCGCAGCAGCACACCCGCAAACCCATTACTACGGACTGGGGGAAAAGACCAGTTTTCTTGACAAACGAGGGGAGTCCTACACCATGTGGAACTCGGACGTCTATGCCCCTCATGTTCCGGAAATCGAGGCGCTGTATGTTTCAATACCCTTTCTCATCCCGTTTGACCAAAACCAGGCCTACGGCCTGTTTCTCGATAACACAGGGCACTCAACTTTTGACATGCGTCAGTTTGAGGATGCATTTGAAGTCAGGACCAAGACAGGCGGAGTGGATGTTTATGTCATTACGGGCCCTCTCTTGAAGGATGTCATTCGTCGCTACACCGCACTTACCGGCAGGATGCCCGTCCCGCCGAAATGGGCCTTGGGCTACCATCAATCCCGCTACAGCTATATGAGTCAGGATGAAGTGTTGGAATTGGCTCGGACTTTCCGGACGAAGCGGATTCCGTTGTCAGCTGTTTACCTGGACATCCATTACATGCGGGATTACCGCGTGTTTACATTCAACGGGCAGCGATTTCCCAATCCCAAAGCGATGATGGATGAACTCATGGAGATGGGGGTCAGAGTGGTTCCGATTGTCGATCCCGGTGTAAAACAGGACGCCAGATACTCAATTTACCGCAGCGGCGTAGAAGGGAACCACTTCTGCAGAACACTGGAAGGCGACATCTACATTGATGACGTCTGGCCGGGTGCAAGTGCGTTTCCTGACTTTACGGATGACAGAACTGCACAGTGGTGGAGTGAGAACCAGCAGTTCTACACTGACCTTGGTGTCCGTGGTATCTGGAACGACATGAACGAACCAGCGGTCTTCAATGAGTCAAAAACGATGCCGGGGCACATTATGCACCACAACAACGGTAACCCGAAGACACACGAGGAACTGCACAATGTCTACGGCACCCTCATGTCACGGGCGACTTACAAGGGACTTAAAGACGGTCTCGGGGGAGAGCGGCCGTTTGTACTAACGAGATCGGGATATGCAGGCATTCAAAGGTACGCAGCTGTCTGGACCGGAGATAACCGCAGCTTCTGGGAGCATATGGCGATGGCGATGCCCATGGTCTTAAACCTAGGCTTGTCCGGAGTCACCTTCAGCGGACCCGATGTAGGGGGCTTCGCACACCACGCGTCAGGAGAACTGCTGGCACGCTGGACACAGATGGGGGCTTTCTTCCCATTCTTTAGAAATCACAGTGCTTTGGACACTGTGCGCCAAGAGCCATGGTCCTTTGGGGAAGAAATAGAAGGGATTGTCCGAAGGTATATTCAGTTGCGCTATCAATTCATGCCGTATCTCTACAGCCTGTTCAAAGAGGCCTCAGAAACAGGCGTGCCGGTTATGCGTCCTTTGGTTTTGGAGTATCCCGATGATGTCAACACTTACAATCTGTCTGATGAGTTTCTGGTGGGCAAGGATGTCCTTGTGGCACCTGTTTATCGCCCTGACACAAGACACCGCAGCGTTTATCTGCCGAAAGGGATTTGGGTGAACTACTGGACGGGTAAGAGATATGAAGGCGGGCAGCATGTTTTGGCTGAAGCACCACTCGATACCATGCCACTGTATATCCGCAGCGGCGCCGTCATCCCGATGGATGATGCTAATGGGACATTTGATGGGGCATTACCGGCAGCTTTCGCGGAGCCTTCGGGCTTAGACCAAAATACGCTCCTCCACGTGTATCTGGACAACAAGTCTGAGTCTGCATTACAGGCTGAATCAGATGCTCGCATGGATGATACAGTTCAAGATGATGTGAACAGGACGACGGTTTTTGAACTGTACGAAGACGACGGAACGACTTTTGCGTATCAGGACGGTGTTTACAACCAGACTGCCATAACCGTTCAGGACTCTGCACAGGAAGCCGTTATAAAAATCGAGGTACAGCACCAAGCACTTTCGGGGAATAATGGGTATCCTATTGTCGTAACCGGGTGTGCAGCCACGGCAACAGTAACTTGGGTCGCGAACGATAAGCAGGGAGCGGTGGAACAACGGGTGTTGGAACGATTGTCGTTGGAACAACTGAGACAGGGAACTCAAGGAACAGCGTATAATGAAGATGATAAGACGCTCATTATTAAGCTTCCTGCGGGGCACCAGCACATCACTGTAGTCGTACAGAAGAACTGAAACATCAAATGCTTATCGTTTCTTGATATAATTCCCCACGAATGGTTTACTGTCAGCGGGGAATTTTGTTTTGTTAGGATTTAACTCATAAAAACTTTGTCGGATGCGGTCCTTTTTGGCAGGGAAACACCACTGCATGTTGAACAAGTAAAGGTTACTATCAAAACTCTATCTCACCACCAGTTCTACCGCAAAAGGAGCCAAGAAATAATGACGTGGATGCAAGTTGTGATTTTTGCTCTTGTTCAGGGAATTACGGAGCTTTTTCCGGTTAGTAGCGTAGCTCACGGAGTCATATTGCCGTTTGTGTTGCATTGGCCTCAGATTTCGGGCAACAACGATTTTCTGCCGTTTATTGTCATGTTGCACTTGGGAACGGCGGCTGCTCTGTTGATTTTCTTTTGGCGTGATTGGGTGGATCTACTGTTGTCTTTGTTCACGTCGGGTCGAAGACAGCAAAGGCGTTTGCTGGGCCTGATTGTTGTTGCAACGATTCCCGCGGCCATTATTGGGAAACTGTTTGAACATTTCTTTCGGAGGTTGTTCTCAGACCCTGCGTCCGCTGGTATATTCCTCGTTGTAAACGGGCTTGTGCTGATTCTGGTCGACCGGCTGGTAAAACACGCTCGCAGCAAGGACACCACCGATGTTACTTACTTTCAATCTTTTTTGATTGGGTGTGTACAAGTTTTGGCTTTAATTCCCGGCTTCTCTCGGTCCGGAGTGACTATGAGTGCGGGTATGCTGACAGGACTCAGTTATGAGGCGTCAGCACGGTTTAGCTTTCTGCTGGCAACCCCAATCATCTTGGGCGCGGGTGTTGTTGAGGTACCGAAAATGGTGCACAGCCACAACACTGCAATGATTCACTTCGGGCTCGTTGGAGGTCTGCTTGCAGGTTTTGTAGCATTTCTTAGCACATGGTTCCTGATGCGCTACTTTAACACGCACGAAATTCGCGCATTTCGTCCGTTTGCGTACTACTGTATTGTCGTAGGTGCCGTTGTTGCTGTTGCTGCTGGACTCGGTTGGTAGAACCCATGCGATAACGAAACCAAAGGTCGCGAGCGACTAAGGTCATATCGATAAGCCGCGACGGCGAAGTCTAGCCGCCGCGGCTTATTTGTTCTCAGGCAACCCCGGAGACGGGTACCCTCGGGGTTGCAGCAAGGTGGACTCAGGTCTGGATTCCCATCAAAGACTTGTGGTTTGGTACGCTAACTACGCTGTCATAATCACAGCGTCAATAAACGCATTTGAAAAGAGTTGTGGAAGGGAAATCTGATTCAGTAAGCCATCGTCATCCACCGTATGGAACGTGTAGCCGTATTTCTCTTGTAAGGCGTTGAGTAAAACCTTCAACTCATCCCAATAGTCTCCGAGCATGCGCTGATTTAGTTCGAAAATAATCGAGCTGACTCTTCTCTCAATCAAGGATTCCATCATGCCTAAAAACGCATGATATTCTGCTCCCTCAATGTCTATTTTAATGAAATCTACCTTTCCAATCCTTTTGACGGTTTCGTCCAGAGTAGTTGATTGCACTTCGACTTCAGTGATGGTATCATTTGCGAAATACTTGAAGTATTCTTCATCGTGCTGGTTGATGGAATTGGTTCCAGCCCACTTTTCTGAAACATAAAATTTTAGGGTGGTATTCTCAGAATAGATAGCCTTATTATGTATCTCGGTGCGAGGATTTAGCATATTCATGCCGACATTATCTTTTAAAACATGTAAGTTCTCTTCACTTGGTTCAAACGCAATGACTTTTCCCTTTTCTCCCACTAGTATACCGGACAGTACTGTGAAATAACCAATATTGGCTCCAGCGTCAATGAACGTATTCCCAGGCTTCAGGTTTTTAATCAAAAAGTTTGTAAGTCCAACTTCAAATACTCCGTCCTGCATAAGCTGTGACATAATGAGTCCTTGATCGTGAGCGTGTGCATACAATCGTCCTCCCCACTGAGGGAAGGTAAGCATCCGGTCACGTCCAACATAAAAGCCTCTCATAACATGCCCCTTTTCTTGTTCAAGATTTTAATAACCTCAGCAAAAACCTGACACTAGGTAGCATAGCAGAATACCCATGATAATTAGAATAGGAGAGGACGCAACACAAATTGGTTCGGACGGAATACCAATATGGGATTCATGCTAATAGGTTATTTTTTCCTTGCTCCGTATTCCTGCACTGAGAACCAAGCCAATCGCAAAATAAAAAACCCACAAAGAAGTACCGCCGGCACTTACAAATGGCAGAGTAATTCCGGTCGAAGGGCTCATGTACAAATCCATACCGACGTTCTCGAATACCTGAACTCCAATAATACCCGTAATTCCGACTGTGTAGTACATTGCAAAGACGTCAGAGGTTTGTCTGCCTATACGAATGAGTCTGTAGACCAAAATGAGAAACAGGAATATCAAAATGGCACTTCCGACAAACCCAAAATCCTGGCCGATGATGCTGAAAACATAATCTGAGGTTTGATTGGGGACAAACACACCACTCGAAGCCATGATCCCGCGTCCGAATGTTTCTCCAGAGCCAATCGCTATTCGTGCCATGTGGACGTTAAATCCAGAACCTTGCAGTTGTGCAGACGGATTCAACCAAGTGATGATACGATCAACCTGGTACGATTTTAAAATATGGTGTCCAACGAGTACCTGATTGATAAAATGAACCGCTTGGTTAGAATAATCTACAGCAATGAGTACGGTAGCACCGATGAAAAGGACAAAGAAAACAAATATAAGGACGAAATAACTGTTTTTTATAAACATGACAAACATCGTAGCGAATGTCGCGAATATCACAATCGCTTGGCCTAAAGCAGGTTCCAAATAGGTCAATACGAATGGCATCAACATGATGGAAACAAGAGGGAGAAAATGATTCATGCCATAGCTCGGGGAATCTGATTCCTCTACTCTCGCCATATAATTTGCGATGACTACAACCATTGCCAGTTTTGCTAGCTCGGAAGGTTGAAATGTAATGGAACCCAATCCTATCCATGAGTGAGCTCCATTAATCGTTTTTCCTATGACAAAGACAGCGGCTAGAAGTACAATGGTAAGACCATAGATATACCAACCAACTTTTCTCATTATCCGGAAATCAAAAAACATCGTTGCCAACATTATTACAAAACCTACCGACTCCAACATCATTTGCTTTATCCATCCGCTGTGAGAGCCGCCGTTTGCCAATTCAACGGCGTATATTGCAATGCAACTAAACACGGACAACATCAAAACCACTGTGATAATAGGAAAATCGGCCCTTACCAGTCTGGTTCTTAAAGTATTCATATCTCTTTAACTCCTGCCTTTGCATATGAATAGAATCTCAGAAGTCAGTGTCCCAGGAGGTGATGGCTGCGGCGATGGCTGCTTCGTTTATTTACTATTCGTTAGTATTCTCGACAGACCACACGGAATCCTCCGCTAGAGGTATCACATGTGGAAAATCGTGTTGGGGCTTGTGGTATAATGCGTGAAGCATATAGAGAGAATTCGGGGAAAGGCAGTACGAATGGAGCTGATAAAGATGAAGAGTCTGAGACGAGCACATCTAGAAGCAGATACATATCAACCCAGCTTGGACGACAGCCGACTAGTCCGGTGGTCTGTGTATGCTCTCATGGCTTTCCCGGTAATAGACTATTCTTTGCGTAGGTTTGTTCCTGTTGCAGGTCATGCTTGGGACAAAGTCATTTTTGCCATTCTTGTTATTTCAGCTTTCTCAAGGTACATACGTGGAAAACGTCCGCCGCGGTTTTCCTGGCACGTTTTTGCGCTGCTTTTTATTATCTACGGGCTATTTTTGGTCGCAGCCGGGCTAAGAACACATCCAATTCAGGCTTTAGAAGGCTATCAATTTGACGTCTATTATCTGCTGTTTACCTTTCCACTGCCGTTTCTAATTGGTCCGAAGGACGTGAGACCCTTACTCCATTTCGGAGTTGTTGTCGCTGTGGCAATTGGCGCTCACGCCATTTATCAATACATTACAAAAGTTCCGATTCCACCTCATTGGGCAGACACTCATGAACATGTACGTACGAGAGTGTTTTCCGTAATCAAAAGCCCAAATGAGCTTGGAGCTTATATGGCGCTTAACATTCCCATACTGGCGGGGCTAGCTTTGTCGGAAAAATTGAAAAGCAGAAAGGTCTTCTACTTTGCGGGTGTTGTTATTTGTTTTGCAGCACTTCTCTTTACCTTTACCCGTGGGGCCTGGATGGCATTGGTGCTGTCCACGCTGATTCTATCCATTATTGTCGACAGGCGGCTCTTGTTATTCGTGATTGCCTTTGCCATTGTTGCATTCTTCGTGCCTGCGATTCATCACCGTATTCTCGATTTGACGTCTCCTATCTATTGGCACAAGACCATTAAGTATGGACGTTTTGCTCGATGGATGACTGGGATTCATAAGCTGAGTAAAGACCCCTTGTTCGGCGCTGGCTTAGGCCAATATGGGGGAGCAGTAGCAGCTAAATACGGGCACAGTGTATATTCGGATGACTTCTATGTAAAGATCCTGGGGGAGACAGGCATTGTCGGATTGGTGCTGTTTATTACAATGCATTTTGCCTTAGTTCGGTCTCTCTACCAAAAGGTACGCAGTACGGTAGCGAGGCGGCAGCGGGTACTGTTGGCAGGCGGGCTCACAGGGATACTTGCTATTCTCTTTCACAACCTGACGGAAAACGTCTTTGAATATGCGCCTCTTGTGCTCTCTTACTTCATGTACGCGATGCTGTTTCTGATTCTTGGAACCCAAGTTGCCAATTCGGGCATTGCTGGGGAAAAAGTCAACAAATCAATTGTCCGTGACCGAAGGACTGATGAAGAGACAAGTTTGCAGAACGGTCCTTGACAAGGCGGATGATGACAGCGGATGACACTTGAGCTCAGCACTAGGCTGGTGGTGCAGGATAGAGCCCAAACTGGTCTGTCTGAGACATTGGGCAGCTTAGCTTAAAGCTGCCCAGTGCCGTGCCGTCTCATCGACGCGATGGCTTTTCCCGCCTGTTCCGGAGAAACGGTATTGGAAACGACCGCTTTGGAACAATTGCTGGTATGCATTCGACTGGCTGTCCCTGCCAAATTGAATTTGCATTCATTTTTAACATGTTGGCGGTCTCGCTGCCAAGTTCTGATGCAATATTCTCGTAAGCTGCTGCTAAAGTCGGCGGACGAGATTTGGTGTCGTGAGAATCGGAAGCAATCACGGCCGCTCGTCCCCGTTTCAGGATTTCCCAGGCTAATGCATCGGCTGGGTGCAGCTTCCCCTGCTTTTTCGTCAAACAACCGGCTGTTAATTGCAAGCTGATGTCCATACTGACCAACGTGTCAACTAACTGTGGATCATGCTGGATTTCGAGATTTCGCTCAGGATGAGCCATAATAGGTTTATAGCCCCGAACTTTCAACTCGTGGACCATATTCAGACTTTCTTCTGGTATGTTCGTTCCTGGAAACTCAATGAGTACATAGGGTGTTTCTCCTAATGTAGGGACATCGTCACTGCGTATATCGTCAATCAACTCTGGACTGAGCCGCACTTCGGCAGCGGGCTTTAAGATAGGGTAGCTCCCCGGGAGTTCATCAATGGTTTCAGACAACGCTTCAAAGCGCTGCTCAATAGTTTTTTTCTCCACAGAAAAGTGAGGACTCTTGTAGTGTGACGTACAAAATACACGCTGCACACCTTGGGCTTTCATTACAGATAACAGATTTAGGCTCTGCTCTAGTGAACTGGGCCCATCGTCTATATCAAACAGCACATGTGCATGAATTTCCGTTAATGAAGTTGGCTTTTCAATTACCTTGTCAGTCTTCTCCACGACCCTGTCACCTACTTTGCTCAGCCTGTGATAAAACCAAACGGGTTCATCAGCATAGGTTATGCGAATACAAACACAACAAAGACGGCTAGTAATGAAGGTCCAGCCGCACAATACCCACAGTATAGCAATCCTTTCTACATTTCGCAGTGGTAATTTAGAAAAATCTTTGTTGGCAGTTACTTTTCTGCTCATCTGCTTCCTTCTGTCGATAATACGCAGAAGAAGGCGTCAATTGTGATAACATGAATACGGATATACACGGACACGCTGGAAGAATGAGGACTCCATTCTGTCGTTTTGAAGGGCTCTAATGTAAAAACAAGGATGCGGAGGCTGCACAAATGATTCTAATCGCAGGCAAAATTCCTGAAGCAGACAGACACATTGACTGGTTAAACCAACAATTGCCGGAACCTGTGGCGTATGAAGAAAACCTTGATGAAGCGGCTCGTAAGTATGGGACTGTTCCCATTGTGATAGGACCCGCGTCCCGTAAGTTTACGGCTCAGCATGTACAACAGTACAGCGAGCTAAAGTGGTATCACTCGCTGAGTGCAGGTGTGGATGCACTTCCGCTTGCACAGTTTCGTCAACAGGGCGTGACTTTGACCAATTGCAGCGGTATCCATGGGATTCCCATGTCAGAACAAATCATGGGAATGATGCTCATGTTTAGCCGGAACCTACATAACAACGTGCGCAGTCAGATGGATGAAGAATGGACCCGAGACTATCCACTGTTGCAGGAGTTGCATGGAAAGACCTTGTGTATTGTCGGAGCTGGCAGTATTGGTAAAGCTGTAGCGCAGCGTGCCAAGGCCTTTGGAATGAAGGTTATCGGCGTTAAACGGAACCAGTTGGACATGCCCGATTTTGATGAAGTTGTTGGCCATGAAGAATTGGATGGTATGCTGCCAAAGAGCGATTATGTATTATTGCTGACACCTCTAACAGATGAGACGTATCACCTGTTTGGCAGGAATCAATTTCGGGAAATGAAATCCTCCGCAGTCTTCTTGAACTACGCCAGGGGGAAAGTTGTGGATGAAGAAGCATTGATTCAAGCCCTCAGAACCCATGAAATTGCCGGAGCCGGACTGGATGTTTTTGCACAGGAACCGCTCCCGGCTCAGCATCCGCTCTGGGGCATGAATGAGGTGATTATTTCTCCGCACACAGCAGGCGTTTCTCAAAACTACTATGATAGAGCGCTGCAGGTTTTTGTCGACAATTACAATGCATGGTGCAATGGGGACCCAATGCCTACCAAGGTTAATCTGGAATTGGGGTATTGACAGCAGTCTAAAAACAGGTGTTTTCCGGTTCAGTAACGGGAAAACACCTGTTTTACTTTATCTTCTACTTGTACAGATTTGTGACATCATTGCTTCCAACATTTAGCTGGAAGTTGTCAATCAGGCGTGCCTTCCCGACATACGCAGCAACGGCCAGCATTATTTCACCTTCTGCATGTCCTATCGACTGAAGATTGGAAAGCCTTACAACCTCAGCATAATCAAGGTTGACCTCTGGTTCTTTAGCAATGATGTGCTGCATTGTGTCTTTGAGTCTCCGGGTATCTCGCTCGCCCTGCTCTAAAAGCTGGCGGGCTGCCGTGAGTGCGCGGTATAACACCGGTGCATGCATACGCTGTTCGTCTGTCAGGTAAGCGTTGCGGGAACTCTTTGCTAAACCATCGGCCTCTCTGACAGTCGGCACGGAGATAACACTCACTGGTATATTTAAGTCTCGCACCATCTTTCGAATGATTGCAGCTTGTTGCCCGTCTTTTTGGCCAAAATAGGCATTGTCCGGTTGGACGATGTGAAACAGTTTGCTTACTACTGTGGTTACTCCGGCAAAGTGTGTTGGCCGGGACTTTCCGCAGAGCACCCGAGCCAATTCAGGCAACTCAACAGTTGTCGCCATTGGTTCGGGATACATCTCCTTGACTGACGGTGCAAACAACAAGTTGCAACCGTGTTCCGTCAGGAGTTTTTTGTCCCGCACTTCGTCTCGCGGATACGCATCGTAGTCCTCGTTGGGACCAAACTGCAATGGATTAACGAACAGGCTTGCAATGACGATATCGTTATCGCGTCTAGCCGCGTCTACCAGCGCCGCATGCCCTTCGTGCAGATAGCCCATGGTCGGCACAAGTGCAATCATCTTCCCATCTCGTCTGGCAGAACGAACAAACTCTCGTACTCCAGCAATACTTGTAATTGTCGTGAGAAGGCCTGCTTCGCTGGTTTCCGTTGTGTCAAGTCTTTGCTTATCCGTTGAAGTTTTCATGTCGGACTGTCATCCTTATCTGTCTGCAAGTATTCATTCCACCGGGCTAATTCATCGGGCTTTAGCCTGGGTGTCTGTTCTTCTCCAGGAAACTGTCCTTCTGTCACTTCCTGAACGTACTGTGCAGCCGCGGAGCGAATTGTGTCCGCGATATTAGCAAAGCGTTTATTATGTTTCGGAATATAGCCGGATGTATACCCTGTCATATCGTGAAAAACAAGAACCTGACCATCACAGCCCGGCCCTGCACCGATGCCGATGGTTGGAATGGAAAGTCTCTCTGTTAGAGTTTGTGCCAACTCGGCGGGGACCATTTCCAGAACCAGTGCAAATGCTCCAGCTGCCTCAAGGGCTTTTGCATCTTCGAAAATCGTTTTTGCCTGTTGCAGATTCCTTCCCTGTACCGAAAATCCCCCCATTGCATGAACGGATTGGGGGGTAAGACCCAGATGTGCCATGACCGGTATTCCGGCATGTACAAGTGCACGTACGGTTTCGGCTTGCTCTTTGCCGCCTTCCAGTTTTACCGCATGTGCCCCGGCTTCCTTCATTAACTTGCTGGCACTTTCCATTGCCTGTTCCTTTGTTATTTGGTAGGACATAAAAGGCAGGTCTGCAACGATGAGCGACCGCCGCACACCTCGGCTGACCATGCGCGTGTGATAAATCATATCCTCAAGTGTAACGGGAAGCGTAGTGCTGTGTCCCTGAACGACCATTCCCAGTGAATCGCCCACTAAAAGCACAGGGACACCGGCCTCTTCCAACAACTGTGCTGTTGGAAAGTCGTAGGCAGTCATCATTGCAATTTTCTGCTTGTCCTGTTTCATTTTCCGAAGTGTTGTAACGGTGATAGATTTCTCCATTTCAAACATACCCCCCAAGTAGTTGACGTGCCACCTGTTTCACTTTCCGGGCGAAAACAAAGTCAAAAAGGCCGATAGTTGCTGTTCCGTGAGTGAGCCTTTCTGTCGGGCAATGTCAAGTGTTGCTTTACCCAATACCCGGTATACGTCGAAAGCGGTGGGGTTGTCTTGCAAAGATTTTAGGTGTGCCTCTACGGTTTCCACATCTCCTCGCTCCACAGGTCCGGTGAGTGCATCTGGTAATCCGAAACGTTCAATATTGCCTACTGCACCGCGCATCAGTGGAAGAAGAGCTGTCATGCCGTGCTCGAGTCCAGACACAGACGCCGCCGTCGCTGCCAAAGCTGTCATGGCATTTGCGGCCAATACGGCTGCGGCGTGGTATCTGGTTCTGTCCTCACCCGCTATCTCAACAGGAAGCCCCTTCAGACCTGTGACCCATTTTTTCGCTGCTGCTACAGCCTCTTTGTCACCATCAAGCGTAAAGGTAACGCCTTCAAAGCATGCGGGCGACATTCGGGGGTCCGCTATGGATTGCAAGGGGTGCCAACAAAGGCGCCTTACACCAGGTTGATTTGCGGGGGACAAGGCTTTTGCGGACATTGAACCCGCACAGTGAGCTATGATGACCTCAACGTTATCAAAGTAACCTGCCCCAGCCAGGGTCTGTGCTGTTTGAGTCACAGCTTTGTCTGGAACGGTTAGAAGAAAGACATCAGGAACACCCATGCGAGGAGGTGCGATGAGTTGAAGGTCGGTGGTAGGTTTCACGTCGGTACTGGGAAACTGGTATACTGGCGCGCTTGTGAGCTGTTTGAACAAATCGGCCTGCAATCCAGTTGTACGCCGACTCAGTGCTCCCACAATGTCATGCCCGGCCTGTTGCATGGCCACAGCCAGTGCGGTTCCTACTCGACCTGGTCCAACAACCATTATTTTCATCATGTCACCTCTCGCACTGCGGATTCGCACCTAGAATCTTTACATGGTTATTTTAGCAGAGATTTCGCCTGGCTTCTTGATGGCGGGTGAGAAGTGCTCCACGGAGACGGGGACAAATGTCCAAACGTTTCACTGTCTACTTGCATTTGTTGGTTGTGTAAGAAGAACAATAGGGAGGTTGGTACTGATGTACGGTGCCTTTGGCGGTTATACCCGGTGGGCTGTTGTGTTTCTTATTATCTTTGTGCTGTTCTTCCTTTTGGTACCAGGTTATACAACCACATGTACAACCACTCCGGTGAATTAAGCTTGCTGCTGCTCAGAGCTAGAGAGTTTTTCCACAAACCAGGGGTTGTTCAGACATGGGGAGTAAGATACAACTTATAAAAGGACGCCGATGGCTGGTCGGCGCCCTTTTTGTGAGTGTACGGTTGATATGGAGGGAAATCCGGAATGACCTGTGCTCTTCCTCTTCACAGTTCAGCTTTACGCGTACATGCAGTACCTTTCAATCGGTGCCTTTCACTTAGTACATTTCCATGTTAGTGGTCTTAAAACCAGAATGGCCAGTTTCCTCCGCTCGACTGTTGGCCTCCTTGACCCTGATTGCCAAAGGGGAATCCGCCTCCGAATGGGAATCCGCCCATACCTCCATTTTTGCCTCCGGGCATGCCGCCTCCCCATCCTGGCCAGTTTTTCGCGATATCCTGCATGTTTCCCATCCCTGGAATGTTTCCCATCCCTGGAAATCCACCAAAGCCTCCGGAACCCTGGCCTGTGCCACCGTCAGCACCATTTCCAGGATTTCCAGCGTTGTCTGAGCCGCCAAAGCCTCCGAATGGGGAGCCCCCTCCGAATGGGAATCCGCCGCTGAACGGGAAACCCGGTCCCGCAGACTGGCCATTGTTTGCATTGCTTCCTGCGTTGCCGCTACCCATACCACCGAAGCCTCCAGGCATGCCGAATCCACCAAATCCACCTCGAGTACCGGCACCGCCACCGTTGCCCTTCCGTTGTCGGTTCGCTCCCCACAGACCGCCCAGCATCATGAGTAACGGAAGAAAACTCTCTTCGGCATCTATATCCTTTCCATTACGCAAGGCTGGTTTAGCCCTGTTGGTTGGTTTAATTGTCCGGGCTTTGCCTTGTGTGTTTGATTGTCCCCTGTTCCCTCGTCTGTTGTTTTGCTGTTTCACATGTTTCCTCACGTCGATGACCTCCTTTCTGCGGGTCATAAAGTATTCTATGGAATATGCGCTAAAAGGGGTGGACCGTTCTCCTGAATCTGCCCCGGGACAGGCTTTAATGGGCTGTGCGAGACTTTAAAATAATTCTGCTTTGCCCTCTGTGCACTTGCAGCCTTTACAAATGACTCAAGCGGATGTCGCAGGATAAAAGTGTCATTAATGTTTCTGTATTTTTCTATATGACAGGAAACGACAAAATGGTATCCTCAAAGAGCTAATGATATGCTTGTCTATAGACAAGATTCTGCATAAAAAACAGAAAAGTTTGCGCGTAGGTGCTGTCTACGCAGGGGGGTCCACTTTGCCGAAAAGAAGCCATCGATTATTTGAGTACCTCGTACAAATCTCAGAGAATATTGAATCAGCGGCAGCAGCTTTTACAGATGGACTGAATCATTTATCAGATCCAGAGGCCCTTACTGCCAAAATGAGAAACTTGGAGCGCACTGGGGATGAATTAACGAGAAATCTCATGTCTCTGTTGGATGCGACGTATATTACACCTCTGGACAGGGAGGATTATCTGACGTTAGCTGTCCGCCTAGACGATATTGTGGACGGGCTGGAAGCCGTGACAGTGAGGTTTGACGTCTATAATGTCAAAGATGCGACACCAGTCATGTATGAGTTCGCTGAAAACATCAATAACAGTGTCAATGAAATCACTCAGTCCATAGCAAATTTACAGACACAAAATTTAGTTGAATTGAGAGCGCATACGGCACAATTGAATCAACTCGAAAAAGTTGGAGACCAGCTTTTATTTGAATCCTTAAGAGAACTGTTTCGGGACGAGCATGACCCGCTCACAGTGATTAAACTCAAGGAAATTTATGAGATTCTTGAGGGTGTAACGGACAGGTGTGAGGATGTCGCAGATTTACTGGATTCTATTATTGTGAAGAACGCATAGTTTGTTATTATGTACATTAGGTCAGGGAGGACCTTTGACAGGGAGGATTTTGGGTGGAATTAAAAAAATTTCGCATGACGATTGAATACTGCACCAGTTGCGGATATATTCCTATTGCCTCCAGAACAGCGGTGGAGGTTTTGTCAAAACACCATCCTGAATTGTCAGAGGTAGCTTTAATTCCGTCATCAGATGGCGCATTTGAAGTTTCTGTCGAGGGGACTCCAGTATTTTCAAAGAAAGAAATGGCGCGGTTTCCAGAGCACGACGAGGTAGTGCGGCTGTTTGAAGAGTTCATGGCCGACTACGATTACTCAGGTTGATAAGATAATTTGCAGGTGAGACGCGTTTGCATTCGAAACAGCCAGACGGGAGAGGTGTACTTCCATTACTTGAGTCTGGCGTCGACAAAATCACGTAGAATCTTTGCGTGATTGTGAGTCTCATCCTTTGCTGCATAGAGTAACGTAACCTGTTCAGCAAGACACCAATTTATCAGCTGGGCAACGGCTGACTGTTGTTTAGTGCCGCTGTTCAGTTCCTCTATGTATAAATTTTGGAACATATCAAAACGCTCTGGTTCATGTCCGAACCACTTTCTTAAATCTGGACTCGGCGCAACTTCTTTCAACCACACATCAATTTGAGCGCTATCCTTCCGAAGTCCTCGCGGCCACAATCTGTCAACCAAGACGCGCTTTCCGTCAAAGACATCCGGGGGTTCGTATATTCTCTTACTTTGCGGAGAAGGCACCCGGACCAGCCCCCTGTCACTATTTTGTCTATCGTAACACGACAGGGCATGATTAACAGTATGTGTAACAATCCTGTCACAGAGAGTCCAAGGAGGGGAGACACACGTGAATAGCAACAATCCGGAGTACCTAAAAAAGAC
Organism: Alicyclobacillus sp. SO9; assembly: GCF_016406125.1. Lineage (NCBI taxonomy): Bacteria > Bacillati > Bacillota > Bacilli > Caryophanales > Alicyclobacillaceae > Alicyclobacillus > Alicyclobacillus sp. SO9. The sequence goes on along the minus strand of NZ_CP066339.1, from coordinate 4,815,553 downwards.
TTTAATTGAAAATTGGCGAAAAGAAATGGAAGCTGCCCGTTTGTATCAGCTGTCTGCAGACTCGGAGAGCGATGATAGGCGGAGTAACATCTTCCAACAGTTAGCGGATTTGGAGAACAAACATGTGAAGATGTGGGAGGATAAACTGAGTGAGTTGGGTGTGGATCTGACCTCCCTAGAGCCTCCTGAAGTTAACATCAAAGACCTGTCTCAAGGTCAAGTTTTCGAGAGAATTGAAGCTGTTGAGACAAACAACATGAATTGGTACCAATCACTGCGCAATGTGATGGATGACGAAGCAGTTGTCCGTATCATTGATGAAATCAACGAGGATGAAAAGAAACACGGGTCGCTAGATGATATGCTGCAACCTGAGACTAAACAGGTAAAGCGTCGGCTGAACAGCTTGTGGGGAAAAGAGCGGTGGCATAAGCGAGAAAGCGGCGGCTGGGTTGGAGACGCAATCTACGGCGTAAACGATGGTCTTGGGGCTATTTTTGGAATCATAGCCGGTGTTGCCGGTTTTGCCCACAACGACCAAACCATTCTCATATCTGGTTTCTTTGGGGCCTTGGCCAGCACGCTTTCTATGGGTGCTGGTGCGTGGTTGGCAGCAAAGTCAGAGAATGAGATTCTCGAGAGCGAGCTCAGTCATGAGCGGCGAGAAATACAGGAAGACCCAGAGCATGAAGTAGAAGAGTTGAAACTGCTGTATGAACTGAAGGGTCTGTCGCCCGAGGAATCAAATCGGATTGCTACCCAAGTCTCCAAAGACCAGGAGAACTTTCTTAACACAATGGCTCAAGAGGAATTGGGTATTCACGAAGCCAGCAAATCCAATCCCTGGAGCTCAGCCCTGTTTGGGAGTGCATCGACATTTGTCGGCGCCATCGTTCCGCTTCTCCCGTTCTTTTTCCTGCATGGCTGGGTGGCTATGGTCACAGCGGCCGCGGTCAGTATTGTCGCTCACTTCGTTGTTGGTGCTCTGAAGAGTATCATCACCGTTCGCGGCTGGTTGGTCAGCGGTTTGGAAATGACTTTGGTTGGAATTATGGTTGGTGCGGTATCGTATGGCCTTGGTGAGCTTGGAACACTCATTTTCGGTGTTCATATTTAAGTAAGCTGACATCCGCTTTTAGAATCAGCAAGGGGCAACTCAGGGGGATTCCGCTGAGTTGCCCCTTTGTTGAGTTGAGGTTTATCATCTACAGCTTCGTTAGTATTTCCGGGCCGTTGTCCGTTACTACAAGCGTGTGTTCGTATTGGATGCTAAGCCCTCCATCAGCAGTTCTTGCTGTCCATCCGTCATCGTCGACACTCACGTTATAAGTCCCTGTATTAACCATGGGTTCAATAGTAAAGGTCATTCCCTTTTTAATTTTGGGTCCCTTATGGGGAGGACCAAAATGGGGGACTTCAGGGCTTTCATGCATTTTCCGCCCAACGCCGTGTCCGATGAAATCTCGAACTACAGAAAATCCTTCTCCTTCAACATAGGTTTGAATGGCATGCCCAATGTCAGAAATTCGATTTCCCGCCACGGAGACTTCAATGCCCTTATACAAAGCCGTCTCTGTGACGTCCATCAGTTTCCTTGCCGTGTCGCTGATTTCACCAACGGCGTAGCTCCATGCAGAGTCAGCATGAAGCCCCTTGTGCAATGTAACCATGTCAACCGTAATAATGTCTCCGTCTTTCAACCTCTGCGATCCCGGAAATCCATGACAAATCACGTCGTTCACGGAGGTGCAGGAGGCATAAGGATACCCCTTATAGCCCTTTTGAGCAGGCTCCATTTTGTGCTTTCGAATAAAGTCTTCGACAAACTCGTCAATCTGCATTGTGGTAATACCAGGTTTTATGAAGTCCTTAAGCGACTGGTGGCATTCTGCGATAACCAGTCCAGCTTCCCGCATTATGTTGATTTCATGGCGACTTCGTATTTCTATCAAGTGCAGTTCCTCCCAATCTTCAAAACCGAATCAGTTAAGGCGTAACCAATTCTTACTCTACTCCATTACAGTCTTTCATTCAAAAACCGGGCAATTTCTCCGTAGCCGTGTATGCGATTCTGCAGTTTTACCAAGCCGTGCCCTTCGTCTTCATAACGCAAGTATTTCACTGGCAAACCGCGTTTCCTCAATTCTGCTACCATTTGTTCGGCTTCCGCAATGGGTACGCGCGGGTCATTTGCGCCGTGTAAGACAATCAGTGGCGCAGAGACTTTATCAATGTGGTGAATTGGGGATATCTTGTCGAAAAACTCACCGTCATCTTCAATTGTTCCGTATTCAGACTCGCGCAGGTGTCTTCGGTACGGGCTGGTGTTCTCAATGAAAGTGCGCAGATTGGAGATTCCCACAATATCTACTCCAGCGGCCCACAGTTTTGGATAATGCGTCAGTGCAGCAAGGACCATAAAACCGCCGTAGCTTCCGCCCATCACCGCGATTTTATGTTCAGGGGCTGTTTTGGAATCTGACAACCATTTGGCTGCCGCGGCCAGATCTGCCACGGAGTCCATGCGTAGACGAACATCATCCAGATGCACATAGGTTCTGCCATATCCTGAACTGCCGCGGACGTTAGGAACCAGGACAGCAAATCCTTGGTTGACAAAGTATTGGATGACAGGGTTAAAGCTGTTTCTGCTCTGTGATTCCGGCCCGCCATGGACGTAGATGACACTGGGAAGCGGACCGTTGGCATCTTTTGGTCGGTACAAAAAAGCAGGTATGGATTTATCGTCGAAGGTCGCATAGTGAATGAGTTCGGGTTCAACAAATGTTTCTTTTGGAACTCCTGAGACAGATGCATGTGTCATCCGGAACACCTGCCCCTGAGTCACATTGACCACCCAGACTTCTGTTGCAAACAACGGACTGCTAATAGTCATGGCGATGATATTCTCAGCGGGACTCCATGTCATTTCGGCAATGACGCCAGCGGGCAATTTAGGCAGGTTTGTCTCCAACGCAGGTTTTGCCGATTGGGTCGGCAACAGCGCAAGTTGCGAAGATCCCTCCACGTTAAAGGCAAATGCCAGAAACTGTCCATCCTTGGAGAGACAAAGCAGCTCTGCATCCCACTTATCCTCTGTCAGGAAGGTCCACTTGAGTGTCTCTAAATTCAACTTGGCAACTCTTGTGAATTCAGACTCGTGGTTCGTCAACAAGTACAAACTGCCGCCGTCACGGCTGAAATGAGCAGAGTGGTAAACTGAAGTACTCTCATGAGGCGTTAGACACTTGCTATTTCCAGTTTCGATATCAAGAAGGAACAGGTCGTTGTCCATGTTGGACCTGTGTCTACTAAAGACCAGTTTTTTACCGTCCGTTGAGAAAGCTCCGGCATGATTTGTATAGTTGCTTTCGTGAACAGCGACATGCTGACCTGTTTTAATGTTGCATATGTACACGTCAAAGTCTTTACCGTTGCGTTTATTTGTGGAGTAGGAAAACTGTAATCCGGATTCATCCCAAGCACCGAATTCATAGATGTGTTCAGGGTCTTCACTCAAGTCTTTCGTGCTCAGGCCGTTATTTTCGAGCAGAAACAGTTGCGCTCGTTCACTCCCGCCGACGTCAGCCATGACGATGGCGCTGTCGCTTTTTGGGGACGGTTCCATGGCCATCACTCGGTCTGGAAAAAAGCTGATTTGTTCAGGCCACGGCGCATTGCGATCGAGTTTCCAGACTTGTGGAATGCCTGTGATGTTGGAGAGAAAATAAATGCGTTTACCGTCGTGAGAGAAAGACGGTCCATAGGCTGAGCGGATATGCATGTAACGGTCAATTGGAATTGACCCTTGGCGGGACTCAATCATGAAATTCCTCCCTTTATCGTAACTGAGACACATTTACTAGTTCCAGTGTACTACAGATTGTCACAAACGTTATTATGCTTACATGACATCCGCGGAGGAGGAAAAAAACCAAAAGATCGGTCTTAAGACCGATGCACCTGACTTCCAAAAGTAGTTAAATTAAGTAAGTGAAGAAAACGGGTTCCTTTTAGGGGGGATTTATGGTGCATTTTGCAATCTGTCCCCATTGTAAAACCATGGCTTTTGGGACTGAAGATTTTCATAATACTTGCTGGGTTTGTCCGCATTGCAGCAAATGGGTTAAGCCGGATAGTGAGAAGAACACAACTCAGCGCCGAATGATTCAAAATCTCGGTTCAAACAGTTTAGATTACAACCGCAGATATGAATGACTGTAAGTTACTTACTTGACTGTAACGTACTTACTAGTGTCCCGCCAGATACAATGACCGTGTACTCAACATCACAACTCCAACTATCAACCCCATAACAAATATGGCACTCTGCTTCCAAAGGGACAGGGGTCTTTGTGCGCCTGGACGAAGTTGAATGCCTATCGTAATGATTGTTGCCACAATGACACAAATCAGTATTTTTCCCCACAACATGGATATATCCTCCCGACCTTTCCCAGCTAAGTTGGATACATGCACTATTGTGCCATATCACGGCATAGGTTGCACTAAACGCAACCAGGAGGCTGACGAATATGCCAGTGTCAGCGGACGCATTTAAGGTAAACGCAATTTGCGGCTTGCGTAATGGAGCCGAGGCTGTCGGAGGCAGGTTGCTTTATGCCAACCTTGTGGAACTGATGCACCAGTACTCGCTGACTGGGGTGACTTGTATGCACTCGTTTGGATGTTACCGAGGAGATTTTCTACGCCATAAGGACAGCGAAATAGGTTCAAATGAATTGGCTCTTTCGCTCCTCTTTTCCGGTGATTTTTCCGACATGTGGTCGTTTATCAGGAATACAACAGGTTTGTTGAGAGGGAGAGGGGTAATGATTGTGCATAAAGGCGATGAGTTGAAAGACGTTTTCTCTGCCCAAGAATCCGTTGATGGTGTACCGTGGACTTACTCAGAGCTTTATCCAGACTTTAGCGAGGGGTTGAAAGTGGAGGTTTATGTCATGGAATCGAGACAGAGTGATGGACTCCCCGTGTATCAGCGCATTGTAGAAGCCATGCGTAGCAAGGGGGCGGTCTGGGTCTCTGTGACACGTGCGGTAGAAGGCTTTGGTATGGCGCGCAGTTCCAAAAAGACTGGTTGGTTTTGGAAACGGAATGAAGTGCCATTGATAGTGACTGCTGTTGGAAACCGCAGTGTTGTAAATGAGGCTCTACAAGAGGTCCGCCGTATTTCGCAGTTTGACGGGCACATGACCGTTCAACCCGTTAGCTGGTATGCGCCCTGAGTACGCGATGCTTACTCTGTAACCGGGGGATGAGAAAGCAAGAGACGGGTGCCGTTGCTCACTGCGCCAATCTCTTGTGTCAGTATGAGTTGCACTACCTCAGTAGTTGCTTTTAAGTCAATCTCTGGAGATTGGACTTGACTGGTAGTTTGAGTAATAAATATAACGCGCTACAATCATGTGTAGAATCCATGTCATGGCGAGTGCGTACGCAAGAACTGTTGGGATTCTCAGAAGTGGAAACGATGCAAACAGTTTCTCGGCAAGGCCGGACAACACGATGACGATTACGCCAAACGGGATCATTTGCATCATTCGTCCTAACAGTGTTACAGCTGCCGTTCGAAGAGCATTGGCCATGGGCACACGGCCTTCGCCAACAAGCGCTGTTTCCGCGAACAAAAAGACGAATCGAACAATGATGGCCAGAATCGTTAAGAGCAGCGCAGCTTGTGGCAGGCTTCGTGCAACTGCAGCAATTAACAGAAAAATGGCGGCCCAGAGGATGTTCCAAGTGAGCAATCGTCCGAAGGAACGGAGGGCGTCTGACATGAACGTGTTGACTGACGCCGCTTGTCCAGTGTTTGTGCGAATAAGTGTCCCGTAAAAACCACCCGTTAAAAGTATTTGAAGGACGAGGACAACAATGGTTACCAACCATCCTGCACTGGCGGCAGGACGCAGGATATTCCAGATTGAAGGGAATGTGACCGGCAGGTTGGTCCATTCCGAGTAACTGGTAGCCGGTGTTAATGACATATTACTCAATCCGAGATACATAAGAGATAGACCGGATACGGCGGTGACGAGCACAGCCAGTGCAGTCATTGTCTGCCAAAACTGTTTTATCAAAATGATGCCTCCTCAGTTGACAGGTCTGTCTTAAAGGATGTCGACAATACCGCCGCTATTGTATCAAATGGGATGGAAGAAGGTGCAGGAATGATTGCCGGAATTGGAACAGATATTGTCGAAATTCAACGAATTCAGGATGCGTTGACCAGATTGCCGACGAGATTCCCCAAACGTCTGCTGTCGGGGCCTGAATTGGGTTACTGGGAAACATTGAGCAAACGCAGACGAGCAGAGTTTCTGGCCGGCCGTTTTGCTGCCAAAGAGGCAATGGGAAAAGCGCTCGGACTGGGCCTTGGCTCGCTGCATCCACAACAAATTAGCATTATGCTGGGCCAAAATGGGCTGGAGATTGAGTGGTTGGACGCAGACAGTGTGGAATACAGCGGTGATTCCTGGCATGTGTCGATTTCACACAGCGATACTTCTGCTGTCGCTTTTGCGATTTGGGAAAAGTTCTAAAAGTACAACACGATGTAGGGCTGTCCATCAGGTTCTCTCAATAAATTGTCGAATTTGCGAAACCACGACCTGACAAGGATTTGGGACAAAGATTGACGAGCATTCCCCTGGACACGCACATATTGATGGGACGAGCGGAATATAAGTATACCAATCCTCGGGGAGGGTACACGAGTGATTCTCGTAACTAGTAAGGAAATGCGACAGTTCGACGAACAAACAATTACTTCAGGATGCGTACCCGGAATTGTCTTAATGGAGCATGCGGGAAAGGCAGTGGCTGACACTGTACGAAAATCTGATCCAACCCATGTCTGTGTCCTGTGCGGGAAGGGGAATAACGGCGGAGACGGCTGGATAGCCGCTCGTTTGCTTCACAGGCTTGGTGTATCTGTCCAGGTTATTTCAGCAGCGAGTACCAACGACCTGTCCGGTGATGCACGGACAGCGTATGAGATGGCGCATGCGGCCGGCGTAACCTTTGCAGAGGTAACATCTGCGGCGCAGATTCCGGAAGCGGATATGTACGTAGATGCGCTCCTTGGGACAGGAACAACTCGTCCCCTAGAGGGCTTGTTGCAGGACATGGTGCAGAGTCTGAACGAGAGAGCCGGAAAAGTAGTGGCTGTGGATGTACCCACAGGTGTAAACGCCAGTACGGGTGAGGTCCCGGGCCTTGCGGTGGAGGCGGATGAGACCGTGTGTATTGCTGCGCAGAAACTTGGGACGGCAGTTGCACCTGGCTGCTATTTTTCCGGAACAGTTCATGTGGTCGACATTGGCATCGATATTCCAACTGCGTCAGGGCTGGCAGAATACGTTGACTTGCACTGGGTTCGACAAGCAGTTGGGGGACGGTGGCCGCTGCGAAAACGAGATTCCCACAAGGGAACGTTCGGGAAAACAGGGATTGCTGTCGGGGAAATGAAAGGAGCACCGATTCTTGCAGGCTTAGGAGCAGCGAGAAGCGGATCAGGCTTGATTGTGATGGCATCCTCTGAAGAACCTATGCAGGCACCACTTGAATTCGTTCTGCGCAGGGGTCCTGATACGGATGCTTTTTCAGACTGTCAGAGCATTGTGGTCGGACCAGGGCTGGGTCAGAAAGCAGCGCAGTGGATGAGGGTTCTAAAGAATTGGGATAAGCCCGCTGTCATTGACGCGGACGGGCTGGTCCCAGCAGTGCACGGTGAATTAATTGGACGCAACTGCGTCTTAACACCTCATCCCAAAGAATGCGCCAGACTGCTTGGCTGGACAACGCAAGAGGTTCAAAGTCACCGCGCACAGGCTGCTGTTACACTGGCTGAAAAAACGGGTGCAGTCGTGGTGCTGAAGGGCTATCACACTCTAATTGCGTCTCCGGACGCCCCGCTGTTGGTTAACTCTTCAGGAAACGAGGCTTTGGCCACGGCTGGGACAGGGGATGTTTTGGCAGGCGTAATTGGAGGTCTTTTGGCGCAGGGGTTGCATCCTCGTGAGGCTGCAGCCGTCGGGGCTTGGCTGCACGGATGTGCCGGTGAACTGGCGGGGTCTCAGTTTTCATCTACCAGCGTTATGGCGTCAGATGTTGTCGAAAGTATTTCCCGCGCAATATGCCTTCATTTCGACAGTCTCAATCAGGTACGGCAGCAAGATTGACATGTTTGTCGAAGAAAGGCGAGGTGGATGATGCGAAAAATTGGCGGATGGTTGGTTGCAACAGGCATTGTTATTGGTCTCGTATCGGGTTGCGGTGCCCCTTCAAGCCAGAGCATGAAACCCAAATTACAGTCCCATGTACAGGCCATGACCAAACAAAATTATAAGACGACAGCAACCATGACCGTTCAGATGGATCACAGTTCGCAAACCTACTACATTGAAACTTGGTATGAGAGTCCGGATGTATATCGCATCTCATTAGGAGAATCACCGGACAAAATCAACCAAGTCATTGTCAAAAACAAGAATGGTATGTTCATTGTGAGTCCGTCACTCCAAAAGGTATTTCGGTTTAACGGAAACTGGGCACAGAATCAGGGACACATCTATCTGTATACCCAGATTCTTCAACAGTTGTCCAGTGGCGACAAGGTGACTGTTAAGAAGAAAAACGGACTTTATCAGTTCGACATGCCCGTGTCACCTGCTAACGACGTAGTTACCAAAGAGCACGTTCAGCTAGATGCAAAAACACTGAATCCCAAAAAAGTGGTGCTCTATGATGCCGAGAACCAAGCGGTTGTAACAATTGATTTCAAGAAATTTGAAAGCCCTGCAAAGTTCCAGACGGCAGATTTTAACCCGCAGAAAATTGCCGAGGGCAGCGGTGCAAAGACCACTCTGGCAAGCATGTCGCAACCGTTCGGATACCTTGAGCCGACCATAACAGGACTGGGTGACAAGCTTTCCGACATGCAGGAAGTGAGCACAGACGATTACCTGCTGCGTTATACAGGGCAACACGCTTTTACATTGTCAGAGTTTCGGCCAACACCAGGTGTTGCCGGTATTGCCGGAGGGGAATTGGTCGACATGTTTGGGGTTCCGGCGATTTATAACGGGACGGAACAGGCGCATCAGCTCATGTGGATTCACAATGGTGTTGAATTTGCGCTGACAAGCGACAAGCTGTCGATGGACCAGATGAAGCATATTGCGATCACAACACTTGGGACAGTTGGGAAATAACACTTCTAATAGAACTGCACTATGAATCATTGGTTGACGCGGCTGTTCTGCTCCTGAGCAGAGCAGCTTTTTTACGTCTGAAATGTAACAAATAGCGCTCAAGCACCCTGGCAACCTTGACTTTACCTGGGAATCCAGTACGTTTAAATTGACACCTCTGTTCGAGGCTGTATCGTCCTAGATATTGTGAAGAGAGGGAGCGCCATGTCCTATGAACTTTCCTTCTTTCAAGCTCTGAAGCTCAATGCAGGTGTTTGGATTATGCTTCTCGTAAGTCTCCTCCCCATAGTCCTTGGTATCGTGATGTGGCGTCGCAGTCGAAGCCAGTCGAACCGGTTTAACGCCGGACCAATCCTGATTTTTGTTGGTCTCATACCTGTCGGCATTTCCTTCTGGATTCTATTTGCATCACTACATACGGGCTGGCGTCTTTCGGGAACGACCCTCATTGTGAAGACCCGGCCCCAAACGGTTGAGTTGCCTTTGTCGAAAACTACGGGAGCGTGGGTGTCGCCTTCCGGTTCCTACGGATTGGCAATGCGCCTTAACGGAACCAGCATTGGTCAATTTCAAACAGGGCTGTTCAGGCTAAACAATGGGAAATCGGCTATCGTCTTTCATGAAGGAACTCATCCCTGGTTGGCTCTGTCCCAAGACGGGAAACTTGCCCTCATCTCATCTCCCAATGTCAAGACACTGGCAAATCACGTAGGGGCGATGGTACCGAGTCTCTCAAGCACGGCTTCTACCCGTTTAACAAGCTTTAGAATTGCTGTGGGCTCTCTCATTGCATCAGTATTGTCGTTGGTTCTTTTCGTATTGTTGCAGGTATGGTTGTCCAGACGATACGAGTCTTTTTTGCCTGAAAAAATGACAACGCACTGGTGTCTTGACGGTCAAGCAAACGGCTGGATGAGCAGAAAAAACACACTGAGGATTGGCCCCATATTAGCTGGCAGTATGGGTCTTATCGGAGCCGGACTAAGTGTTCTATCGTGGATGGTGACCGCAATCATCTTGGCTGTGCAAATCTTGTTTCTTATACTCCTGCGTCAGGTCTACATATATAATGCCGATAAACGTGGACCATCCGCATAGCTGCGGATGGTTTTTGCTTTTTCTGTTCGACAACCCTAGATTTTCCTAGAGACACGTCATGGTGATTTGTCACTACGTCTATTACAATAGAAAGTGTGCTTGAAGGGACGGGAGCAATGTATAGAGGTACGTTTGCCATTATTGATGAAAATGCCATTAGAGAAAATGTCAGGGCTGTCGTCAGTCGCCTTCATCACTCGGTGAAGATGCTGGTTGCGGTTAAGGCAGACGGTTATGGTCACGGCATGATACAGGCTGCCAAAGCCGCCCTGGCCGGGGGAGCAGACTATCTTGGCGTTGCCACACTGGAAGAGGCGCTAGAACTTCGCAACCACCCCCTGTTCAACAGCGCATCTTCACCCATACGAATTTTGGTTTTGGGAAGTGTTTCACATGTGGCCGCACGAGTGGCGGCTGAAAATGAAATTGATGTTACCGTCACAGATAACTGGTCCGGCTATGATGTTCCCCCGTTTTCACGCCCTTTGCGGGTTCATCTAAAAATTGACAGCGGGATGTCAAGGCTGGGTTTTGTGTCAGAAGAGGAATCTCTAGCAGCCGCACAATGGCTTTCAAATCGCTCTGATATTCACCTCACAGGCGTGTTTACGCATTTTGCCTGTGCTGATGCACGCGACCTTCATCATGCACAGCATCAAGTTGAACGGTTTGAAGCGCATTTGGACAATTTTCGAAGACACGGAATCCAGCCTGAACTTGTGCATGCAGCGAACAGCGCGGCAACTTTGCGCGTGCCAGAGTGGCACTACGATATGGTGCGTCTCGGCATTAGTGCCTACGGGTATCCGCCAAGCGATGATTTTGAATGTCCGATAGACTTGCAACAAGCTTTGCATCTGTATACTTTCGTTTCCCGCGTTGCAGAGATTCCGGCAGGTGAAACGGTTGGCTACGGAGGAACGTTTAAGGCAAAGCGTCCAACTCGGATTGCCACAGTTCCTATTGGCTACGCTGATGGGTACAGCAGGCATCTCTCAAACCAAGGTTATGTATTGGTTCATGCAAAAAAAGCGCCGGTTGTGGGTAATGTATGTATGGATCAGTTGATGATAGACACCACGGACATTGACAACGTGAAACCGGGAGATTGTGTTACTATATATGGTAAGAGTGCTCCCGATGAGTGGGAATTTGCCCAAATTGACGGTCTTACAGAAGAAGAGCAACAGAAATTTCTGCTGCATTCATTTCAAAAGCACCGTATCGCTAACAATGCTGAGCCTTGTGTGTCTGTACACAAGCTGGCGCAGAGCGCAGGTACCATTTCTTACGAGTTGACGTGTGCGTTGTCGAGCCGCGTGTTGCACCTCTATACGGAATTGGATGAAATATCCGGTTCTTGATGTTTGCTGGCTTTGACACCGACTTTTTACCATCGTTATAATAGGTCTGTATGACTGTCACGTATTTGCAGTGGAGGTGCCGCGCGTGTCTGCTAACAAGCGCATTGTAGTCTACGTTCCGCAAAATTTACTGGAGCAAGTTGATGGAGTAGCGTTGCGGGAAAACACCAATCGGAGCGAGGTTTTTCGAGAAGCCATGCAAATGTACTTGTCAGAACAACGGAAGCAGGATATTCGGGCTTTGATGCAGCAAGGTTACGTGGAGATGGCAAGACTGAACTTACGAATTGCCTCGGAGGCCTTTCCACTGGAGGAAGAAGCGGGAGGTACAGTCGAACGTCTAGTGAGCGGGGTGTAGCCGTTTGAATGTCAAACGAGGGGACATTTTTTTTGCCGATTTGTCGCCAGTGGTCGGATCGGAGCAAGGAGGATTCCGGCCGGTTTTGGTGATCCAGAATGATATTGGCAATCGATTTAGCCCCACCGTAATTGTGGCTGCTATTACGGCACAGATCCAAAAAGCAAAACTACCGACTCATGTGGAAATCCCGGCCGACAAATATGGATTGGACCGGGATTCGGTCATCTTGTTGGAACAACTTCGTACAATAGATAAGCAGAGACTTACTGACAAGATTACTCACTTAGATGAAACTATGATGAGACTGGTGAATGAGGGTTTACAAATCAGTCTTGGGATGGTTGATTTCTGAGGAGTTGCGTAGGTTACTTGTTCGGCGTTCCGCAGGGCATACACTTCAAACAGTGACGGTATAACTGCTGAAGACGGTGTGCAAGGTCTTGTGGAACCTTTTTTTGTATGGCTATGACTACGGCTATGAGTACATACGGACAAAGCAACGAGTATGGGGAGGTTACGGCTGATGAGCAGCGTTGTAGAGGAGTCTATGATTAGAGATATCGGGTTGGCTGAGGAAGGAAATCGCAAGATAGACTGGGTTGCAGCCCATATGCCTTTGCTGAACCAAGTGCGAGAACAGTTTCAAAAGGACCAGCCCTTCGCGGGGAAGAAGGTCGCTATTTGTCTCCACTTGGAAGCGAAAACTGCATACTTGGCACTGACTATTCAGGCTGGAGGCGCAGAGGTAGCTGTTGCTGCCAGTAATCCCTTGTCTACTCAGGACGATGTGGTTGCCGGGTTGGTCAGTCGGGGTGTGAAAGCTTTTGCTTGGCATGGAGCGACAGACGAGGAGTATCATCAACATCTGAACCAACTATTGGATTTCCATCCTGATGCCATCATTGATGACGGTGGAGATTTGGTCTCCACTATTCACAGTCAACGGCCGGACCAACTCAAAGAGATTCTCGGCGGTTGTGAAGAGACGACTACTGGTATTCTTCGCCTTCGTGCCATGGATAAGGAAGGAACCCTGAAATTCCCGATGATGGCAGTGAACGACGCTTACTGCAAATACCTGTTTGACAATCGTTATGGCACTGGGCAGTCTGTCTGGGACGGAATTATGAGAACTACCAATTTGGTTGTAGCAGGGAAAACCGCTGTGGTTGCAGGTTATGGTTGGTGCGGCAAGGGCGTTGCTATGCGTGCCAAAGGATTGGGAGCGAACGTCGTTGTGACCGAAGTCGATCCCATTAAAGCACTGGAAGCTGTCATGGACGGCTTTCGCGTCATGCCCATGAATGAAGCTGCCAAAGAAGGCGATTTTTTCGTTACGGTTACAGGTAACCGCGACTGTATTACAAAGAGTGATTTTGAAGTAATGAAAGACGGTGCGGTGATGGCTAATGCCGGGCACTTTGATGTCGAAATCTCCAAACCAGACTTAAAGGACGCCAGCACCGGAGTCCGAACTGTACGAAAAAATGTAGAAGAATTTCAACTTCACGATGGCAGAAAAGTGTACTTGTTGGCTGAAGGCAGGTTGGTGAACCTGGCTTCAGGAGACGGACATCCCGTTGAGGTAATGGACATGACTTTTGCACTGCAGGCCCTTGGCCTGCGGGACATCGTGAGCGGACACTACAGCCCGGGTCTGCATACTTTGCCTAAGGAGATTGATCTTCAGGTAGCGCGGATGCGCTTGGAGGCGTGGGGCATTCAGACTGACGAGTTGAGTGAGAGGCAGCTTAAATACCTCGCAAGCTGGCAACCCGAGTAAGTCTGAAGTCTGCAGAGCTTTCCTTTTGCAACGCGCTGTTGGGAGGTGTAAGAGGATGGCTCCGTTAATTGGAATTACGGCATCGAGATTCCAGATTCCAAGTAAAGTATCGGCACCGAACCTGCTGGGTGTTTCCTCCGTAGACGATTATGCACGTGCAGTTGAGGCAGCAGGTGGTATTCCAGTTGTGATTCCTTATACGGCAGAACGCCGCACTCTTGCCGCATTGGGAAGCAAACTTGACGGCGTGATTCTCGGCGGAGGAGAAGACCCGGATCCGGCCTTGTATAAGCAGAGTCCCAAGGCAGGCCTTGGGACTGTGATTGTAGAGCGTGACGAATTGGAACTGCAATTAGTCAATGATATGGTGACCCACGGCAAGCCGATATTCGGGATCTGCAGGGGTATTCAATTGCTAAATGTCGCATTTGGCGGAAGTCTGTGGCAGGACCTGCGACTGCATTGGCCCGGCAAAATCCTTCATCAACAACGCGGCGCAAGGAACTATTTGAGCCACAAACTTCGGATTCAAGAGGGAAGTCGGGTCTCTGCGGCCATGGGTGGCATTCGCAACTGGCGCTGCAACTCGTTTCACCACCAGGCAGTGGATAAGGTAGCACCCGAGTTGAGAGCGGTCGCGTGGGATGATGAGGGCCTCATCGAAGCCGTTGAACACCCAGAATACCCTTTCGTAGTAGGCGTGCAGTGGCATCCGGAAAACTTATGGAAAGAGCACAAGGAAGCCTTCGGCTTGTTTGAAGCATTCGTTCATGCAGCCGCTGCGGCTGGAGGGCAATCGGTCTAGAGTAGATGTGAGGCGCGTCTCATAGGGATCCGAAAGAGCATTATTCAGCAAGGACTAAAGAAATAGTGACGATTGGGATCCCTAAAGGACTCGCATCTTAGTTGTTTATGTCGCGAAAGATCGCTATTTGCCAACGCCTGCGCCGACCGTATGGCAATAGTGCGAGATGGGATCCTTATTGCGGTCATGTTCGCCAAATAGTGCGAGATGGGATCCTTATTGCGATCACGTTCGCCAAATAGTGCGAGATACGATCACTATCTTCCGCCCACCCGCGCTGCCCACCCGCGCTGCCCACCCGCGCTGCCCACCCGCATTGCCACCCAGCCCACATTAGCCCCCTTTCCCTTACGAACATTGTCCCCTAAACCCGAACGAGTCGGCATTTCCCTTCATGCGTCAAACGACACCGGTCTTCGCGAATTCACAGTTCATTGCGCTGTAAGACTGGTTATGAGGACGCAGGAAGGAGGGGTTAGCATGGCACAGGTTACACCGCTTTCTCGTCACTTGCAGCTGCAGTTACAGGTGGGAACGCAAAGTGATGGTACGCCGAAAATCGGGAATCACAACTACACCCATGTGCTGCCGTCTGCATCAGACGATGATGTGTTGGCTGTTGGACAAGCTTTGGCAGGGCTCTTCAACGATCCGTTGGTTCAAGTTACCCGGGTCGATGAAACCGCCTTGGCCGCAACATCGTCCACTACCGCTTAAGTTTGGTCTGTGGGATGTTTCAATGAGTAAGGTCCTTGCGGTCCTTGCAGGAGCGGAGTCACGTAATCCATGGAAATTTCAATTCCCAGAGGTGAAAACCAATGTGGAAGTGTGAGGAGGTGAAAGTCAGTGGCGACAAAAAGTGTACTCCAGTTGCAGTTCATGACAGATGAAAACAAGAAGGTTCATCTTTCCATACCGGCTCCCAAGCAGCCGGTAGATGCCGCTGCAGTCAGTGCTGCGCTCGATTTAATTGTACAGAAAAACATCTTTGCCTTTTCACAGGGCAAGATTGCACAAAAAATCGGCGCACAGCTGGTTCAGACGGATACGACGTCTATTGCATAAGGTGTAAACAGTTGCACCACTCATCGACAGCCCAAATCATGGGGGTCTCGAGGAGCACCGAGAGCAGGTCAAGTTCAATCAGGCCTTAGGTTGATTGAGGCTGTTCTGACATGAAAATGAGGAAGCCGCTCGGCTGAGCGGCTTCCTACAGCTTGGTGTTACGCTTTTCAATCTGCTCTTGAACGAGTTTCCATAACTCTTCAGGCTTGTCTGTTTGCACATATTCCGTATCGTTTATGAGTACCGCTGGCTGGCGATAACACAGGTGGCAATACCCTAAACACTCCCACTCGGTAACCTCTATGTCCGGGTAGTTGTCTGCTACTTGGTTACATACGTGTTTGGTCCCCAGAAACAGGTTGTTTGTGCATACTTCGATTTTTGTTACGCGATTCATGGAATCCCCTGCTTTTTATTTTACACCATTTATTTGCAATCTCAGCTCTGGATTGACCTTCCTACCCTGACTTCCTGAAACGCCTATTGTGCCTGAGACCTCTGCCGCTTCCACAGCCAGACGACGAACACTGCCAGCAATCCTGCACCGGTCAGATAGGCAAGGGAGTGCTGTGCAAAGTGTAAGACAGTGTCGAGATTTTCACCAAACCAGTAGCCTACTGCCACCCATGCTGCACACCACAGTGAGACACCGACTCCAGTGTAGACGAGAAAAGGTTGAAGATCCATGTTCAGGGCTCCAGCAACGTAGGAACTGACAGAGCGAACGCCTGGCAAGAACCTTCCAGGTATGAGCAACAGGGGGCCATACCTGTCCATTAGGTCTGTTGTTCTGCGCATACTGCGCTGGTTCAAGAGCGGCATCTGGGCAATTCTGTCCAACAGGCGTGAGCCAAATTGTCTGCTCAGGTAGAAGGCTGCAATGGCCCCAATCATGTACCCAATGATGCTTACAATGAGAACGCCAAGGAACGGGAAATTTCCTTTGGCTGCGGCGATTCCGTAAAACGCCATAACGGCGTCTCCGGGAAAGGGTAAGCCGAGACCTTCCACCACAAGAGCAATTAATATCCCTGGGTATCCAATTGCCAACACACTTTCAGCCAAGTGTCCAAACCAATCGAGCATTTCAAATCGTCCTCTCCTCATCTTCCGTTTCTTCCGTTTGCATGCTCTTATCCATCTTCCATTTACATGCTCTTATCAAGGGAATTTTGCGTCACCAGGCTTGTTTAGACTTCATGCTTGTTTATATTTACGGAAAAACTTCAGTCCTCATGAACCCATTTCTGAAATCTGTGGAAACTGATATGATACGTACAACTGATGAAGATAAGGAATGGAGGTCTTGACAGTGTGGCTGATGATAAACGTCAACGGATATACTTTCGCCTCCGGAAAAGAGAAGTTTGAGGCAGCGCTCATTGACGGGAATCGCATTGCAGCAGTTGGATCCAAGGACGAGTTGATGCTGCAGTACGGCACGCAGGCTGAGACGGTCAATCTCGACGGTGCCACTGTGATTCCGGGCTTAGTCGACAGCCACGCACACCTTGCGGAAACTGGCAAGCAATTCATGCAATTAAACCTGTCTTCAGTTCGGTCCAAAGCGGAGTTGCTGAACCTCATTCGCACACATGCAGCTACCCTGCCCTCTGCAGCCTGGGTAATCGGCGGGGGCTGGGACGAAAATCGGTTTGTTGACCGAGGGCTGCCAACATTGGAGCAGTTGGATGAAGCCGCGGGCGGACGCCCGCTTCTGCTCAAACGGATTTGTCACCATGCCTATATGGCCAACACACAAGCGCTGTCACGGGCAGGACTCTCATTGTATCCTGCTGATCCGAATGACGGCAGGTACGGTCGGGACGAGTCGGGCCGGTTTAATGGAGTTGTGTATGAGAACGCATCCATCCCGATTCAAAATGCCGTCCCAAGTTGGAGTCCTGCCCAATGGAAAGACGCCCTGCGTATCGCAATGAACCAGGCGTTAGCATCGGGTCTGACCAGTGTGCATAGTGATGATACGAGATCGTTCGGAAATTTCTCCGATACTTGGCATGCCTATCGCAGTTTGATGGACACTGAGGGTCTGCGACTGGGCATTCACGAGTTGGTGGATTGGAGTTTGCTCGATGAAGCAATTTCAGCCGGTCCTGATTTGCCGCAGGAAGATGATTGGCTTGAGCTTGGTGCTGCGAAGTTGTTTGCGGACGGCGCGTTCGGAGGCAGAACTGCACTGCTTCAAGAGCCGTATACGGATTCTCCGGACTGGTACGGTACTGCCATGTATGATGACGAAGAGCTCTATCGACGGGTTCGGTACGCCCACGAGAGAGGTGTTCCAGCAGCAATTCACGCGATTGGCGATGCGGCTCTCGACATGGCACTTACTGCCATTGAGCGGGCACCGAGGATAAAGCGGCGTGATAGAATTGTTCACGCGCAAATGATTAGGCCGGATTTAGTTCAGCGCATGCGCTCTCTGGGAAGCCAGCTCGCTCTCGATATACAGCCTCGATTTGTATGCAGCGATTTTCCCTGGGTAGTGGAGAGGGTTGGTTCAGCGCGAGCTAAATCGGTGTGTGCGTGGAGAACAATGCAAGATGCAGGACTGCATTTGTGCGGCGGTTCCGACTCACCAATAGAACCCTTGCAACCGCTTTTTGGAATCCATGCGGCGGTGACGCGCAGAGATGCTTATGCGTCAGATGGCGGCTACGCCATGGAACAAGCCTACAGTCCGGAGGAGGCAATTCACCTGTTTTCTCATGGCGCTGTATTTGCAACGGGGAAAGAACAAGTTAAGGGTACGATTGCCCCTGGGAAACTGGCTGATTTTACAGTGTTAGACAGGGACATTGTTCATCCTGCCGATGTGAATGACATTCGCGACGCACAGGTATTGCATACTATCGTCGGCGGGGAGTTCGCGTACTCGCGCAACCGGCACGAGAACCAGTGGTCTACGGCTTGATGCCGCAAGAGTTTGAGACCCATTGCGATGGACTGGGGGAAAGGCACTGTGATGCAGGAATTTGAACGAATAGAGCGGTTGAGGAAACGAGTCGAAGGAACGGTCAACAAACATGTCAAGGTTGCCATCGGAGATGACGCGGCTGTTGTCGGGACGGAGCCGGATGAAGACCATGTGGTCACTACAGACACGATGGTCGAAGGGGTTCATTTTTTGCCGACTACCATGTCATGGTACGATATAGGATATAAGTGCATGGCTGCTTCAGTGAGTGACGTAGCTGCAATGGGCGGTAGACCGATAGCTGCGGTCCTTGCTTTGGCGGTCCCGGAGGAACTGGATTTTGAGCATTTGGAAATGGTATACGACGGTGTAGCAGGGCTTTGCAAAGAGTTTTCCTGCAGCCTTGCAGGCGGTGATTTAACCAGAACATCCGGTCCACTGGTATTGACGAGTACTGTTTTAGGTGCGGTGCCCAAAGACAGAGCCCTCCTGCGCAGCGGTGCACAACCAGGAGATGTCGTATTTGTCACCGGTCAGGTAGGGACGTCCGCCGCTGGCTTGGAACTACTCGTAGGTACCGCAGTGGTACCAGTGGACAGTCAACTAGAGCTAAGGCAGGCTCATCAACGCCCGCTTCCGCAAGTCACTGCTGGTCAAATTCTGCTGGATGCAGGTGCGTCTGCTTGTAACGATATCAGTGATGGACTGGCCAGCGAGGCAAATGAGATTGCAGCTATGAGCGGAGTTAGATTGCGAATCGACTCTGCACGAATTCCAATTTCACCTGCTGTGAGGGATTTCTCCAGGGCAGTCCGCAAGAATCCGCTGGACTACGCATGGTATGGAGGAGAAGATTACCAACTGATTGGAACAGCGTCTTCACGCAGCTTTGCCGTTGCACTCGCCCGCTGTGAAAGTGTGGGGGTAAAACTGACTGCCATTGGCCGGGTAGAAGCTGGTGATGGTGTCGTTGCAGAAGATGAAAATGGGACATTGAATGTTATTGAAGCAAAGGGATTCAATCACTTTTCCAAATGAGGTTAGATTATGCTGGAGGAAATGTCGGTTACAACGCGATCGGCTGTAGAGACGTTTACATTGGGTGAAAAGCTTGGTTCTTTGCTGCAACCCGGACATATTCTATTACTATCAGGGAATCTGGGGGCGGGAAAGACTACCTTCAGTAAGGGTGTTGCAGCCGGTGCCGGTGTAGCTGAAGAGGTTACGAGTCCTACATACACACTGTCTGCAGAATACGAAGGCAGAGTTCGCCTGGTTCACATGGATTTGTATCGGCTTGGCGAGGCAAGTGTCGAAGCGGGGGAACCCGGCGCCCAGAGGCCGTCGGCCGAACTCCAGGATGCGTTGGCAGATATCGGTCTTGAGGACTACCTGGAGGGCGATTGTGCGTTGATGATTGAGTGGCCCCAGGGTCTCGAAGCCATCGTTGAAGACGCGCTTACTATCCGTATTCAGCAAGCACCGCTCCCGCGGTTAGATGAACGAAGTTTCCAGTGTAAAGCTACTGGACACAGAAGCTGGGAATTGCTGGATGAGTGGGTGAAGAAATGGCTCTTTTAGTTCTGGATACAGCGACTGAGGTTTTAGCTGTTGGTCTCACTGAGACCTTACAAACCATTGATTTGCCGCAAGGTGAGCCTTCAGTTCTGTTAACCAGTACCTCAAGGGTGCCGCGTCGGCATTCAGTGCTGCTGCAGCCGATGATGTCCGGCATGTTGAAGGCCGCTAATCAGGAACCGGGTGAGTTGAGAGGTATTGTTGTTGGTGTAGGACCGGGATCGTATACGGGAGTACGCCTAGGGGTGAGTACAGCCAAAGCAATGGCATTCGCGCTGCAGATTCCCTTGTACCCCATTTCTACGTTGTTTGCTATGGCTGCCGCTGCATTGCCCGCTCCAACAGATGTCACACAACGCGTTATCAGTCTTCTTTATGCACGGAGACAACGAGCCTTCGGTGCTGTCTTTGAAAAGCAGGGGAAGACGTGGGTGCGGCTTACGGAAGACAGAGTTCAGTCGCTTGCAGAGTGGTCCGAGGAATGTGGCCGACTTGATGACACTAGAGGGGTAGGTCGTACGGTAGTTGTGCACGACTTTCGGCCCCAATACGGACTGGAAGAGCATCTGAATGACTTGCGCACCGATTCCAGCTTGAGCTTGGCCCAAATTGCTGGTCTGTTGCCTCAGGGGCTTGTACAACTGTGGGCAGATGGACAATCCCGTCCGATAACAGGGGACGACATTCACCTTGTTGAACCCGGGTATGCGCTTCCGGTTGAAGCTGAAGTCAAGTTAAAGGAGGCCAAAGTCCATGGCGATAAGTAAGGATAGTGTCCCTGCTGGTCAAGTGGAATATCGTCCGATGGCCCTAAAGGACATTGACGGCGTATTGGATGTGGAGAGACAGGCCTTTGCTACACCGTGGTCAAGGCAGGCGTTTCTGACAGAACTCGTTGACAATCAATTTGCTCACTATGTGGTTGCCGTGAGTTCGAATAGAATCATCGGGTATGCGGGTGTCTGGCTCATCGTCGATGAGGCGCATGTAACCAACATTGCGGTACATCCTGACATGCAAGGCAAACGTGTGGGCGAGGGGCTCTTGAAACAGCTTTTTGTACTGGCAGTGAGCAGGTACATTCAACGAATTACCTTGGAAGTGCGGGTGTCCAACAGCGTGGCTCAAAACCTCTACCGCAAATACGGATTTCAAGGTGTGGGTGTTCGCAAGGGATACTATACGGATAACGGAGAAGATGCCCTGATTATGTGGGCAAATGTGCCGGATATGACTGACCGAATATGAACAGATAGGTGACAACATGAAACTCTTGGGTATTGAAACAAGCTGCGATGAAACAGCAGCAGCAGTCGTTGAAGACGGCAGGAAAATCATTTCTGAAACGGTTGCCTCCCAAATCGACGTCCACGCTCAGTTTGGCGGCGTGGTGCCGGAAGTAGCGTCGAGAAAACACGTGCAGTCCATCACATATGTGATTGAGCAAACGCTGCGACAGGGCGGGGTATCCCTTCAGGAGATGGACGGCATTGCGGTCACCTGTGGTCCGGGCTTGCTGGGTTCTCTCTTGGTGGGCCTTTCCGCAGCAAAGGGGCTGTCGTTGGCAACGGGCTTGCCTTTAATTGGTGTTCACCATATTGCGGGACACGTTGCAGCGGCGTTTTTGGAAACAGAGCAGGCGCTGCCGGTACTGGCTTTGGTTGTGTCAGGCGGTCACACGGAACTCCTGAAAGTCGACGAAAACTTTGTGTTTACGAAAATGGGAGGGACTATCGACGACGCCGCTGGAGAGGCTTATGACAAGGTAGCAAGGCTGTTGGGCTTTCCGTATCCAGGCGGTCCCATGGTAGACAAGCTTGCGGTTGACGGGAATCCCGGTGCTTATCACTTTCCGAGGTCCCTGCTGGATGAGGATTCATTTCAGTTTAGCTTCAGCGGCTTGAAAACCGCTGTGTACAACGAAGTAAACAAAGTCCGACAAAAAGGCGGCGAGGCGGCGGTAGAAGACGTGAGCGCCTCATTTCAGGCTGCTGTGATAGATGTCCTGGTGCATAAGACGGTGAGGGCCGTTCAGACAACGGGGCTCCAAACGGTGATTGTTGCCGGCGGTGTCGCTGCCAACACTGGTTTGCGGACAGCACTTTATCAGGCGGGGCAAGAGCATGGGTTTAGTGTTGTCTTTCCAGACCTCTCTCACTGCTCGGACAACGCTGCCATGATTGCGGCCGCCGGGTACTATTCCTACAAGCGCGGTTTAGTCCATGATTTATCCTTGAACGCTTATGCAGTATTGCCGTTGGATAAATGGCAAAGGGTTGAAGCAGTGTTGTAAATCAGGTATACTCTCGCTTTGCGTCCTCTGTTTCGTGGATGAGGGCGTATTTGCCATGTCTGTGGCGTCCGGTCACCTCATTGTCCGCGCTTAGATGAATAGACGAACCAGATACAGCGAATATTAATTCTAATCTTCGTCTAGCAAGGTCGAAAATGACGCAAAAACGTCACAAACGCGGCAATCTGGGGGGTATAAAGGACACATGGAAAGTGTGCGCGATTTTGGTCAACAGTCCAGATATGATACACTAGATAACTGGATCGATTTTAACTTGTGAAAGGAGGCTGTATATGGGGAAGCCGTTGATAGAACTGCGTGATATTACGAAAGTCTTTGGCGGGCAGAGGCAACGTGTCTTGCAGCTTCTTGACCAAGGACTGGGTAAGGAAGAAATCCGCGAAAAAACGGGCGCTAACGTTGGCGTGAACCGGGTGTCACTGGATGTCTATGAAGGCGAATTATTTGTCATCATGGGCCTTTCGGGAAGCGGAAAGTCGACCTTGCTGCGGTGCTTGAATCGCTTGATTGAACCCACCAAGGGGTCGCTCGTGATTGAAGGGCAAGACATCATCTCCCTGGACAAAAATCAACTGCTAAAGTTTAGGCAGCAAAAAACCGCCATGGTTTTTCAAAACTTTGCGTTGTTTCCTCACCGAACCGTTGTTGACAATGTGGCTTACGGTTTAGAAATCCAGAATGTTCCGCGCCCTGAGCGACTGAAGGTTGCTGAGGAACAATTAGCAGTAGTTGGCTTGGAAGGCTGGGGAGACCAGTACCCAGGCAATTTGAGCGGCGGTATGCAGCAGCGCGTGGGGCTTGCCAGAGCGCTCGCAAACGACCCTGACATTCTGCTGATGGACGAAGCCTTTAGTGCTCTCGATCCACTGATTCGCGACGATATGCAGAATGAGCTCTTAAACTTACAGCAGAAACTGAAGAAGACCATCGTCTTTATTACACATGACCTGAATGAGGCGCTAAAACTTGGCGATCGCATTGCTTTAATGAAAGATGGAGCAGTGGTCCAGATTGGTACTCCGGAAGAAATCATTACACAGCCCGCGAACGACTACGTAAAAAGATTTGTCCAGGGCGTTGATGTAACGAAAGTGTTTACTGCCCAAGATGTAATGAAGCGACCTTCACCGCTGGTTCGTCTCAAGGACGGCCCGAGTGTTGCACTTCGGACATTGCGCGATGCTGGATTATCCAGTGCTTTTGTAGTGGATAAGGGTGGAACCCTTTCTGGCGTCATTCTAGCAGACGATTTAGTGCAGGCTGTCAAGAATAAGGTTCCTAGCGTCGGGCAGTGTGAGCTGCACGAAGCGGCCAGCGTTCCATTGGATACAACCTTGGATGACTTGGTACCGTCTGTCGTACAGTCTCGCTTCCCTGTTGCCGTGGTGGACGAAGAGAACAACCTCAAGGGACTCATATTCAAGAGCGCAATCCTTGAGGCGATGGCAAATGAGGGAGGTGAAGCCGATGCAGACAGTGTTGCCGAAGATACCGCTAGCCCATTGGGTTAATGCCTTCGTGACGTGGCTGTCCAGTTTTTTGGAACCTGTTACAGGTTTCATCGCTCATGTCCTCCGTGTCGCCATGAATGGAATGGTTGCAGGGCTTGAATGGGTTCCGTGGTGGCTTCTGATTGTGATTGTGTGTGCACTGGCGTATTACGCTGGAAAATGGAAAATGGCGATTTGGACTGCCATTGGCTTGTTACTCATTTACGACCTGCAGTTATGGAACCATATGATTATCACGATTGTTCTGGTCATCATGTCCGCATTAATCTCTGTTATTATTGGCTTGCCTCTTGGTATTTGGAGTGCAAGAAGTGACAAGGTGTACGCTGTGCTGGCACCGATTTTAGACCTGATGCAGACGATGCCTTCCTTCGTGTATTTGGTTCCTGTACTGATTTTCTTCAACATTGGGAAGGTTCCAGCGATTTTTGCGACAGTAATATTCGCAATGCCCCCTGCGATTCGCTTGACGCGCCTCGGCATCTTACAAGTGCCTGCAGATTTGGTTGAAGCCGCACGAGCTTTTGGCACAGCTGATAACCAACTGTTGTGGAAAGTACAAGTTCCCTTGGCTTTACCTTCAATTAAAGCAGGTATTAACCAGACCGTCATGCTGTCTCTGTCCATGGTTGTTATCGCTGCCATGATTGGTGCCGGCGGCTTAGGTGCGGACGTATTAAACGCGCTGGAAACCATTAACGTCGGACAGGGATTTGAAGCAGGCTTAAGTATTGTTATCATCGCCATTATTTTGGATAGAATCTCCCAGAATTTTGGTAATGCACGCAGGAAACGCGCGTAACAGTCGAGTCTTGGCTCACAGCACCTACACAGCTCAGCTCACCTGTGGTGAGAGACAGGGCTGATTTACCATGGGCTGGAGCATGAGACACATGGACTGTACGCCGTGTAGATAGATAGTTTCCTGAAAGATATTTCTGAGGAGGGGAAAATTTTGATGAAAAAATGGCAGAAAACCGGTGCATTTGTTTCCGCGATTGCCTTTGCAGGAGTAGCCTTGGCAGGGTGCGGTACAGCCAATAACACAGCGACCAGCAACTCGGGCGGTGCTACGACTGGAGCAGGAAACACAACGACGGGCAGTAGTAAGTCGGTTAATAAGAACATTACCATTGGTTATGTAAACTGGTCGGAAGACGTCGCTACCACCTTTTTGTGGAAAAACTTGTTGACGAAAAAGGGATACAACGTCACAGTGAAAGAGTTGAATGCTGGACCGCTGTTTGTGGGGCTGTCCAAGCAGGGCGGTCTCGACGTCTTCTTTGATACCTGGTTGCCACACACGCACAAAGCTTATATGGATAAATACGGTAAAAGTTTGACCAGCTTGGGCAAGTGGTATCAAGGCAAGACCAAAATTGGCTTGGTGGTACCGCAATATGTGTACAATAAGGGCATTACGTCCATTTCTGACTTGAACAAGAACGCAAGCAAGTTCAACAATCAGATTATCGGTATCGGACCGGGTGCTGGCGAAATGCAGACCCTGAAGGGCCCCGTTAAGAAGGCTTACAATCTGAAGCTGAATATTGTTGACGGCAGTTCTGCCGCAATGATTTCCTCGCTGAAGAAAGCAGAAAATGCACATAAGGACGTCGTAGTGACGTTGTGGAGTCCACACTGGGCATTTGCTAAATGGAAACTGAAGTACTTGAAGGATCCAAAGGGCAAGTTTGGCCAGCCCGGCTGGATTCAAACAGAAGCAAATAAACAGTGGGTCAAAGGGCACCCCACAATGACCAAGTATCTGAAGAACTTCAAGTTGACACCCATGCAATTGGGCAAATTGGAAGAGTCGATCAACAAGAATGGTAAAACAAAAGGCGTTCAGGACTGGATTAACAACAACAAGAGCCTGGTCGACGGCTGGTTTAAGTAATTCCGAAAATGTAGTTTGAAGCTAAGTACATTCAACATTTTGGGATTATGGGTTATATTGGAGTGCTCTACTGCGCACTTAAGCAAGTGTGGCGCAGCAGAGCACTTTCTGTTTTGATAAGGAGCATCACTTCTGTCTCCGATTCTGCCTGTCCAACTCTGTCAATCGCTCCAACTCCTCTGCACCTTGTTCCCAGGCTGTCAGCAACTCTTCATGCTGCTGCTCCAGTGAAGACAGCTGTTGCTGGAATTGTTGAAGACTGTCTACGTCCGCTGACATGGAGGCAGTAACGAGCTGGCCTGAGACATCTGCCAGGGATTGCTCCACTTCCGAAATTTTTCTCTCCAGTATTTCTACTGTCTCTCTTGCCTTGCGCAGGTCTGCCGAGCGGACACTGGTGTTGTCAACGTGCAGAACACCGCGTTGGCTCTTCGCCGTCGAATCCGATTCTGCAAAAGACTGCGTTGACTCTGTGCGACTTGTCCCCTTGTCGTTCGTGTCACTGTCCCACTGCTCTTCGTCTTGGCGTTTGTGAATATATTCCGTGTAGTTGCCGAGATAGAGTTTTATTCCGTCTTCGTCGATGTGCAAAACATGCGTTGCCAATGCATCCATGAAGTACCTGTCGTGTGAGACAAAAATGAGTGTGCCATCGTATTCACTGAGTGCGTCTTCCAAGACTTCTTTTGCCAACAAGTCCAAGTGGTTGGTAGGTTCATCCATCACCAGAACATTAGGTTGTGAAAGCATAAGGCGGCACAATGCGACACGACTGCGTTCTCCACCGCTCAACGCGGAAACCGGTTTTTCGACGTCTTCACCGCGAAACAGAAATCGGCCCAAAGCTGTTCGCACTGTGGTCAAGTTAAGTTGCGGAAACTCATCGTAAATCTGCTCCAATACAGTCTTCGACGCATCCAATGTTTCCTGCTCCTGCTCGTAATACCCCAGGTCTACTTTGGTTCCCCATCGCACATGTCCGGAAACAGGCACTTGTCTGCCAACCAATGTTTTCAGCAGTGTCGTTTTACCGATACCATTTGGCCCTACGATTGCCAATCGGTCACCGCGGCGCACAAGCAAATTGACGGGATTGCCTAGCGCTATTCCGTTATACCCGGCTGACAGATTCTCTACAGACAGAACGTCTCGTCCCGATGTGCGATGAGATGCAAAGTGCAGAGCAAGCTTGTCCACGGACGCATCAGGCTTTTCCAGTCGTTCCATTTTTTCCAGCATCTTTCTTCGGCTCTGTGCGCGTTTGGTCGTAGATGCTCTAACCAGGTTCTTCTGAACAAACTCCTCCATTTTCGCAATCTTTTGTTGCTGAGCTTCGAAGTGCTTCGTCTCTAGTTCCACAATCTCTGCTTTTTGCTCTACGTAGTCTGTATAGTTTCCGTTGAAGCGCTGCGTCTTGCCATCCCGCAACTCGTAAACCCCCGTCGCAATGGCATCTAGAAAATACCTGTCGTGTGAAACCAGCAAAATGGCTCCCTCGTATGTCTTCAGATAACTTTCCAGCCAGACCAGCGTCTTTGTATCAAGGTAATTGGTGGGCTCGTCCAAAATCAGTAAATCCGGTTCTTGGGCCAAAAGCTTTGCCAGTGAAAGGCGTGTCTTCTGACCCCCGCTTAATGACTTGACGCCAGAGTTCCATATTTCAGAGGCGAACCCAAGACCTTTGAGTACTCTGCGGACTTTGGCTTCGACGGCGTATCCGTCAGCGTCAGTGAACTGCTGTCGCAGTTTGTCGTAGGAAGCAGCAATCTGCTCAAATCGCTGTGTATTGCTGTAAACGTCCGGATTAGCCATTTGTAGTTCCAAGTCGTTCAATTGCTTCTCCATTTTTATAATGGTTTCAAACGTCTGTGCAGTAAATTCGTAGACAGATAAATCGTTATCGGCTTCCACAAACTGTGCAACGTAGCCGATACCGGTACTGCGCTGAACACTCACAGTGCCTTTGTCAGGCTGTTCTTCTCCAACAATGATGCGAAGCATCGTCGATTTGCCTGTACCGTTTTGACCGAGAAGTGCAATACGTTCCTTGTCTTGTACGACTATATTTCCATCGGTCAGAACGACATGCCCGTCATATTGTTTTTCAATGTGGCTCGCTTGCAAAAGAATCATCGTATGTCCTCCAGAGTGTTCTCTGTCGTTCTGAGTGCATTTGTATTTCTGAACTCAGGTCATTTACAGCTCGCTTATGCAAGTTTTTCTATACTTTTATCTTAACCGGGATGAGGACTTAATGCACCAAAGCGACATCTATTACAGCAACTGGGGAATATTTGCGCTACAATAAACGGTAAAACAAAACAATAAACTCGAAACGAAAGGCTGAGTGTCTGGTGACTGGCAAGAAGAAGCCAAGCGTTTCAGAAGATAATCTGGGTCAAAGTGCAAATGGACGGGCGAAGGACAATTCGACTGCAAGCTTGGCTCAGCAGAAAAGGGTACTTCGCAAGCAGTTTTTAGCTGCCAGGTCAGAGTTGAGCAAACAGTATCAGGGTCAACTCGGATTGCAAATTTGCCATCACGTAGAGACGTGGCTCTTTGAGCACAACACGAAGACGACTCCAATTCGAACGGTAGCACTTTATGCCGCTATGGGTGACGAGGTTGACCTTCAGCCGCTAGCGCAGTCTTTGCGGGCAAGGGGCATTGTAACCGCTTATCCAAAATGCTACTCACAGCGGAACATGTCATTTTACAATGTCAATTCTCTAGAGGAACTCACGCCAAGCAGTTTTGGCGTCCCTGAACCGCCTGGTCATGAGTCCCGTTATGTGGACGAACAAAGCATCGATGTCATGTTGATTCCGGGACTTGCTTATACTCTTGACGGTCTTAGACTGGGCTATGGAGGCGGATTTTACGATAAATTTCTGTCTCATAGTGGACGGGCGTATACTCGAATTGGGATTGCTTACGACCGTCAACTTACCGCTCGGCTTCCCTGCGGCCCGCTCGACGAGAGAGTGTCGTATTTGGCCACAGAGAAAGGAGTCCGGTCGTGTACGTAGAAGGACTGGTGCTGGCAGGGGGTGCCAGCAGGCGGATGGGAAAAGACAAACTTGCTCTGCCTGTGAGCAGGGGTGCATCCGCGTCGATTTTACAGCACGTGATGAACGTGGTGCGGGAAGTTGCAGGGCATGTCTCTGTGTTGGTGCCGCCTGATTTTGATGTGGACCGAGACCGTGATATGTGGTTGGACGTGTTGCGTCCTGCCCCTCGGTCTGTGGAAGTCTCAATGGTGCCTGATTTACACCAATTTCGCGGTCCTCTTCAGGCAATGGCGGCTGCCTGGCCAAATGGTAGTGAAACAAAACTTGTGGTTGTTGCCGCGGGCGATTTGCCTGGACTGAGCGTTGATGTATTAAAAGCGTGTCTGGCTAGGTTTCATGAGTTGGAGGCACTGGCGGACACAGATTCAACCGTTCCGGACGGTGTTTTGATTAGGCGCAAGGGCATTGCACAACCTCTTCTCGGTCTTTATCAATCAGCAGCGGGGCAGCGGTTGCAGGAACTGGTGAGCGGCGGGGAACAACGATTGATGCGTGCACTTCAGCACTTACAGTTAGACTTGGTGGACTCTGATGCAAACGGCTGGCCTGACTGGTGGACGAGACCCGTTCATACACCTGACGACTATCAACATTGGCTTAATGATGCTTAGGCACAGGAATGTCACAAACGACTAAAAGGCAACCAGGAGGGATTTCGGTGAAACGAGAAGTGCGTGTAGAAGATGCTGTGGGAATGCGGCTCGCACATGATATGACTCGGATTGTTCCAGGTGAATTTAAAGGCGCCGCTTTTAAGCTGGGTCACATCGTTCAGGAAGAAGACATCCCGCTGCTCTTGGACATGGGCAAACGCCACATTTACGTTTTGGATTTGGACGAGACAGAACTCCATGAGAATGACGGTGCAGTTCAGATGGCAGATGCCATTGCAGGCAGCGGTGTGGTTCAGACAGATGTTCATGAAGGCAAAGTGATTTTAAAGAGTCGTCAAGCCGGGATGGTTTGGTTTGACGAAGAAAAGCTGTTTGAGATGAATCAGGTCAAGGATATTTCCATCGCCGTTCGCCCGTTGTATTCTCACGTGGATGCTGGTACCTCAGTGGCAGGTCTTAGGCCCATTCCCCTCGTGATTGAGCGGGAGAAGATCAATCAAGTCGTAGCAACCGCCAAGCAACCGCTCAAACATCCAAACGGCCGCACGGCGGCAGGTGCTATCGACGTCATCCCGTATCTGCCTCAGAAGATTGCCGTCGTGAGTACAGGAAGTGAAATTGCCACCGGCCGTATTAAGGACAGCTTCGGTCCGGCGCTGACCAACAAATTCACCAAGTTTGGTCTCGAGATAAGTGAGCAAACTTTCCCAGGCGACGAATTTGATGTGATTGTGTCCGACATTGAGCAGGCCGTTAAAAATGGCGCAACCATCGTCTGTGTCACAGGCGGGATGTCCGTCGATCCCGATGATCGCTCTCCCGGCGCCATCACGAAAGCTGCCGATGAAGTTGTGAGCTACGGTGCTCCTGTGCTGCCAGGCTCAATGACGATGCTGGCGTATAAGGGAGAAACCGTTATTTTTGGTCTGCCGGGTGCTGTCATGCATGACAAGAAAACGACCCTGGATTTGTTGCTTCCGCGTGTTTTGGCAGGTATCAAGCTTACAAAGGCGGATATTGCCCGGATGGGTGCAGGAGGCTGGCTTAATGTCTAGGCCTGCCGTTGTTTCGGTCATTGGATTAAAGAATTCCGGCAAGACACGTCTGGTGAGACAGATGCTTAGCTTGTGGACGGCTCAAGGACTCTCCGTCGGCGTTGTCAAACATGATGGTCATGCTGTTCGAGAGGAGACTGCTGCGTGGCAGAAACACGGCAGTGACACACAGTTGTTCGCAGAAGCTGGAGCCGCATATACACTGCTTGCAGGCGGCGGACAATCCCTCTTATACAACGCAAACAGCGGTGAGACAGAGGACATCAACAAGCTGTTGGCTGCGCTCCAGCAGGCTTCAGCTGCGGGCAGTCGTCCGCTGGATGCCGTTATCGTTGAAGGCTTTAAACACAGTTTATTGCCAAAAATTGCAGTGATTAGAACAGCAGACCAAGTGAACTGGCTGAAGCACGACAAGCCTCCTTTACTGGAAGCAGTTGTTATGTCCGAAAGTGTGATGCATCTTGCCCATGACACATGGCGGGTGTATCATGAAGGAGATACAAATTTGCTGTGTCGACGTTTTCTAACACCTGACGGGGGTGAATAATATGTTTCAAAACTTGGGCTGGTCTGGTTTAGTCCTCATACTGGTTGCGTTATTACTCGTTTTTGGTCCTAGTAAATTGCCCGAGATTGGAAAAGCTTTTGGGAAGTCTCTGCGAGAGTTTAAAGGTGCTACGCAGGGCCTTGTGGACGACGTGAAAGAAGCTGCAGATGTGAATCAGACATCTACGGAAGCCAGTCAAGCATCGACGGAGGCATCAGCTCAACAAGCGCATCAATCTAGCGTGAAGCCCATTGAGTTGAAGAAGACAAAAGAGGAAAAAACGTCGTAAATATCTTCACAGTTGAATTCTGACAGGTTGCCCTGTTGCAGCAATGTGGGACAGCCCTTTTGTGCCGGAGGTCTTCATGCTTGATAAAATGAGTTTAGTGGGTCATCTGACAGACTTGCGCAAGCGTCTCATTTACGTGGTGATCACGTTCGTGGTGATGTTCGCCGCAAGTCTTATTTTTGTGAATAAAATTTACTCTTACTTAGTGAGTCCTGTACGGCATGAACACCTGAAACTGATGGTCGTATCTCCGGGTGAAGTGATTACCGTATATTTTATGGTGGCCGGCTTTGTAACCGTAGGTCTCTCTTTGCCGGTAGTTCTCTATCACTTGTGGAAGTTTGTCTCCCCGGGGTTGACTTTGGCCGAACGGCGC
Source organism: Alicyclobacillus sp. SO9 (assembly GCF_016406125.1). Lineage (NCBI taxonomy): Bacteria > Bacillati > Bacillota > Bacilli > Caryophanales > Alicyclobacillaceae > Alicyclobacillus > Alicyclobacillus sp. SO9. Next base: position 4,783,651 of record NZ_CP066339.1, on the reverse strand, counting down.
TATGTTCGAAGGCTGCTTCCGGCCATGATGATGATGTTTGTCCTTGGCGTGCTGTTCGCGTGGTATTTCATTTTCCCGACCATTTTCTACTTCCTCGTCCATCTGAGTCAGATGCACTTTAACGTGCAGCTTCGCGCTGATCACTACTTCGGCTTTTTGGTTAACATCTGCTTGCCCTTTGGGTTCATATTTGAACTGCCCATTGTGGTAATTTTCTTAACCATGATTGATGTCATTCGGCCGCGATTGATGCGGAAAATGCGTCGATATGCCTACATGGTTATTATTATCCTAGGCGTCTTTATCAGTCCGCCGGAACTCGTGTCTCATTTGAGTGTTGTTACCCCAATGATTTTGCTTTACGAAATCAGTATTTTACTGTCTGCTGTGGTAAGTCGAAGGAAGCGTCGGCAGCGGGAAAAAGAGGAAGCAAAGGAGCGGGAAGAAACATCGTCTTCTGAGCATGACGAATAGGCGCGCAGTACTCATTGTTCAAGCAGTAGTCATTTTGTTTTTGGCTTTGGACACTTTACGTTCACGGTATTGACCCGGCACGGTTTGGACATGCACTATAAAAAATTTGCTGCAGGTTCTTGCAAACCGAGTCTACAGTGATTATCATATGTATTGGTGTTAGCACTCGCGTAGGTCGAGTGCTAACAAGGTCCCAGAAGGACATGGAATTTACGACTATTGAGGAGGGTTTTGACATGCTGAAACCATTGGCCGACAGGGTTGTAATACGCCTTGTGCAAAAGGAAGAAAAAACTGCCAGCGGCATTGTGCTGCCTGACAGCGCCAAAGAAAAGCCGCAAGAAGGCGAAGTGATTGCGGCAGGCGAAGGCCGCTATGAAGATGGAAAGCGAGTTGCGCTCGATGTAAAAGTGGGCGATAAGGTCATCTTCTCCAAATACGCAGGAACTGAAGTTACCGTAGATGACGAAGATGTCCTGGTTCTTCGTGAAAGTGATATCCTCGCAATCGTGGAATAACAACCAAGTACAATCAGCCATCCAGGGCTGCAACTTTTTTCAGGCGTACTTACGCCTACATATTTAAGGGAGGTAAAAGTTCATGGCAAAAGAAATGAAGTTCCGTGAAGACGCACGTCGTGCAATGCTGCGCGGTGTAGATGCTCTGGCAGACGCCGTGAAGGTCACCCTCGGCCCCAAGGGTCGCAATGTGGTGTTGGAGAAAAAATTTGGTTCACCTCTTATCACCAATGACGGTGTAACCATTGCGAAAGAAATTGAACTGGAAGATGCTTTCGAAAACATGGGTGCTCAACTGGTGAAGGAAGTTGCAACCAAAACCAACGATGTAGCTGGTGACGGAACGACAACCGCTACCGTATTGGCACAAGCTATGATTACCGAGGGCCTGAAGAACGTTGCTGCTGGTGCGAACCCAATGGTTCTGCGCAAGGGAATTGAGAAAGCAGTGAGCGCTGCAGTCGGTGAAATTGCTAAGATTGCAAAAACGGTTGAGGGACGCTCAAACATCGCTCAAGTTGCAGGAATTTCCGCAGGTGATGACGAGATTGGCAACCTGATTGCTGACGCAATGGAGAAAGTCGGCAAAGACGGCGTCATCACTGTTGAAGAGTCTAAAGGATTCAACACCGAACTCGATGTTGTTGAAGGTATGCAGTTTGACCGGGGTTATATCTCACCTTATATGGTTACTGACAACGACAAGATGGAAGCCCTCCTGGAAGACCCCTATATCCTCATCACGGACAAGAAGATTGGTAACATCCAGGAAGTGCTGCCTGTTCTGGAACGCGTTGTTCAAGCAGGGAAACCGCTCGTTATTGTTGCCGAGGACGTCGAAGGCGAAGCACTTGCAACCTTGGTTGTCAACAAGCTGCGCGGTACCTTCACTGCAGTCGCCGTTAAGGCTCCCGGATTCGGCGACCGCCGCAAAGCCATGCTGCAGGACATTGCAGTATTAACAGGTGGAGAGGTTATCAGTGAAGAACTGGGTCTCGAACTGAAGAATACGACCATGGAGCAACTCGGCCGTGCACACCAGGTCCGCATCGACAAAGAAAACACCATTATTGTTGACGGCTCAGGTGACCAAGCTGAGATTGAAGCTCGAGTGGGTCAAATCAAACATCAGATTGAAGAGACCACATCGGACTTCGATAGAGAGAAACTGCAGGAACGCTTGGCGAAAATGGCTGGCGGTGTTGCAGTCATCAAAGTCGGCGCAGCTACAGAGACCGAATTGAAAGAAAAGAAACTCCGCATCGAGGACGCATTGAACGCAACGCGCGCTGCAGTTGAAGAGGGTATTGTCGCTGGCGGCGGTACTTCACTCATCAACGCGCTGAAGGCACTTGACAGCGTTGATGTCACAGGCGATGAAGAGACTGGTTTGAATCTGGTTCGGAAGGCTCTCGAAGCACCTGTACGCCAGATTGCCAATAACTCTGGTGTCGAAGGTTCAATCATTGTGGAACGATTGAAGAAAGAAGCAGTCGGCGTTGGCTACAATGCAGCAACAGGTGAATGGGTAGACATGATTGGTGCCGGTGTAGTTGACCCTGCGAAAGTCACTCGCTCAGCTCTGCAAAATGCAGCCAGTGTGGCAGCCATGTTCCTGACCACGGAAGCTGTCATTGCTGACAAACCAGAGCCGGATAAGGGCGGCGCTGCCGGAGCAGGTATGGACGGCATGGGCGGCATGGGCGGCATGATGTAAGTCAGCCGTCAGCATGGGATCTATCCCGCACTACCTACGTCCCGTTGGACGTTGACATAAATGGTTTTGGTTTTGAGGGAACCGCCCCGCATGTTCAGAAATGAACTGCGGGGCGATTCCCTTTTGTGTAGCTAAGCTTTGGTTGTTCTGGAAGACCAAATAAGTCTAAGCGCGTTAAAAGCACAGACGACGAAGACAATTTTGCGAAGAATTCTTGGGAAAATTCTCGAAGGTCAAGGTTTTCGGTGAGTTATGGGAGGAAAATGACCGAATTCGTCGAAACGTGTACGAGATGAGGCTGTGTTTTCCCCAACACAGCCCGCCAAACGGCCTCACTACGACTGTATCAAAACACTAAAGAGGTGAATCTCGTCCGTGGCGCTTAAAGGTGCTTTAGTTATGTTGTCCTCTGTCTCTCTTACCGCGGGCATGCTTTTGTCATCCGTTGCCTATGCAAACTCGTTGACGCAAGCCGAACACAAATCGCAGACACTGAAGAACCAAAAACAACAGACAAAGAAGAAGATTCAGGTTTTGACATCTCGCGCAGCTTCGTTGCAGAGTCAAATTCAGACGCTACAAGTCCAGTTATCCAACTTACAACAGCAAATCAGCCAGAATCAAGCAGACATTGATAAACGTACGAAACAAATTGCGCAATTAAAAGATGAAATTACTACGACACAAACCAAACTTCAGACACAGTATGGCATTTTGCAATCACGTCTGAAAATCATGTATGAAGACGGACACGCATCGTATTTGGCGGTTCTTTTTTCATCCACCAGTTTTTCAGAAATGCTCAGCAGGTTCGAACTTTTGACAAGCATTGCAGCAGAAGACAAGAAAATAGTCAAACAGATTCAAAAGACAAAGAAAGACCTGTCTAACAAAAACAAAGAGTTGGAAACGCAACAGACGATTCAGAAACGCGTCTATGCGGCACTTCTGACCAAGCGTTCCGAACAGAAGCAAAAGCAGCAGCAGCAGGCATATCTGTTAAAACAGGTTAACAGTGCAAAACTTGCGGCACAAGCAGATCTGAAGCAAGAGAGCGAAGCTTTGTCATCACTTGCCTCCAAAATTGCCCACTTAAAGGCTGCTGCCCGCGCCTATCACGGCAGTGCCACAGGCTGGACATGGCCAGTCCCGACCGTACATCGTATTAGCTCACCATACGGCTGGAGGATGCTGTGGGGGCACAAAGACTTCCACCCTGGCGTAGACATTCCCGGCGCATCTGGCGGAGAACAAGTTGTTGCCGCCACATCTGGACAAGTTCTGTACGCTGGACCGGCTTCTGGTTATGGTCATTGGATTGTCGTTGAATCCGCCGGCAATTTGATGGAGATCTACGGGCATATTGTTGGGCTTGATGTTCACGCTGGCGAAATTGTTCACACAGGAGAACCATTAGCCACTATTGGAGCGGGAATTCAAGGTCTGTCGACCGGACCGCATCTGCATTTCCAAGTTGGCCGGGGCGGTGTGACAAGCAGTCAGTCTACAAATCCCCTGCAGTTCGTCCATCCATAATCTTTTAAACAGATGGAAAGTATTGGAATTCCAAGTAGAATTCAGTAGAGAAACCGGTAAGGACTTTGCCCGCTTTCGTGTTATAGTAGATATCATAAAGTGACTTGCAAACAAAACCGGATTCTGACTACAGGGACCTCGCGATGCGGGTGGTCCCTTGGCATTTATCTTACTTTGATGCAGTTTCATGCAATTCCGGCTGCGCACACAGCGTGGGTTCGAAGTAGAGTAGAATTTTTAAATCTGGGTTTAATTTGAATGTGGGGAATGGAGGACAATTGGGAGTGAGTCAGCAAACGGAACTTAATGCATGGAATTCCGAGATTATTCCTGTAGTACAGAATATATCTAAGGTGATTGTTGGTAAGGAAGATGTGGTTCGGCTTGTGTTGGTCGCACTGCTGGCAGGCGGACACTGCCTGATTGAGGATGTTCCAGGTGTGGGGAAGACGATGCTCGTTCGAGCGACCGCCAGGTCCTTGGGATGCGAGTTCGGACGCATCCAATTTACGCCGGACTTGCTTCCTTCAGACGTGACAGGGGTTTCTGTGTACAATCAAAAATCGCAGGAATTCAGGTTTCGTCCGGGCCCAATTTTCGGCCAAGTTGTGCTGGCAGATGAAATTAACAGAACGTCTCCTAAAACCCAATCCGCGCTTCTCGAAGCTTTGGAAGAGAGAAATGTTTCAGCCGATGGCGAAACTTACAGGTTGCCTACACCTTTCTTTGTTTTGGCAACGGAAAATCCAATTGAATTTGAGGGAACATTTCCTCTCCCAGAGGCTCAACTAGACAGGTTCTTGCTGAAGTTTACGATGGGGTATCCCTCTGTAGCGGAAGAACTTGGTATTCTCGAGAGACAGGAATCCGGTCATCCAATTGAGTCATTGGGGGCCGTATCGAGTCCGGAACAGATTTTGGACTGGCGCAAGCGTGCGGCACAGGTTCATGTGGATGATGCAGTCCGCGGTTACCTGGTTAACATTGTTCAGGCCACCAGAACTCATCAGAGCGTTTACTTAGGTGCAAGTCCCCGCGCGAGTCTGGCACTGTTTAAGGCGAGTCAAGCACTCGCGTTTGTTTCTGGTCGCTCCTATGTCATTCCAGACGATATTCGCTATTTGGCACCATATGTGCTCCAACACCGCGTCTTATTGTCGGCAGACGCCCGTTTATCAGGACTGGATGTTAGCCAGCTTGTTTCTGAACTTGTGGCCAGTGTTGCGGTGCCGATGGTGCAGGGAGCCGGACGCAGATGACTTGGCGTGTCTCATTGTGGACGGCAGGCGCTGGCCTGCTGCTTGTTGGATTATTCATCTTCGCACGGGTTGAAGGTGCCTTTATACCGTGGTTTTTGCTTTATTTCTATTGCATTGTGCTGCTGTACGAGGCGGGGACATGGTTCTTCAATCTGCGCGGTATAACGGTACGGCGGAGGATTTCTGCAACTAGGTTGTCCGCAGGGCAGAGTGTGACCGTCCGAGTGCGGGTTTTTCGAGAAGGATGGTGGCCCACACTGTGGTTGCGCGTGACAGAGGATTTGCCGCGGCAATGGGTGTTTCACGCAGAGGACAGTCAGCGGGTCATTCAGCCTTTGTGGACAAGGGAATTGGAACTGAATTATCGCATACATGCGCTGAAACGAGGCGCATACCGAATTGGTTCTACGGAATTGGAATCCGGTGACGTATTTGGTCTGCAACAGCGAAAAAAGCACTTTTCCGGTTCGTCAGAAGTCATCGTCTATCCAAAAGTAGTTCCTGTCCGCGGTTGGGCAGGAAGCCGTCCGGACGATACGGGTTCACGTCAGCCCACAAGCCACATTTCTGAAGAGTCCACAAACGTGATGGGCGTACGGGATTATGTTCCAGGAGACAAATTAAGTCGAATTCACTGGATGGCTAGTGCACGGAGCGGAACCCTGCTCTCAAAGGAATTTGAACTGCACGTCAGCAGTGAACTGGTGTTTATGCCGGATTTGTCCAGCATCAGTCACAAGGAACACAATGACGATGTTCTCGAACTTGAGATGGTCGTAGCTGCTTCTCTCATCAAGTTTTCATTTGAAACACATCGGCGGTTCGGACTTACACTACACGGGAAAAGCCTGCAACAGTATCCGGTGGGAACTAGCGAAGCGCTGTTTCTTCACTGTATGGAAGCTCTCGCAATTGCCGCTGCAGACGGCGAAATTCCATTTAGTGAAAGCCTCGTGCGTGCCGCACAAGACCTTCCTCGCGGTACAACTCTGGTGGTCGTGTCTCCGTCGTTGGATAAACAGTCTGCGATTGCTGTGGAGACAATCTCCCGTAAAGTCAGCGTTGAATGGTTTGTTCCCTTGCCTCAGGGGAGTGTTGAAAATGCGGACAAACATGTGCTGTCTATGTTGCAGACAGCTGGTGCGAAAGTACACCTGATATCTTCCGGAGAACAATTGTCCCAGCTGGGAAGGGGAGGTACACGTTTTGCAGTACGCGCTTGAAGACACTCCGTATCTGCTTCGCGGGCTCTTTGCAACCCTATCCATGATTTGGCTCTGGATGTTTTTCAAACCGATGCATCAGCTGGGACTGGTCAATGCTACATCGACCTTTGTTCCCTTTTTGGCTGCGCTCCTAATTGCACAATGGATCCCGTTTGTCTGGGTCCGAGTTGTGGCTGGCCTGGCAGCTTCTCAAGCCTATGTTCTCTATTTCTACGATAGACAGTTTTCGATGGTTCACAGGCTTGGACCTGTAATCCACCAGGAATTGCTGGAAGCAAAGCATCTCCTGTTTTCCGGGCAACTGACAGAGCCGTTTCAGACTCATCTATTTCTGTGGTCCTTGTGCGCGATTTACTGGCTGTTGTCGTATGCAAGCAAAAGACCGCGTCTGTGGCTCTTTTACAATCTGCTGGGTATCCTTGTACTTACCGTAATTGACAGCAACACGAGGGTTCATCCGAACACGGCCATTGTCGTCATCTGCCTGATTGCATTTGCCGTTCTTGGCTTATCCAGGTACTCGGGTCTGCGCCTTCACTTTGAACAGTTTCGCTGGCCTGCGATGCGCTACATCGCACCATTATTAGTCGTTCTGTCGGCCGCCTCCGGTGTGGCCTTCTTGTTGCCCAAGGCACCTGCTGTCTGGGCCGATCCATTCAAGAACTTTGGTAATGTACCTGGTCCCGGTGCCGGCCCTGGGAAAGGTGAGGGAAAGGCACAGCAAGTGATTGGCTATCAGCAGCAAAATGCTCACCTTGGCGGATCGTTTGTGATGAACTTCACCCCCGTAATGGAAGTAAGCAGTAAAGTACCTGTTTATCTTCGCGGAAAAGTCTACAGTGACTACACAGGGAAGGGTTGGAAAGAAGGACTTCAGCGGGAAACATCTGTACCAAATGGAAATGTGCAATCTGTGGAGAAACCAGCTACAGGGCTGCAGCCGGGAGCGCCTACGAAAACAGTCACTCAGAAGATACACATTCTGACAAACAAGTTGTCTGGATATGATGTGTTTGGGTTCTACAGTGTCTCCAGACTCTCCATGAACCAAGGGCAGGGCGGGCGCCTGTCAATGAATCTAATGAACGGTGACCTGACGGGCAACTGGGACAGGAAAGGGAATACCTACACTGTAACCAGCAAAGCTCTTCAAGACCCGCAGACAGTCCTGCAAGGACTCTCCTCCCTTCCGAAGTCGATTTCGGCCCGCAAGAAATTGTTTGATTCGAAGGGTCTTTCGCAAGACCTTCAGTTGCCTGGAGAGCTTCCGGCGAAGGTCAAGCAGCTAGCACGGCAAGTAGCTGCTTCGTCCAACTCTGAATACGATATTGTCTCCACCATAAACTCGTATCTAAAAGACAATTTCGTCTATCAGGTCAAAGATGTTCCAACTCCGGGCCCTCACCAGGACTACGTGAGCCAGTTTCTGTTCCAGAGCAGGATTGGTTACTGCAACAATTTTTCTTCGTCTATGGCAGTGATGCTTCGGACGTTGGGTATACCGACGCGCTGGGTGACTGGGTTTGCAAGAGGTACACTGGAGACCAATACAACACAGTCAACGAGCCAGGGGGGGACCGGACATAGTACAAGCAATGCAGCCGCAACTTCCAGTAGTTCTGCTACCAGTAAGTATTTGGTGAAAGAATCCGACGCACATTCTTGGGTAGAGGTGTACTTCCCCAAAATTGGCTGGGTTCCGTTCGATCCGACGCCTGGATTTTCATTTCCATACCTTCAAAATACGCAATCGGCCAATAGTAGTCCGAGTAGTTCAGCGTCGACATCAAATCCCAAGAAGCCTCAAACCCCGCCGAAAACAAAGCAGTCTGGTACAACCGGCACCAGTGCCGGCGCATTGCAGATTCCTTGGCACACCATTTTCTCCTGGTTTTGGAGAGTAGTGTTGGCTGCGCTTGCAGCGGGTATCGTGGCAGGGGTGGTGTTGCGCAAACAAATACTAGTTCGAACCTACATGTGGATGTGGAAGAATGACACGACCCACGACTTAAACAGAGTCGTTCTTCGTTTCATTCGCTACCTGCGCCGCAAGGGCTTTTTGGGAGATACCTCGATTACCATTCGAGACCTTGAGCCCGAGGCAGCACGCGCCGGAATAGCAGCTTCCGATTTTTATCGATTTGTCGGTACTGTCGAAAAGACATGGTACAGTCCTGAGACTCCGACGTCCCAGGAAGTTCGCCAAGCACGCCGAACCTGGCTGCAGTGGTTTAGGGGACTGCTGTTTGGCAAGAAGGACAAACGACACAGAAAACATTAGGTTGTTGGCTTGTCCAAGGCGCTCATTGACTCTACATCAGGTTGCAAGTAGAATGATGTCGAATTACAGATGAATTGAATCACATGTGTGAATGAAATGAGCAGGAACAGGTCTAAAAACTATCTGCAGACGTCGTCTTGCTCATTTCTATTCTATCTCGTATAGTGTCAGGAATATGGCCTGACAGTTTCTACAGAGCGACCGCAAATCGCTTAGCTACGAGGTAAGGTATACGAGTTTGCCTGCCTCCGAATCAGAGGCGGGTATTTTTGCGTTTTTACGTGTTTGCGGAGACCTTCATAATGCACTTATTGAGTTCTCATTGATGTCTGGTTTCCGGTTATCCTAGTGCGTATATCCAAAGGTTTTTCATTACAAACGAACGTTTTGAAGGAGAGGAGCATGACGGTGCAGCCAACGCAACATGAAACCGTGATTGTACTTGATTTTGGGGGACAGTATAACCAACTCATCGCACGCCGCATCCGTGAGCAAGGTGTGTTCTCGGAGTTGTTGCCTCACACTGTTTCAGCCAACGAATTGAAAGAGAGAAATCTCAAGGGGATTGTTTTTAGCGGCGGTCCAAAGAGTGTGTTCGCAGACGGTGCCCCCACTGTAGATGAAGATGTATTTAAACTGGGTGTACCGATTTTGGGCATTTGCTACGGCATGCAATTGCTGGCGAAGAAGTATGATGCAAGCGTTGAGCGAGACAAAGTACGTGAGTACGGCCGCGCCTCGTTAAATGTAGAGAATCCAGACAATGCTTTGTTTGCGAATCAACCTCAACATCAAGGGGTTTGGATGAGTCACAGTGACGTTGTCACAGCAGTGCCTGACGGGTTCACTCGAGACGCTGTTACAGCCCAAGGTACGATTGCTGCCATGAGCGCACCCAGCCGCCAGTTGTATGCGGTGCAATACCATCCCGAGGTCAAGCACAGTGAGTATGGGACTGAGTTGTTAAAGAACTTTCTGTTTAGTATTTGCGGCGCTAAAGGCGATTGGAGTATGAAGTCCTTTATCGAGGAATCGGTTGTTGAAATTCAAAACAAGGTTGGACAAGCCAAAGTACTATGTGCACTTTCCGGCGGAGTCGACTCCTCAGTTGCCGCTGCTTTGGTACATCGAGCCATTGGCCCGCAACTGACGGCCATGTTTGTCGATCACGGTTTACTCCGCAAAGGCGAATCCTCCCAGGTCATGAACACTCTCGGGAGTCAGTTGGGCATTGATGTCGTACGTATCGATGCTCAGGCTCGCTTTCTTGGAAAATTGGAGGGTGTATCAGACCCGGAACGAAAACGCAAGATAATCGGAGAAGAATTTATCCGCGCCTTCGAAGCAGAATCGGAACGTCTTGGTCCTTTTGACCATCTGGTTCAAGGTACCCTGTACACGGACATCATTGAAAGTGGAACGGATACAGCAGCTACGATTAAATCCCATCACAATGTGGGAGGCTTACCTGAAGATGTAGGTTTTGAAATTCTTGAACCCCTAAAGGAACTGTTCAAGGACGAGGTCCGGGCTCTCGGTGAGGAACTGGGACTTCCATCATCACTGGTCTGGCGTCAACCTTTTCCTGGACCTGGTTTGGCGATTCGTGTGTTGGGGGCCATTACACCTGCGAAACTTGAACTGGTCCGAGAATCTGACGCCATCTTGCGAGAAGAGATTGCAAATGCGGGCTTAGAACGAGACATTTGGCAGTATTTCACCGTCATTACAGGAGTACACAGCGTAGGGGTTATGGGTGATGAGCGCACATACGCCGAAACATTGGCGATTCGGGCAGTTTCATCTCAGGAAGGCATGACGGCCGACTGGGCTAGAATTCCTTACGATGTACTGGAAAGAATCTCGACACGGATTGTGAATGAGATTGCGGGCATCAATCGAGTGGTCTACGACATTACATCCAAACCGCCGGGAACCATTGAATGGGAGTAGGTGTCTGTCTGGCTACTCTCCGATGAAACGTGAAACGCATACGTGGAGGAGAGGCTGGATTAAATGCAGCAGGCTGGGACAGAATTTGAACCTGTCGCACTTACCACTGGAACATCGTTAATGTAAGTTGACTTGGGGCAGTGAAATTTTCGAGGAGGAGATGAATTGGAAGGCTTTTTTAAACTGAGAAAGCACGACACCACAATCGGTCGTGAAATCATGGCTGGCATCACGACATTCGTCACAATGGCCTATATTTTATTTGTAAATCCGCAGGTTTTGAGTGCAACAGGCATGAACGAAAGTGCGGTTTTTTTCGCGACCAGCATTGGTGCGGGTATTATAACACTTTTAATGGGATTATTCGTTAACTATCCAATTGCACTGGCACCTGGAATGGGACTCAATGCCTACTTTGCTGTTATTGCAGCTACTCACGGCGGACAGATGTCCTGGCAAACGGCTCTTGGTGCAGTTTTTATTTCCGGTATTGTATTCATCATTCTTACCGTCACCAAGATTCGTCAACTGCTGGTCAGAGCCGTTCCCGATTCTCTAAAGCTGGCTATTACCGTGGGAATCGGTTTATTTATCACTATAATTGGTTTGAAAATCGGCGATGTTATGAAGATGCAGTTCGTTGGTGGACAAAGCACTTCTTACACCCCGGCGCCGCCGCACAATATGATAAGCAACACTGATTGGCTTCCTGTTCTCGGTTCACTGCAAAACCATGCAACACAATTAACGCTCATCGGTGTTTTCATTATTGCCATCATGATGGCTTTGCGCGTGCCGGGCGCCATCCTTATTGGCATTTTACTGACAACTGTCATTGGAATTCCAATGGGCGTGACGGACTTGTCTGGATTGCAACATCCGCACTTTTTACCTGATTTTTCGAACTTAGCCGTAGGAAAACTAAGTCTGCAAGGTGTCCTCCATTACGGGATTATCAGTTCCTTGTTTACATTTACGTTTGTTGAACTGTTCGATACCTTTGGAACGCTGGTCGGGACTGCAAACAAGGCTGGACTGCTTGAAGGTGAGGACGGCGAAAAGCGGCTTGGACGAGCTATGCTTGTGGATGCCACTGGGGTCAGTTTCGGTGCGTTACTTGGGACAAGTACGATTACGGCTTTTGTCGAAAGCGGATCGGGTATTGCCGCAGGCGGTCGCACAGGCTTGACTGCAGTGACCACCGGGATTCTGTTTTTGGCCTCACTGTTCCTTGCTCCTATTGCGTTAATTGTACCTGATATGGCCACTGCACCAGCTTTGATTATGGTTGGTGTACTGATGATGGGTGCGGTGAGAAACATTGATTGGGACAACATGGGCCTGGCGATTCCAGCCTTCCTAACGATTGTACTGATGCCGCTCACCTACAGCATCTCCAACGGCATCGCGGTGGGGTTTGCTGCGTTTGTGGTTATTAACGGCATTCTTTGGCTCTTCCGTCGTGAACACACCAAGATTCACTGGCTGATGTGGATTATTGTTGTGCTTGCTGCGTGGCGCTATCTTATGTACTACCAGCAGTGATACCGGCGCTAATGCCAGCAGGAACTATGGCTGGCGTCCGTGGTGTGAACGAGCGTAGTTGGAGACAGGACAGTGCCTGATGCGGATACGGCCACCCCCTTAATGTGCCGTGTCAGTTTCTGCAACTCTAAACTCTAGGCACCCACCGAAGCGGCATGTTACTTTTCATAAGTAGCATGCCGCATTTTTTCTGAATCCGATGCACTGATGGGTACTGAGAAATATAGTAGACTATGGGCAGGTATATAAAATAAGCTTGCCACTTCACCTCTGCGGTCTGCCGCAGGTAGAGCGAATTAACGACTCTGCCGATGCGAGGTGATGAAGGGAGACCGCGCGTGCTGTCAAGCAGAGAGCCCTACACTGAAGGAGATTTTGCAGACCAGCCCAAATGGTCAGAAACACTGCTGCATCTTGGCAGACCGATTTGGCAACTGGCCATTGTGGGCCTGTACGCTGTATCCAGCGACAAGGTGTGGTTTCGGGCTGTTATGGCAGTGGCTGCAGCAATGTACATCGCAAACAGTATCTTGCTGTCGACTCAAACAGATGATGCTCGCTGGAAGAAAATGCAGTTTCGACTGCTGCATCTCGAACTGGGTGCGAGTTTCCTACTCGCAGTTTTCATGCTTTTATTCTCACCGAGAGGACCGGTCAGTTTGTTGCTGTTGCCCACTATGCTGACTTATGCTTGGCTGGGTCGGGATGGGGATGCAAGGCGTGAAGTATGGTCTGTTTTGCTGACTGTCACCATCTATATCACCAGCATTCAGTTAGCCCTGATGAATGGGAACTCGACAACTTCTGTATCTAACATATTTTTTTCTGGACAGGCGATTCGCGCTCTGTCAGCTGCTGACGTGATGACGCCTGCATTTTATCTGTTGTTTGGCTTGTACTTCGTTGTCATTACTTTTGCCAGCGTGCTTGCTTGGCTGGTTCGACGGCAGTGGCAGGAACGAACGCGGTTTCGAGAGGCCGCAGCGCAGATGCAGTATCAGTCAGAGCAGTTGGGGCGCGTGAACGATGAAGTGAACCGATATGCGGCTCGGGTCTATGACTTGGCAGCCGTTGAGGAGCGCAACCGCATTGCTGGCGAGATTCATGATACGGTAGCTCATCGATTGACTGCTCTGCTGGTTCAACTTCAAGGTGCGAGGCGTATGATGGAGGGGGACGATATTGAATCCGCTTCAGAGAACATGAGAGTGTCTGAAGCGTTGGCACGTGAAGCATTGGATGAGGTGCGCAAATCCGTTCGAGCCGTTGGCGGGAAGACTACGGGCAAGGAAGGGATTGCTGCACTGCGACGGCTTAGCTTATATTACGCCTCATTGACCGGGACTGACATTCAATTTACAGCCGATCCCGAAGTCGAAACACTCCCCCCGGAATTCATGGGCATGCTCTACAGAGTGGTCCAGGAAGGACTGACCAACGCCCAGCGTCACGGGCGGGCTACAGTCGTCGAAATCACGCTGAAACGCGCAGGTTTGAAGTTGCAGCTTGATATTCGGGACAATGGACGGGGCGCAGCAGAACCCTCCCTCGGTTTTGGTCTTTCTTCAATGCGAACAAGATTTCAGCGCTATGGTGGGGATATTAAAGTGACATCAGAGCCCGGCAAAGGGTTCTTGCTGCAATTGAATCTGCCTATGTGGGAGGCGTCGAAGGATTGATTCAGGTCTGTATCGTGGATGACCAACGCTTGATGCGAGACGGATTAAAAACCTTATTAGGGTTAGAGTCTGATATTGAAGTCATTGCAACTGCTGAGAACGGAGACCGAGCTGTTCAATCTGCGAAAGACTTATCCATTGACGTCATGTTGCTGGATATTCGGATGCCGGTAAAAGGCGGCATAGAGGCCATCAAGGAAATTCATGAAATATCGCCGGATACACGCATTTTGATGTTGACGACGTACGATACACGAGATGACGTCGTCGGTGCATTGTCCGCAGGTGCCGTCGGATATTTGTTAAAGGACATGCCTGCTGAGGAGATTGCGGATGCAATACGCGTGGCTCACCGCGGAGGGGCAGTTCTTCCGCCTGGCATTGCAAACACGTTTTTGGCGGCAATGCAGTCCAGTGTTTCTTCAAGCTCCCAATCTGACATGAACCAGCCAGCTCTTCATGAAAGCGAGCGTCTTCTTCAACACCCGGAGCGTCCGAAGCCCCGGGCTAGTGCGGATCACGCGGAACACGCGGAACACGCGGATATATCCAGCGAAGCAGCCGCCTCGACGCTTTCTCCGTCGAAGGCAGGACTTACAGATAGAGAAATGGATGTCTTGCATTGCCTTGCACAAGGGTTGTCCAACAGGGAGATTGCGCGTCAGCTGTTTGTGACGGAAGGAACCGTCAAGAACCATGTCAGCAATCTCATTGCCAAGCTCGCATTGCGCGACCGGACTCAAGCGGCGCTCTACGCGGTCCGCAACGGCTACGGCAACTTGTGAGACGTTACACTACTGGCAAGCTTCTCAAGGACGAGGGACAGAGGAAGCTGGTTGCGCAGCACCTATGACTAAAGTCATGGGTCAATTTCGGTGATGCCGTAAAGACTGTACATACTGTCCTTAAAGCGGACAATTACACGACAGAGAGCAGCAGAATTAGCCGTGAAACGGGATTAAGCAGTGACAGGATGCCAAAAAAGGGTACAGCCAAAGAGCGGAAACTTCCGCTCTTTTTTCTATCCTATGGCACAGGCGGAGTCTCTGTGGGCAAGATACAATCAAGGTGCAATGCAGCGGAGGAGGTAAATTGATGCTAGAGGTACAGAACTTGACCAAGCGGTTTGGGGATAAAACGGCTGTGAACAATGTCAGTTTTCAGGTTCATCCGGGGGACGCCTTCGGTCTGCTTGGTCCGAACGGTGCGGGAAAATCAACGACTATATCGATGATTGCAGCTTTGCTCAGCCCGGATTCGGGAGAAGTTGTGCTGGATGGACATTCACTGAAACGAGACGAACGCTACGTAAAGGAACGGATTGGCCTTGTGCCACAGACGATAGCCCTGTATGACCACATGACTGCAGACGAAAACCTGCAGTTTTGGGGGACTGTGTATGGGCTGACGGGATCGAAATTGAAAGACAACATCGATTGGTGCTTACAAGTCGCGGGCCTGACAGAGCACCGAAAACAGCAAATTAAGAAGTATTCTGGAGGCATGCAGCGCAGACTGAACATCGCCGTGGGGATGGTACACCGGCCTCAAGTGTTAATTATGGATGAGCCGACGGTCGGTATTGACCCGCAGTCACGAAATCACATTCTTGAGACAGTAAAGCAGCTCAACAGCGAGGGAACCACGGTCATTTACACGAGCCATTATATGGAGGAAGTGCAGTTTCTTTGTAAACGTCTGGCGATTATGGATCAAGGCAAAATGATTGCCTACGGAAACTTGGACGACGTCAAACAAGTATCAGGAACGCTGGCTACCATCCGTATCGAAGTGAGCGGTGATGCAAACTCTGCGGCAGAGATGCTTCGACAGGATCTTTCGTTGCAGCATGTAACGGTTACGGACGGAAATTTGGTATTTCAGGCAGCAGAAGCAGCGAATGCTGTAGCCAAAGCTGTGATGGCTCTCAGCAAGCTAGGTGTTCAGCCGGCAGGTATCAGCATTGAAGAACCCAACCTGGAAGCGGCATTTTTGCACTTGACTGGCCGGCAACTGCGTGACGAAGAGGAGGGATAAAATGGTACTGCGGATTGCGTTTACGATGGCGAGAGCAAACTTGTGGAAGCTCTTGCGGGATAGAAAAGCGTTGTTGATGCTGATTGCCATGCCTTTACTCCTGACCGCCATTTTAAGTAACGCATTGAGCTCTGTGTTTGGTTCGGCCGCGTCCATCCCGAAGTTCACCATTGCCGTGGTCAATCAGGACACGGGACAGTACGGTCAGAGTCTGGTCAACTTCCTTGATTCACAAACAAAACAGCTGACTGTACGGAAGGTGACCAACATTACAGACGCAAGGAAGCTTGTAAAAAGCGGCGAAGCATCCTTGGACCTTTCTATTCCGAAAAACTATAGTACGACAATCACTTCAGGCAAGTCAGTGAAAATGCAAATAGAGGCACCTTTGAACAAGGATACAGACAAGGCTGTCATCAACGGCATGATTAGCGCTTACGGACAACAAATGGCAAGCATGACTTACTTAAAACAGCAGAGTGCCAAAGCTGGTAAAGCTTTAGAGCCGCAGCAACTTCAAATTCAGACACAGGACTCAGGGTTGCATCCAATTGGATCTGGCGCCTATTACGCCATCGGAATGATGGTGATGTTCCTGCTCACCAACGCTTTTAACAGAGGTTCGTCCATGGTAGAAGAGAAGGAAAGCGACTTGTACAAAAGGATGATTGCCTCACCTGCATCTCGCTACGCCCTTGCTGCCGGTCACTGGGTATCCAATTTTGTTGTTTTGCTCGTGCAAGGGACAGTATTGCTGGTTGGAGCCAGATACCTGCTAAACATTCACTTTGGCCCGCCTGCCCAGATGGCCATATTGCTGGTTTCCTATGCCTTCAGTTTGTCAGGAGTAACGATTGCTGTGGGCAGTCTTATCAACAACCAGCAAGTTACGTCAGGACTTGGTAACATTGGGTCTCAAATTGCTGCAGTACTTGGCGGGAGTATCTTCCCGATTTACGGGTTTCCAAAGTTCATGCAGACCATCGCACATATTTTACCCAATGGCACTGCAGTGGCGGCCATGGTGAACAGCGTCTTGGGCATTTCTACACGAGGTTTGCTGTTACCTGTGCTCTATATGCTTGCGGTAGGCCTCGTAATGGGTCTCGCAGCAAGTATCCGCTATGGCAGACGGCTGGCGTAGGAGGGAGAAGTGAAATGAAAATTGTGTTGGCTATTGTACGTCGATTTCTGTTAGCGCTGATTCGCAATCGTGCCAATTTAGGATTTATGGTTGTGCTTCCTGTCGTATTTACACTTGTCTTTGGCGTGATACCCACACTGAGCAGCAACAAGACACCCATCGATGTTGTCAATGCAGATAGTTCTCAAGTGTCTCAAGCCGTGTTGAAGCACATTAAGGCTACGCCGAATATCGAGGCACATACCGTCTCTGCTGCCACTGCCAAGTCGGATCTGCGCAACATGCGTGCAAGTCTCATCATTACCTTGCCAAAGGGTATGGAGAAAGCTGCTGTGAGTGGAAAAAAGGTTCCTCTTGGGTGGGAAAAGTCCCCCAACGCAGGGGACTCCTCAACAATGACAGTCATGTCTACGCTCGAAACCAATTTAAGAAATTGGGTACTCGCCGGCGGTGCGGCTGTCCAAACTGCAAAGGCAAAAGGTGTGTCCAATACGCACCAACTGGCTTTGGCATTCACAACCGGAATGCAAGGTGCCAATCAAATTCAGAACCTCGTTCAAACTCACAGCGTAGACCTTTCTCATGGGAAGGTCGTGCAACATACACTTGGTAACGCCCAAAAGGTGACTATCGGCTTTGCCACTATGTTCATTATTTTTACGGTCTTTGGAACGACCAGTACCGTGTTTCGAGAGAAAGTGACGGGAACGTGGTCCAGGTTTAAGGCCAGTCCTGTGTCCAGAACTCAGATACTAGCGGGATACGGCATTGGCTTCTTCATCGTGGGTTGGATCCAGTTTCTCATCATGGATGTGGCCGGACTTGTCATGTTTGGTCACGGCATTCCCATGACAGGCTGGACCGTCGCAATCATGTCGTTCTACGTACTGGCTATTGTCGGAATTGCTCTGTGCATAGCTGGAGTCGTCAAAACCATAGAGCAGCATATGACTATCGGCAGTTTTATCGCCATTGCCACAAGTATGTTGGGAGGAGCCTATTGGCCGCTTGACTTAGAACCCAACTGGATGCAGAAGGTTGCTCTGTTCGTCCCACAAAGTTGGGCGATGGATGCATTCAAGGCAGTCAGTGTTGGTGCCGTCTCAGTTAGTACATTGGCAGTACCCCTGGCTGTGTTAGGCGGATTCGCAATTATCTTCTTTAGTGCAGGCATGGTACAGCTTCGATACTCCTAGATTCTGGTCCTGAGCATCAAAACGGTCATCCATAATGAATTAAGAATGCATTGTGACAGATCCTCATTCATTATTGTGCGTTATTATGCATTCTCATATTGGCATCGCCCTGATTGGTCATTCCTTGTCACTCGTTTGACATGATGAGCCCGTCAGGGCGATTTTCCATTTGCTCTTGCCTTGTGCCACCTCAGTTCCCGCACTTTCCGCATTTACCCAAAATATCCTGAATGACTACCCGCTCGCGTTTCGCTTCCAGACTTCCATTTCGTTTCTATATAGTGAGAATGACCGCTATGCTATGATGTAATCAATATCCAGTTGTAGTAAGTTTGGTATGAGTTTGGTATGAGTTTGGGGATTCTCACGCACACGGCGCCGTTCGGGCAGTGCGCGGTCGGTTTGTTTGCGTTAGTGACCTTGCGCAAGGCCGTGTGCTTGTAACATCTAGAGGAGTTTCGATTCACCATTCTACAATTGAGAGGGCGACGAATGCTTAGAGTGATTCTTTCAGTGCCGCTAGCGGTTGTTGGCATAGCTGCTGTCCTAGGTATGTTTTACGTCAATAAGCAACAGGACCGGAAGGGCCAGGAAGGCCAGGAAGGCCAGGAAGGCCAGGAAGGCCAGGAAGGCCAGGAAGGCCAGGAAGGCCAGGAAGGCCAGGAAGGCCAGGAAGGCCAGGAAGGGAATTATGTCAAATTGCGCCTTCTGGCACTGACAGCAATCGAACTTGGTATAATATGTATCGTTTTTGCATTTTACGGAGGGGGTTTCCAGTTCCTCGTCCTGGGCATCACTTTAATGTTTGCAAGCAGTATACTCTCACTTGTCTTGAGCATTGTCCGGTTTCGCAGGTCACGACACAACAGTAAAGGAGCGAACACTGTGGGATTTGCATCTTCGCGGGTATGGCTGAATATTGTGAACACTGCTGGCACTGTGGTACTTGCGATTGGATGTGTGGACTTTTTGGTCTCGCACGCATACCCGTCTTCTAATTTGGGGTTGAGGACAGCCGTCAGCGCGGTCCTGGTGGTCGTTGGACTGGTAACAATACTAGTGGGAATCGCCATGAAAAAAGTCCAAAGGGACATGGACTTGAGGGTCGACAGCCTACAAATGAAGTTGTATGAGCTCGAAAGAGAGCGGAAATAGATTATGCAAGCCTGCCGCGGGGGGACTGGCGGTTCGTGCCAGGTTGCTGTCCGGCGGTTAGTGCCTCGAAAGATCCCTATTGTCGGAGGGGTGATGCCATTGTGATCGCAAAGATCCCTAATGGCACCTGGCCCGAAGCATTAGTGTCATAAATGGACCCTAATGTGGGGAGAGGCAGAATGGAGGGTGGATGATAGGGAGCAAAGGGATCCCTATTTGAGACGCCCGGTTGGTGATAGTGATCGAATCGATCACTATCATGTGGCATGCATGGTGATAAGGAGCAAAAGGATCACTAACCAACGTCACCACGTACGATTGCGCCCGTAGGGAGTGCCTGCATGGGTGTGTCTGTCGCAGAGACCGTCACATTTGCCACATTAATAGGTTGGAATTTGAAGTTTAGTTGATTAATAGGTAGTTTTCCGCTGATTTTTCGCTCGATCGCGTTGTTCTGCCGAGCTTTGCTGCCTGCCGGGGCCGGGGGTAGGCTGAGGCTACCGTCGCTGGGCGTCCGTGATGGCTGCAAGGCGGTGGCTGTCAGGCGGTTAGTGCCTCGAAAGATCCCTATTGTCGGAGGGACGATGCCATTGTGATCGCAAAGATCCCTAATGGCACCTGGCCCGAAGCATTAGTGTCATAAATGGACCCTAATGTGGGGAGAGGCAGAATGGAGGGTGGATGATAGGGAGCAAAGGGATCCCTATTTCAGAGGGCCCGTTTTTGATAAGGAGCAAAAGGATCACTATCATGTGGCAGGCATGGTGATAAGGAGCAAAAGGATCACTAACCAACGTCACCACGTACGATTGCGCCCGTAGGGAGTGCCTGCACCCCCGTGTCTGTCGGGCTACCTTGTGTACTTGTCCCATACATCCACTGCCGACGGATTCGCCAACTTTCCTGAAGTGTGTACTGCTGTGGGTGCGTTTTTGGATCGCGATGAACAAATGCACTTGCTTACTCCACATGGTCCCAAAACGATGGAATGAGACGTGGGACAGACTGGCATCCGATTCTAACATGGAACTTAAAGGTAAGACTCATACACTGTCAGTGTATGGCCTTTCAGTTCAAACACAATGTAGTTCGAAAGTGAAGGTTTGGATAGATAAAAATACTTGGCTGTAGTGTATACATGCGTTATTACATTTTGAATCTGATTAGGATATGACTTTTCTTCTATCGCAAATGTTTTAGCGTTCATCCAGGATGGAGATAGAGATTTAATCTGGTTGATATCCGATTGACTTCTGTACTTTAATTTCGTAATGGCATTACCATCGCCCTGAATGCCGCCTCTTGTACTCATAATTGTCGTTTCACTATCCGGTTTTGGTAAAGATACACCCCAGTTTGCTTTGACACTGTAAACATAGGTTCCCAGATAAGCAAAGGCGCCTATGACAATGACACCGGTGCTAAATAGTGACAGGCCCGAAGTGATGACAACTGTCAATACACCTCGCAGGCGAGAAATGAAATTTACTCCTCCGCTAAGTCCTATAACTCCAAATGCTAATGAAACCAAGGACCCAAATAAGACGACAAACCAAGGGTTGACCCCTATGGTCTTGATGAACATAGGAGTGAGATGCCCAAACCCCGCTAAACATGCTAAGATAAAACACACTAAAGCTGCCACGAATGATGCGATGTTCGCCTTGCCGGTCATGCCAACTTGCCTCCCCGGGTTACTGCAAAGTCCCCTTTTTATATTGCCAGCCTTTCAATACTGTAAAGCCTTTCAACAGAAAATCATTTAGGGAAATGCTGTAAGAACGTCTCCGTCCTTCGGCCATTCCTCCAATCATGTATCAGAACTATACTATAAATGCAGTAGGACTTGTATCATTTAATGAAACAGCTAAAAGAGGTTTGTTTCGTTGGAGGTCGTTACATGAAACTGGTTGGTGATAAAATTTATTTGAGGTTTTTAGAAGTACATGATGCTGCGGCAAAATTGGCATTGAACGTCCGAAACAGGTCTTTTTTCGAGCCGTTCGTTACAACCCGCGATGACAGCTATTATACTTTGGAGACGCAACTCCAGTCCATCAAAGTTGCTGTGGACAGTAAGGAGAAAGACCAAGGGTACTTTTGGGGTGTATTTCTACGTGAATCAGATGACTTGATTGGGTTTGTGTCGCTGACAGAGGTGGTGCGGGGGCCGCTGCAATCAGGTTGGCTGGGTTATAGTTTGGACAGTGCTCAAAATGGCCGCGGATATACGACTGAAGCTGTCCGCCTTGTTGTGAGTTATGCGTTCAATACTCTTCAGCTACATCGAATTGAAGCAGGAGTAATGCCTCACAATTTGGGTTCCATCAGGGTACTCGAAAAAGCCGGCTTCAAAAGAGAAGGACTATCCAAGAAAAACGTCCTTATTAATGGCAAGTGGGAAGACCATTTACATTTCGCCGTCATAAATCCAGAGGATTAACGCAAGATGAGCGTAATTTTATCCTTTGGAGACCCCAGCCTAATAATTTACTAACATGAATGAAAATGAACACATGGCATGAATGAAAAGATGACATGAATGAAAAGAGGAAAAACTGTGAATCTGCCGACACTGGTGCAGGATAAGAGTTTCTTGAAAAATACGATGGATAGCGATTTCAACTTTCCCCATAACGGAATTAGCGCTGCTCAATTGGCATTCTCGTTGATGCCAAATCTGAAGTCCACAGATGCTGTCTTGAGGGATGAACTATCCTTTTCCATATTGGAAAAAATCATTATGGAGGGTTTGTTGTCTTCAATTGAAGTAGACGAATTGTTAGACCTGGCCATGAGCGATGATTATCTATTTTCGGGGATTGGGGAGGTGAATACTGATAGTGTTTTTACGCGATCGTTTGCTATTTTAGTTGTGGCAGCAGGAGTTGAGGTGGATACAGAGCAGCAGATGTTTTCTTCAGATCGAATCCATCAAATAACGAGTGTAGTGTTAGATTATGCCAACCGAGAACAAGATGGCAGAGGGTTTGTAGAAGGGAAGGGTTGGGCGCATTCGGTAGCGCATACAGCCGATGCATTGGACTCCTGCTCGCATCATCCGGCACTTTCGGAAGAAGATAGAAAGGCGATACTGGATGCGATTGCACATCTTGTCATCCGCTCTGCATCGCTTGCACACAACGAAGACGACAGACTGGCATTTCCAGTATTCCGAATGATTCAATCCGAGAACTTCAGCTACCATACTCTTCGCGAGTGGCTCAGTAAGTTTGACATAGAGAATACGTCATCCCACGAGTCTCTCATACAACTGACCAATGTCCAGCATTTCTTACGGAGTCTTTACTTCCTAGTCTATTGGGAACTTGGGGAACACCCGTTCCTTGCAGATATGAGCTCTCAACTGAAGAAGTTAAGCATCTACTATCGTTATGGCGTTCTGCCGCTGTCTGCCACGTAATGCCTTTTATTCGCACAAATCGTCTGTGCCGCCATCCTCATGGCCGATTTCTTCGCCCCCGTGATGATAATAGTCGGAATGACTTAGGTAAGGTCCTTGAATCAGCGAATTGGCAACAATTCCTGAGGCGTTTTTTCGGAGTTTGTGTCTATCACGCTTCTCTCTTGACGAAGAAGACGAATGGTAAGAAACAAACCAAGCAAACAGCGTAAAACCCAACAAGCCGAACCCGAAGTGCAGACCAGTCACATCACTCACCTCCCTTTAGTAAGGTATGTGAACCGTCTGAAGCCGATAACCTCGGCCCTGCGGATTGGGACGCATTAGGACGGAGGTTCTACTGGAGGTTTTACTGGAGGTTCTACTGGGCTTGGGTCAAATTTGAATGAAGGGAGGGGCAAGTTCATGTCAGACACAGACTCTACATCTCGTTGGAACGCACGATATCTGGAGAGACCCAACCGACTGTTTCAACCGGAAACGTATCTGGTGGAGAAATTGGCCTTGTTTCGAGCGGGATCGGTCATGGATGTGGCCTGTGGTGACGGTAGAAACGCAATTTATCTCGCTCAACAGGGATATAATGTGACGGGAGTAGATTTTTCAATAGAAGGACTAAATCGGTTGAAGGGGTTTGCCTCTGAAGCCGGTGTCACAATCCACACAAAGGTTCTCAACGTGGACAACGCAAGCCAGTTTTCACAATTAGGCCGGTATGATAATGCGATTTTTGTCCACTTTAAGCCCTCTGTTCAAACCTTCGCTGCCGTCTCTGAGTTGCTGCGCCCTCATGGCGTTCTGTGCATGACATCTTTCAACACAGCTCATCGCATAAGCTCCCCGAACTTTCCTGCAGCATTCTGCCATGAAGAAGGAGAATTTCTAAATCGAACACAGTGTCTCGAACTGGTTGAATACGTGTCCTACCAAGATACCTGCGGCAAATTTGATGGGTACATCTTCCGCAAGTGCGCCGATTATTGATAGAATATACATATTGTGGCATGCAGTTTGAAAAGGTGAGCATATCATTGCAAAACAACAGAAGCGGGAGTGGGACAGAAAATATGGATTGGTATGACGAGGTAGTGGGTGAGGGAACCGCAGTTGTGTTTCTGCCAGGCAGCGGGTGGAGCGGCAGTGCTGGGATGAATATCGCGGACGAATTGAAATCCGGGCATCAAGTCCGACTGCTGGATTTACCCGGCATGGGTCGAAGTCATGGTATCTCCGGTCGAATAACAACCAAGCAAATGGCAGAGTGGCTCAAGGAATACCTGGACGACCGAAGCATCGCCGACTGTCACCTGATTGGTCATTCCCTCGGCGGCGCAATCGCCATGATGTTCGCTGCCAAATATCCCCATCGACTTAAATCACTCACACTCCTGGACATTGGACATCGCCGAGTTCCTCGCTTTCCTGTCCGCATGTTGGGTTCTGTTGGCTACATAGCCCCTCTCATTTCCTGGCTGGAACGCATTTTTGGTCCGAAAGTCCTCAGCAGCCTCGTTAGTGGCGACAACTCTGTATCGGGAGACCCGAATCTCCAATCTAACTCTCCTGACAACGGTTCAGTCACCCAAGAAAGGATAGAGGAAGTAAAGCGCAAAGGCTGGTATCAACTGCAGGACGATAGCTACCTGCTCAAAGCCCTCGAATACGAACCCACTGTGTCTGCTGCCGGATTAGGACTGTTCATCGCGTTATACCGCATGAACCCTCCGCAACTCCTCCAGGCCATCGCTGTGCCTTGTATGCTCCTGTACGGCACCTATCCGGAAGAAAGTCAAAAGACACAACAGAAAATCCGTAAGAAAGCCAATCGTCTCAGCAAACTGAATCATGCAATTGTCTCGCGTCCCGTTGAATCCGGTCATTATGTACATTGGGCAAGTGAGAACACCACACATGACATCGGAGATTTCATCAGACAACATGACAGCGCAAGACAGTAACGAATCGAACTCCGATAGGGTACACCATTCTTGCACGCTTCAGTATCCAATTTCCTTCACATATAAAACGTAAGCTTCTCGTCGATTACTTAGGAATATAGTGTAAACGATACTAGATTTTTAAAAATCCACTTATACGTGTACAATCATCCTAATAGCACATTTATGTGTAAAAATAACCGCGATCAGGGATGATAATATGCCTGTCATAAAACCAGAAATCCTATCCGTTCAAATGAAAGTCGTTGAAGGACTGGTTACCGGAGAACCTGCCAAAAGCATATTTGCTTCAGTCTTCCAAGGTCTCACCATGAGATTTCCGCAATGTGTTGCTTGTATTTGGACGGCGGACATCAAGCTGAATGTCGTGGCAATGTCGTTGCTGGCACACATAAATGTTCCGCAATTCCTGCGTGATGAATTCTCAAAACTGAGTGAGAGCGGTGACGCTGAGAGTCTGTCTGTTACCTTGAAAACCTTGCGAACGAAGATAGAGGCAGCATTTTACGAGTGCGGGCTCCACAACACCAGCACGCGTCCTCTGTTTAATCGACAAAATCGTCTTCTTGGAATTGCAGCCGTTGGTTTTGAACAAGCAGTAACCTTATCTGAAGTTGAACAAAAAATGATTGAACAATACATACGGGTCGGCGGGTTGGCTATCGAGCGAGAGCAACTGGAAAAAGAGAATCACTTTCTGACCTTTTACGACTACCTCACTGAAATCCCTAATCGTCGTTTTTTCCATACTCAACTTTCACAGGACCTCCAACATGCAGTCGAATCTTCGGAACCCCTCTCATTAGCCATGGTCGATCTCGATAATTTCAAATACATCAACGATACCTTTGGCCACGACGTGGGGGATAAGCTCTTATTGATGATTTCCAAGCGAATCGTAAAATCCCTTCGTGATTCAGATACCGTAGCTCGTATCGGAGGCGATGAGTTTAGTATGATTCTTCCCAGAATGGACGGGGAGTCTGCGTTGGCTCATTTACGAACATTGTTACAAGAAGTGAACAAGCCTGCTGAAATTGAAGGGTGGAGATTTCCTGTGTCCGCCTCTATTGGCGTAGCATGCTATCCAAACCATGGAACGGATAAGGAAACTCTTTTAAAGCGTGCGGATATGGCACTGTATGAAGCCAAACAGTCGGAGAAACTGAGAATTAATGTGTTCTAACTTCCAAACCATCACGATTTACCTTATCATCCGGTAAGCAGCACATTGCTTGTTCTGTTAAGTGTCGTATGTCTTCATCATACTTTTCAGCTCTTCATAGACAATCTTACGCCACTCCTGTGGCTCTATCAGTTCTGCTCCTGGGCCCAGCCATCGAAGCAATTCGAGTACAGTGGTAACGTTGTCCTCTCCATAAGTCATCATGACAGTGTGGCTGCCGATTTGCTCATAAGTTGCATGGATGTAGTACCAATCCTGCGATAATCTCGTCGCTTGTGCAGGTGTCATGCGGATTTTGACGGGGGCTTGTTCACGCCACTCGCTCATGGCAGATTGCAGCCAGTTGCGGTTGAGAAACGACCTTACGTCGAATTGAACCTGTGAATTTGTTGGCAAATGGAGTTGTTCGATTTGCTGAACACGGTCTGACCTCCATAATTTGGGGCCCGCGCTTTCGACGCGATTCTGGCCCACGAAATACCAATGATCCCGATCGTAAAACATCCCAAGCGGATTAATGTAAACTTCTTCTACCTGATTTCGATACGGTGAGCGATAAGTCAAACGAACCGCTGCAGATTTGAAGATGGCTTGCATCCAGACTTCAATCGCCTTTGCCTCGGTATCCCCGTTCACATTGTTCAACGGATCATCCGCTGGAGTTAAAATGTTTTCGACGTGAAAGGCATCCTTTGACGGGGACTCAAATCCAATCACTCTGTCCGCATGTTCTAGGATTTTCCGCAAATGATTCGGAATCGACGAGAGCAATTTTAGCCGTGCTGATTCCATGTCGTCTGAGTATGGCTTCACTGAGATACTTTGTACAAAAGCTAATCCCAGTAACAGAGAGATTGCTTCCCCTCTTGTAAACATCAATGGTGGGATATAGTACCCGTCTAAAAGACGAAATCCACCGAAACGACCGCGTTCGGCGTAGATCGGTACCCCCAACTCGTTGAGCATCTCTAAGTCACGATACGCTGTCCTGGTAGAGACTTCAAACCGTTTACCTAATTCAACTGCAGTGACTACATGTCCACCATATAGTTGCAGAAGGATACCAAACATGCGTTCAAATCGGTTCATCAAATGTCCCCCAGTTAAACTTGACATGCTGTTGGCATGATTCGGATTTTATAATTCTACTACACCCTCGGAAGTGTGTGATGGCCAGAAGCCTGCAGATGCGAAGCAGAATGCGTCAAAAATAGAGAGCATATGACCATGACCATATGCTTATTGGAGGTAGGAGCATGGAATTTGGGAACGGAAACGTCAAGTCGTATGGCAAAGCAATGGTACCCGGCAATGCGGGGCTGATTGAAGCGCTCCATGTCGACGGAGCGATAGGCCGACAAAGTCGTGAATTAATGCTGTTCGGACAATTTGTTGGGTCGTGGGACCTGCAATGCAGTAGAACGGACGCAAATGGTACCGTTGCAGAGATGGAGGGCGAATTGCACTTCGGTTGGGTATTGGGTGGGCGTGCTGTTCAAGATATTTGGATTGTACCTGGTCGCGGGGTGCCCGGTGAAGGAATACCACCACTTGCTTTTCACGGATCGACCCTCCGATTTTACGATTCGACAATTGATGCTTGGCGGTCCACCTGGGTTGAACCCGTGAACGGTCGAGTACGCCGATTCATCGGCAAGCCTGTTGCAGGGGATATTGTGCTGCTCAGTGATGAAGACGAGCCGCAATTACGTTGGAGTTTCACAAAGGTTCAGGCCAAGTCGTTTACCTGGGTTGGTGAGATATCTCATGATGGCGGCAGCACTTGGGAAGTCGAGGAATTGATGCATGCGACTCGAAGAACCGTGAATCGTGCTCTATAACCAGGAGCAGAAAAGCGGCTCAAGGCACTTGTGGTCAGACTTGCTTTGGTTGGTCGATATGCTGTGCAATAAGGTAGCAGATACCTAAACGAGACAATTCGTGGCCCGCTCCGTTGCCACAGTGCGGTTCTCTTATTTCGATACCGGTTTGGGATTCAACTCTTTCCAGTCTTGCCCCCTGTTTGTTGTTTTGTACACAAGTTAACGTATATGTAACACTCATGAATTTTGCACATCCTTCCATGATGGTTCCCAAATAGTAGACGTTTCCAAACCCAAAGATCTTACAAAATCTATGAATTTTAACTGGAAGTGCAGTGGGCCAAGCCTCTAATTGATTCTTCTTACAGTTGAATTGAACTGTATGTCCTGACCCAGCCGCATACAAAGGTAGTCCATCAAAATACGAACGTTATATAGCGCGGTATATATTAACGTTCGTATTTTATTGACATGGGTTAACGGGCAGGTTACACTGACACTGACCTTGACCACAACATTTGTCGAATGCTGTAGCGTTGCGGGGGACTTCGGGAAGCATTATGAAACGAGCGCCTCAAGACGACGGACAGTTAATGTCTGACGAATGGTTAACTGCACGATGAAAAGTTAAATAAGATTCACCCGTTCTCTCGTATATCCTCGGGGATTGGCCCGAGAGTTTCTACCCGGACGCCGGAAGGTCTGGACTACGAGGGAGGCTTGAATATGCCTGAGTGTCGAAGTCTGTGAAGTCTGTTAAGAAAGGCTGTCCCGGACATGTGTCTGAGCAACAAGCTTTAGACTCGGCGCTTGCGGCTTGTAAAAGTGCTTGCTTCCCTTGTGCTCGCGACAGAATTTGCGCACACTTGAAGCAAGCCTTTTTAGTCAAATACCAGTCATGAATAGTCGATATCGGTAAATGTTAGTGAGCGCCAGTGAATGTTAGTAAATGTTTAGAAGCACACAAGGCAGGCAAGAGCATCAAAAAACACAACCGCCTGGGATAACCAACAAAGACAAGGCTGTCCAGGCAAGGAGGACCTTACGTGATTGATCGCTATTCAAGGCCCGAAATGGCAAACCTCTGGACACTGGAGCAAAGATACCACTGGTGGCTTCAGGTGGAGATCCTTTCTTGTGAAGCATGGAGCGATTTAGGCGTTATTCCCGAAAAGGATGCAGCAGCCATTCGTGCCAATGCTTCTTTTGATGTAAACAGGGTTCTTGAAATTGAGAAAGAGACCCGGCACGACGTTGTTGCATTCACACGGGCCGTTTCTGAGAGCTTAGGTGATGAGCGCAAATGGGTGCACTACGGCTTAACCTCAACAGACGTAGTCGACACGGCACTTTCTGCACAACTCCAACAAGCCGTACAAATTATCCGCAAGGACTTGCAACAACTCCTTAGCACTATTGCCAATCTTGCAAAGAAACATAAAAACACCATTATGATGGGCCGTACGCACGGGGTTCATGCCGAACCGACTACTTTCGGTTTGAAAGCCGCTTTGTGGTATGCAGAGATGCAACGTAACCTTGAGCGATTTGACACAGCTTCCGAGAGGATGCGCTACGGTAAGATTTCCGGCGCTGTGGGCACTTATGCGAATGTGGATCCGTCCGTGGAACGGTTTGTCTGTGACAGGCTGGGACTGAAACCTGCGCCTATCAGTACGCAGACTTTGCAGCGTGACAGACACGCAGAATTCATTTTTACCTTGAGTCTGATTGGGACAAGCTTGGATAAAATTGCAACGGAGATTCGCGGACTTCAAAAATCTGAAATTCGTGAACTGGAGGAGCCGTTTTACGCTGGGCAAAAAGGCAGTTCAGCCATGCCGCACAAACGAAACCCTGTCTCTTGCGAGCAAATCAGCGGTCTCTCCCGGGTGTTGCGCGGTTATGTTGTGCCAGCATTGGAAGATGTACCTTTATGGCACGAACGAGACATCAGCCATTCATCAGTGGAACGCGTGGTGATTCCTGATGCCACGATTTTGATAGATTATCTTTTAAATCGGATGAACCGTATTCTGACGGATTTGAACGTCTATCCGGAAAACATGTTGCGCAATATGGAGCGAACTCACGGTTTGACCTTCTCGCAGCATGTCCTGACAGCTTTGATTGACAAGGGTGTTGCACGAGAGGAAGCCTATGACACGGTGCAGCCAAGGGCGATGCAGGCGTGGGAAGAAGGCAGATCGTTCTATGACATTGTCAAAGACGCAGATTTAGTGAAGGAAAAGCTGTCGCCGGAGGAACTGGATGCATGCTTCGATCCCGCTTGGCACTTGAAACACGTAGACACCATTTTCGAACGACTCGGTCTCCTATAAGCGTTCTCGATCCGGTTGACCCATGATTCACTGCACTACACTCTACATGAATGGGGATGGCATTGTGGAAAAGGGCAGAATGTTGTACGAGGGTAAGGCTAAGAAGGTTTACGAAACGGATAATCCGGAATACCGAATTGTTTCCTATAAAGACGATGCAACTGCGTTCAACGGCGAGAAGAAAGGGACCATTGTCGGCAAGGGAGCCATCAACAACCAGATGAGCAACCTGCTCTTTCAGATGCTGGCGAAAAACGGTATCCCAACCCATTTTGTTGAGGAGTTGTCTGAGCGGGAAACGGTGGTCAAGGCGGTGGAAATCGTACCGTTGGAAGTGGTTGTCCGCAATGTGACGGCTGGGTCCATGGCAAAGCGTCTCGGGTTGGAAGAGGGACGGGAACTCAGTCACCCGATTGTGGAGTTTTATTACAAGCGCGACGATCTCGGTGATCCCCTTGTCACCGACGCCCAAATTGAAGTGTTGGAATTGGCGCCCGCAAAAATCCGTGATGAGATAAGAGAGATGGCTTTACAGGTCAATGAACTGCTGGCCAGATTTATGGCAGACCGGGGTATTTTGCTGGTGGATTTTAAGTTGGAATTCGGCGTGACAGAGTCTGGTGAACTGCTGCTCGCTGATGAAATCTCCCCTGACACATGCCGCTTTTGGGATATAGAGACGAAAGAAAAACTGGATAAAGACCGTTTTCGCAGAGACCTGGGCAATGTAGAAGGCGCTTATCAGGAAATGATGAAAAGAGTCAGCGAGGTGCAGAATTAATGGAGCGTTTTGATGCAGAAGTCCATGTCTGGTTAAAGCCGAGTGTATTTGATCCACAGGGCAATGCGGTTGAACAAGCCTTGCAGGGGCTGGGACACACTGGAGTCGAGAATGTTCGCATTGGCAAGTCCATGAACCTGCAGGTTCAGGCTGAAAATGAAGATGTTGCACACAGTAAAGTGAAAGACATCTGTGAGAAGGTGCTGTGCAACCTAGTCATTGAGACCTACGATTTTACGCTGCGTCCGACCGAACAATCCGGTGAAACGGGACAATCGGATGCGAACGAAAAGGAGCAGGGCTGATGAAGTGGGCTGTTGTTGTATTTCCGGGATCGAACTGTGATGAAGACGCAGTGCTGGGAATTCAAAAGGCCGTAGGCGATGAAGTGCACAAGGTTTGGCATCAGGAAGAAAGCCTGGATGAGTACGATGCAGTGGTTCTCCCCGGCGGCTTTTCCTATGGGGACTACCTGCGCGGCGGCGCCATCGCCAGATTCTCTCCTGTGTTGAAGGCTGTTGTGGGTGCAGCGGAACAAGGCAAATTGGTCCTTGGCATCTGCAATGGGTTTCAGGTACTGACGGAAGCAGGACTTTTGCCAGGTGCATTGCTGCGAAATGAAAACCTGCAGTTCCGGTGTGAGCTGACACCTTTAAAGGTAACGAATACAACTTCGCCATTCACCAACCTGTATGAGCAGAACGAACAGATAAACATTCCAATTGCACATGGCGAAGGAAGATACTACGCCGACGAGGCGCAGTTGTCGACACTGCAGGCGGAAAATCGGATTGCGTTTCAGTATCTGGAGAACCCGAACGGATCGGTGTTAGACATCGCCGGTGTTCTCAACGAGCGCGGCAACGTGCTGGGGCTTATGCCTCACCCGGAGCGCGCTGTAGAGCAGTGGATGAACTCCAAGGACGGCGTCAAGATGTTTCAATCCATGCACCGTTATGTAGAGGAGGGCCTCTTCGTTGGCTGAACCGACCAAAGAACAAATTCAAGACCAGCAGATCTACCGCGAACTGGGGCTGACTGACGACGAATACAAGCAGGCAGTGGAGAAACTGGGCAGACTGCCAAACTATCTGGAAGCCGGTTTGTTCGGCGTCCTCTGGTCTGAGCACTGCAGCTACAAGAGCTCGCGTCCCTACCTGAAAAACTTCCCGACGGAAGGCCCGCAGGTGCTGCAAGGTCCCGGGGAAAATGCGGGTGTTGTGGATATCGGAGACGGTGTGGGGATTGCCTTTAAAATGGAAAGCCACAACCATCCGTCTGCCGTTGAGCCGTATCAAGGGGCTGCAACCGGTGTAGGCGGTATTTTACGGGATGTATTCACCATGGGCGCTCGCCCCATCGCATTTACCAACAGCCTTCGCTTCGGCAATTTGGATACAGATAAGACCAAATACCTGTTTTCCCACGTTGTGCAGGGCATCGGCGGTTACGGGAACTGTGTTGGTGTACCAACGGTTGCAGGAGAAGCTGTGTTTAACCCGACCTACACCTACAACCCGCTGGTCAACGCCATGTGCGTCGGGGTCCTGCCGGCAGACAAAATTGTGAAAGGTATTGCTTCTGGTGTGGGCAACCCTGTTTTCGTAGTCGGATCACGGACGGGACGCGACGGCATCCACGGCGCCACCTTCGCGTCGGCAGAGGACCCCAACGAGAAGGAACGCTCTGCTGTTCAAGTGGGCGATCCGTTTCTCGGCAAGCTCCTCTTGGAGGCTTGTCTGGAGCTGATGGAAACCGGATCGGTCGTGGGCATTCAGGATATGGGTGCAGCCGGACTGACCTCTTCGTCTGCAGAAATGGCCAGCCGCGCCGGCGGGGGACTGGAAATGTATCTGGACAAAGTGCCTGTCCGCGAAACCGGCATGACGCCCTACGAGATGATGCTGTCCGAGTCCCAGGAACGGATGCTGGTGGTTATGGAACGGGGACAAGAGCAGACAGCCTTTGACATTCTGGAAAAATGGGGACTTCAGGTTGCTGAAATTGGAAAGGTGACAGACGACGGTCAGCTTCGATTGTTCTGGCACGGCGAGGTTGTGGCAGATGTGCCTGTGCGTGCTTTGGTGGACGAAGCGCCAGTCTATCATCGGCCTGTGAAGGCACCAGAGACACTGCCGGGTAGAAATGTCCCAGCACCGAGCACAGCGGAAGGGTTAGACACGGAGCTGCTCAAGTTGTTAGCCCACCCCTCCATTGCAGACAAGACCTGGATTCACCGGCAGTACGATACAACCGTCCGGGCTTCAACGTATGTGGGGCCTGGCAGTGATGCAGCTGTGGTGCTGGTGCCGGGAACAGAGCGCGGGGTCGCCATGAGCAATGACGGCAACGGACGCTACACCTACCTGAACCCGCGCAGAGGCGGTGCCATTGCAGTAGCTGAAGCTGCCCGAAACATTGTCTGCAGCGGCGGCAAACCATTGGCAGTGACAAACTGCCTGAACTTCGGCAATCCGGAAAACCCAGAGATTATGTACCAGTTTGCAGAAGCCACTGCGGGGATGAGTGAAGCTTGCAAGCAGTTGGATACGCCAGTGGTCAGCGGGAATGTGAGCCTGTACAACCAAAGCTCAGGTGAGGATATCTTCCCAACCCCCGTGATTGGCGCAATCGGTGTGGTAGAAGACCTGCGGTATGTGACGCCCAGCCAGTTTGTGCAAACGGGATCGAGCGTGGTATTACTGGGGGAACTGGACAACAACCTTGACGGCAGCCTGTTCTGGGAACTGCAAGCAGGTGAAGCTGCCGGGGATGCACCACTGTTGAACCTGGAGGACGAAGCAGCGGTACAGAAAACCGTGCACGAGGCGATTCGAAAAAACTGGATTCGCAGCGCTCACGATGTGAGTGAAGGCGGATTAGCTGTGGCTTTGGCGGAGATGGCGATGGGAACGGGCATGGGTGTCCAGGCGACGCTGCCTGTTGCCGTGAAATCAGATACAGAAGGACTTGGCTACTTGTTCTCTGAAGCCCAGAGCCGGATTCTGGTTGAGGTATCTGAATATGACCGTGAACGCTTGCTGGACTTCGCCAAGGAACAGGGTGTATCGGCCTATGCATTAGGTACGACAGGCGGTACGGCATTTGAACTGCGTGATACGGGCAGTTTGTCCGTCACGGTTGCAATGGCAGACTTGGAACAGACGTATACAACGGCCTTACAAACCATCATGGATAATCCTGCAGCACAGGTGCACGATGCAGGTTAAGGGAGGCTTCGGCCGATGAATAAACGGATGCAGACAGAGACAGGTGTGAGACAGAGCGCCGCTGACGACATGGACATGATGGACGACAACCTTCACGAAGAGTGCGGTGTGTTCGGCATTTTCGGTCACGAGGATGCAGCCAAGCTGAGCTACTTTGCTTTGCTGTCGTTGCAGCACCGGGGGCAGGAAGCAGCCGGAATTGTCAGCGTAGACGACGGCTCCATGTACAATCACCGCGGTTTGGGACTCCTGACAGACGTATTTTCCGGGAATGAAGTCGAGCAACTGAAAGGTGATGCGGCCATTGGGCATGTACGGTATTCGACGGCGGGATCGAACACGTTGCAAAATGCGCAGCCGTTGACCTTTGGCAACATCGACGGAAATCTGGCTATCGGCCATAACGGCAACTTGGTAAATGCACACTCCTTGCGTGTCCTCTTGGAACGACAGGGGAGTCTGTTTCAATCCACCAGTGATACAGAAGTCGTAGCCCATTTGATTGCCAGAGCTGGCCGCGGCTCACTGCTGGAATCGATTCACGAGGCCGTTCGCATGATTAAGGGTGGATTTGCGTTTGTCTTCTTGTCTGACACCCAGTTGATTGCTCTTCGCGATCCGTTCGGACTCCGCCCCCTGGCCATTGGCAAACTGGGGGATGCTTATGTGGTCGCTTCTGAGTCCTGCGCATTCGAAACCATCAACGCAGAGTTCGTGCGCGATGTGGAGCCGGGCGAGACGGTGGTCATTGACAAAGACGGGCTTACTTCCTATCCGGGCACAACCAGGACACAGCGAGCCATGTGTACCTTTGAACACATCTACTTTGCTCGTCCGGACAGCGATATTGACGGCTGGAACGTCCACAGTGTGCGCAAGGACCTGGGTCGAATTCTGGCACGGGAGCACGGTGTCGAGGCGGACATTGTGATTGGTGTACCGGACTCCAGCATTTCTGCGGCAGCAGGCTATGCGGAAGAGAGCCACATTCCATTTGAAATGGGACTTGTGAAAAACAAATACATTGCCAGAACCTTCATCCAACCGTCGCCGGAAATGCGGGACGCAGGCGTACGCATGAAGCTGAATGCGGTACGCAGTGTGGTGGAAGGAAAGCGCGTGATTCTCATTGATGACTCGATTGTTCGGGGGACCACGAGCCGCCGCATCGTTTCGCTGTTACGGGATGCCGGCGCCACAGAAGTGCATGTGCGTATCTCCAGCCCGCCGTATAAGAACCCTTGTCACTACGGCATTGATACCTCGGCCAAGAAACAGCTGATTGCAGCCACGCACAGTCTTGAGGAAATGCGGGATGAGATTGGCGCGGATACACTGTCATTCCTCAGTGTCAGCGAATTGATGACAGCCTTCGGATTTGAACCGAACACGCGCTACCCATTCTGCAACGCTTGCTTCACCGGAGACTACCCGACAGAGGTTTATGAAACAGACAAACTGCAGAATGAATCGCGCAAGCAGGGGGTAACACAGTGACACAGGAGTTCCGCAAGCAAAACAGCCCCAAACAGGATATGTATAAAGAGGCCGGCGTCGATATCGAAGCAGGCAATGAAGCTGCAAAGCGGTATGCGAAACTAGCCGCCTCCACCATGAAAGAAGGTGTCCTTGGCGCTCTCGGGGGCTTTGCCGGGGGCTTCCAATTGGACCTGACACGGTATCCAGAGCCTGTGTTGTTCACAGGTACGGACGGTGTTGGGACAAAGCTGAAAATTGCTTTTGCTATGCAGGTTCACAACACCATTGGCATCGACTGCGTGGCGATGTGCGTCAACGACGTTCTGACATCTGGCGCAGAACCACTGTTATTCCTGGACTATTTGTCCACAGGCAGTCTGGACGTCAATGTGGCTGAAGCGGTGGTCGCGGGTGTCGCGACAGGCTGTGAGCAGGCTGGGTGTGCACTTGTGGGCGGTGAAACGGCAGAAATGCCAGGCATGTACGCACCGGGAGAGTATGATTTAGCGGGCTTCACAGTAGGGGTTGCCAACAAGAGTCGTGTTGTTGACGGCAGCAGCATCCAAGCGGGTGACGCGGTCATCGGCCTTGCCAGCAACGGTGTTCACTCTAACGGGTACTCATTGGTTCGAAAAGTTGTAGAGGAAGCAGGCCTTGGTTTTGAGGACCCGGCGCCCTTCGCTGATGACGTGCGGGTCAAAGCAGCAGCCCCGCTGCAAATGGACGAACAGGCCGAATCTCACGAGGGCCCTGCCGATACGAACGCAGGCAGCGGGAATGCCGACACTGGGAACGCGGTGGTGAAACTCGGAGAGGTGTTGCTGCGGCCCACAAGAATTTATGTTCAGCCAGTCCTGAAGCTGCTTCAAGATGTTGAAGTCCAGGGTATGGCTCATATCACAGGCGGGGGACTCATTGAAAACATCCCGCGCGTGTTGCCTGAAGGACTTGGCGTAGACCTTTCCCGCAAAAGCTGGCAGGTTCCTGCTGTGTTTTCATGGCTCCAGGATAAAGCGGGAATGGGTTTCACTGAAGCAGCCCGTGTCTGGAATCAAGGTATCGGCTACATTGTGATTGTCCGACAAGAGGTTGCAGCAAAAGCTGCGGAGATTCTGGCTCAACAAGGTGAACAGGCACAGATCATTGGCAGAGTTACAGCAGGAGACGGTGTAACCTTCTCGGAATGAGATTTTGGACGAAGATGACAATTCTCCGGCTGGGAGGCTAAAGTAGTGAATCACGTTGCAAAAAAGGCGAACCTAGCCGTGTTTGTATCAGGGACAGGAAGCAATCTGCGCGCTTTGTACAAGCGGCAGTACGATGACAGCACCTGGCCTGTTGCAGTGACTGCGGTCGTTTCCAATAAGCCCGACTGTCTGGGTGCGCAGTTTGCAGGGGAAGCAGGGATTCCTTTGTTTGCACACAGTCCGAAGGAGTTTGCTTCGAAGGAAGACTATGAAAACAACATTTTGTCCTTTCTTAAAGAGCAAAATGTTGACTATATTGCTTTGGCCGGATATATGAAGCTGATTGGTGCCGTTTTATTGAACGCATATCCGAAGCGGATTATCAATATCCACCCGTCTCTTCTCCCTGCGTATCCAGGCAAGCAGGCGGTACAGGATGCCTGGGATGATGGAGCCAGCGTAACGGGTGTGACGGTCCATTATGTGGATGAGGGGATTGACACGGGGCAAGTCATTGCGCAGCAGCCTGTGGCTGTTGCCGGAATTGACAGTCTCGACGAATTGTATACGCGCATTCATGAAGTGGAGCATCAGTTTTACGGAGACGTGTTGGGACAAGTGGTCGCACAGGCCTAGGTTTGGCATGGGTTTGCCGCAGATTTGGCGGCGATTTGATGATGGAGATGTGAGTATCAACACGACAGATGTGCGTTGTAAGGCGGGAAGACAATTGGAGAACTGGAGGAATCAGAGTTGCGTAAATGGGCTTTAGTCAGTGTGTTCGACAAGCAGGGTGTGGCAGAATTTTGCAAGCAACTGGCGGCAGCAGGATACGGCATCTTGTCTACCGGAGGGACCGCCCGTCACCTTCAGGAAAACGGAATTGACGTAACGCAAGTAGAGGATTATACCGGATTCCCGGAAATGATGGACGGCCGCGTCAAGACATTGCACCCAAAGATTCACGGCGGACTCTTAGGACTGCGTGACAATGAGCAACACGTAGAAAGTATGGAAGAGCACGGCATCGACAGCATCGATCTCGTTGTCGTCAACCTCTATCCCTTCGCCAAGACGATAGAAAATCCGCAAACCACTTTTGCAGAAGCCATTGAAATGATTGATATCGGCGGTCCTTCCATGCTCCGGTCAGCAGCCAAAAACCACCGTTTTTGTCTGCCTGTGCTGGATCCAGCGGATTACGAATGGATTGCGTCGCGCCTTGCATCAGGAGAGGCTGTTTCTGCATCTGAGCGCATGCGCTTAGCAGCAAAGGTGTTCGCAGAAACCTCTCAATATGACGGGCTTATTTCCAGCTATTTGACACAGGCGGCTGACAAGGCTGACAAAGCAGTGTCAGATAACAACGCGGCAGTCAGCGCCACGGCAGATGCCGCGATTGACGGAGCCTCTCAGGTCAATTCTTCTGAGATTGTGACACCTGCCTGGCCGAGCCTTTACACGGTCTCCTTTGTCCATAAGCAGGCCCTTCGTTACGGTGAAAACCCGCACCAGCAGGCGCACTTTTATGCAGAACCGGCAGCAAAGCCGTCTACGATTGCAGGCGCAGTACAACTGCAGGGAAAAGAACTTTCTTACAACAACATCCAAGACGCTGACGCAGCTTTGAATATTCTCCGCTCCCTGGATGATATGGCGCAACCGGCCGCAGTTGCCGTAAAGCACATGAATCCTTGCGGAGTCGGTCTTGGTGAAGATATCGAGCAGGCGTTTGAACGCGCTTTTGAAGCCGACAGTGTCTCTATCTTCGGCGGCATCATCGCCCTCAACCGCCCTGTGACGAAGGCGTTGGCAGAGCGCCTGACAGGTATGTTCCTGGAGATTATCATCGCTCCTTCCTATACAGATGAAGCACGACAATTGTTCCAAACGAAAAAGAATCTGCGCCTCTTGACGGTAGATATGGCAACACCCGCCTGGCAGTCTGGCGACACTGTGCTTCGGCGTGTTTCAGGTGGTCTGTTGGTACAATCCGTGGACAGTCTGCAGCCTTCAGAGTGGACAACCGCTACAGACCGTGCGCCGTCTGAAGCAGAACTGAAGGCACTGCGGTTTGCTTGGAGGTTAGTCCGGTTTGTGAAATCCAACGCGATTTTGCTTGCGAACAGCAGTATGACCGTCGGTGTTGGCGCGGGACAGATGAACCGTGTCGGGGCGGCGAAAATTGCCATTGAACAAGCGGGATCGAAGGCGAAAGGCAGCGTCATGGCCTCCGACGCATTTTTCCCCATGCCGGATACAGTCGAGACGGCAGCAGCGGCAGGAATCACAGCCATTGTGCAACCGGGCGGATCGAAACGCGACCAGGACAGCATTGACGCGGCAAACAAACACAACATTGCCATGGTGCTGACGGGTACAAGGCACTTTTTGCACTAGACTTTAGACTTTGGCGTCGAGACGTCAGACCCTAGCCAGGGCCGGCTGAAAGCAAGAAGCAGTCCGGCTCTTAGGAGAAGCTCTAAACACATGACTGGAGGCAAGAGAATGACCAGTACCAGTAAAGCAGATTTGCCGCAGAACCCAAAGGTGTTGGTGGTGGGCGGCGGTGCACGGGAACATGCACTCGCATGGAAACTCGCGCAGAGCCGTCATAAGCCAGTGTTGTTTGCGGCACCAGGCAACCCTGGCATCCGTGATGTCGCAGAGTGCGTCGACATCCAAGCCAACGACATTTCGGGGCTGATTGGCTTTGCGAAGTCTCAGGCTGTCCACTTGGTTGTTGTGGGTCCGGAGGCACCTCTGGCACAAGGTCTGGCAGATGAACTGCTTGCAGCCGGAATTCCTGTCTTTGGCCCAAGTCAGAATGGAGCACAGTTGGAAACCTCCAAGGCGTTCGCTAAGCAAGTCATGGCGGAAGCAGGTGTTCCCACGGCAGCATACAAGGTGTTCGAACGTGCCGAGGATGCGAAGGACTATGTTCGGGCACAAGGAGCTCCCATCGTTATCAAAGCGGACGGATTGGCCGCTGGTAAAGGTGTAGTGGTGGCGCAGACAGAGGCTGAGGCCGAGGGTGCCATCGACAATATCATGACGCACCATCAGTTTGGAGAGGCCGGGGCCCGGGTCGTGGTGGAAGCAGCATTGACTGGAAGCGAAGCGTCGCTGATGTATTTCGTGGACAAGAATACCTTTGTGCCGATGCTGCCAGCGCAGGATCACAAGCGGTTGGGAGAGGGAGACACAGGCCCCAACACAGGTGGAATGGGTGCTTTTGCTCCCATCCCAGGCGTCGATACAACCGGTTTGCAGCAGCAGGTGAGCGAGACTATTGTTCAGCCTGTGATGAACTGGCTGCAGGAGCATGAAATCCCCTTTCGCGGCGTCCTGTATGTAGGTCTAATGTTGACCGAGTCCGGACCTCAGGTAATAGAATTCAATGTCCGTTTCGGCGATCCCGAAGCCGAAGTGGTCCTCCCCCTGCTGCAATCCGATGTACTGGACATTCTTTGGGCCGCGGCACACGACAGTCTCAGCGACACCGTGTTGGAGTGGCATGATGAGTCGGCTGTCTGCGTTGTA
The DNA here is from genome assembly GCF_016406125.1 of Alicyclobacillus sp. SO9. Lineage (NCBI taxonomy): Bacteria > Bacillati > Bacillota > Bacilli > Caryophanales > Alicyclobacillaceae > Alicyclobacillus > Alicyclobacillus sp. SO9. The sequence continues at coordinate 4,742,978 of NZ_CP066339.1, read as the reverse complement.
ATGGCCACTCCTGGCTATCCGAAATCTGCGAAGACAGGCCAAGAGATTCATTTTAGTAAAGAACTTCCGCAACACACGGTGTGTTTCCATGCAGGCACCAAACTGGACGGCACCACGCTTATGACAGCAGGAGGACGGGTTCTGACCGTCTGTGCACGCGGTGAAAATCTGGACACAGCCAGAAGAATTGCGTATGATGCAGTTGATTGTATATCCTTTGAGGGTATGCAGATGCGGTCTGACATTGGAGAGAAGTAGCGTTGCAATGGAACGGGTACAGATCTAAGTTCCAAGCAAAGACTGGTTGTTGCAACGTGTGAAATTCAAGTCTGACAAGGGTCGAGACCTGCTCGGCTCTTTTTTATTTTGACTTTTTCACAGAAAAGGTCGAAACTTGAATACTTGTTATCTCGACAGGAAACGTTAGGAAGTTCCTAAAATCGTGCTTTCATAAATCTATTTTCTTAAGGAGAAATACTCGTGCAGCGAACTGTTCTTTACGCATTCTTTATGCTTTTGGCCGCCACTTGCTTCGGATTGACATCACCTATTATGAAGTTTTCGTATAGAGCAGGATTTGATGTACAGGATGTCACTAATGCACAGTACAGTATTGCACTGGTCGTCCTTCTAGTCATCTGGCTGGTTCGGCTTGCCCTTGGTAAGAAGCCTCCAGTACGAATGTCTGCAAAGCAGTGGCTGCTCCTAGCCTTCGTCGGGTTTGGGAGTGCACTGACAAGCTATGGGTACTATCAGGCACTGACAGTCTTGCCGGCTTCGCTTGGCATTGTGCTCCTGTTTCAATTCACGTGGATGGTCCTGCTGATTGACATCATTGTGACTCGGAAGCTGCCTACTTGGGAAAAGTGGATTGGACTGGCTGCTATTCTGGTTGGCACAGTCTTGGCGGTTGGCGTCTACGGTCTGCGTTCAAACCAAATGCCAGTGTGGGCCATTGTGATGGGATTGCTGGGAGGATTAGGGTACGCAACGGTGTTGTATGCATCAAGCTATGTGGAAGAAACGGGATCGCCTATTTTTCGATCCGGAGTAACGGTTTTTGCCGCCATGCTATTCATAGCTATTCCGTTTCGGCCCACGTATTTGTGGTCAGGGACCTTGTGGCACGGCTTGTGGTTCTGGGGACTGCTGGTGGCTTTGTCAAGCCAAGTGTTTCCCTTGCTGTTGATGCTCGTGGCAATTCCCAAAATCGGCGGACGCATGGCAGGGGTCTTAGGCAGTATGGAACTCCCTGTTGCAGTAGTAGCAGCCTACTTGTTGCTCGGGGAACACGTGACGCCGCTGCGCTGGTTCGGTGTCGTGCTTATTTTACTTGGCATGATTGTCAGTGAGCTGGCAGGAAGTAAGCGTAGAGCCCGCGACTGACAGGACGGTTGCTGTGCGTGAGATTTCCGGTTGCGAGGGCTCCCACTGTCAGCGGTGTGAGAAAGGGTGAGCGGAAGAATCAGAATGCGATGAAAAGGATGCTCGACGCCACATAATGAGAATCGCTATGAGTGTAATACCGCCCAAAACGGGCAATGCAACGTGCAGGACGTCAGCATCACCCCAAACGTGAAGTAAAATGGCAGTCAACAACATTAAGGTGAGACTGACAGCATTGTCAAGAGCCGCAACGGTGGTGACAATTGCTCCTCGATGTCGCTCTGCTTGATTCAGGCGTTGTTCCAGAACTACATCAATAAACGAGATGGACAGATACAAGAAGAAATAGAAGGTCATTAGCAGCAAGAGTGATTTTGCCAAGAAGAATCCACTCCCGAGAACTGCGATAAGGGCTGCGAAAGAGTACAGGAGAGCGTCGTTATGACGGAGTCTGCTGAAGGAAGCAAAAGATGCGATAATTCCCGCAGCGCCTTGCATAGCCGCAAGTAGTGGATAAGATGAAACACGGATTTGCTGCTGAGTCATGAAGGGGATTGTAATCACAGGCAGGACCCCTAGAAATATACCAATGAACAGGCTCAGGATAACAACATTCCACTTGTCTGGATAGTCCTTCAGTTGCTGTATGCTAATCGTCATTTCCTTGAACACGTTAGATTTGAGCGCGGGGTGAGAAGGACTTTTTGGAGACGAATATGGAATGTTCCACACCGACAAGACTGCCGCAGCAGAAACGAGAAATGACACTGCATCGAGCCACAATGGCAGCGCGGTCGAGGGTGATTTTAGGGCGAGCAGTGCAATAATTGGGCCGACGATAACAGAAATACTATGTAAGAGGGAAAACCCTGACCAGAGCTCATCCCGTCTGTCGCCGGCAATGCTTGAGAACAGTTCAGATTGTCCAGTGAGAAACAGATACCCCACCGCGGTAATAAGAAAGACACACAGTAAAAATACCCACCCCGTTTTGAAAACAATAGGTAGGATAAGTAAGACTGCTCTAAGGATATCCGCTCCAACCATCAAAAATTGCGGTTTTATCTTTTGTACCCAAAATCCAATCCAAGACCCAATGATCAGACTTGGCAGTTGATTGCAGATGTTGTAAAGGGCAATGTATACCACATTATGGGTCCATTCGTAGATAATAACTGATCCACTGGCATTTAGAATCCAATTACCCAACATTGACCCAAAACGGCCAAGAAACAGTGCTGACCATTGGACAGAGCGCAAGGCAGTCACCCCCAAGAGTCTTCAGATGATTCTCATTATGGAGGGAGTTCCATGAAAAGGCCTCAGCCCAAGTCCTGAATGCCCATCAGACTTTAGTCTGACTTGCTACTCATGGCCGCAGAGCGGCAGAGTTATTTGGATTTCAATTGCTGCAGGTAAGCAGTGGGTACAAAGTGCATTTTACGAGGAGTCCTTGCGGTGCAGGAGAGGGAAATCAATCGTTACAGTCGTACCAAGACCCACTTCACTCGTGAAAATAATTTGTCCGTTAAAGCGATTGGTCAGATTCTTTACCACGTAAAGTCCTATTCCCTGGCCGCTTTCACTGTCATTGAGCTTTGCGTACTTTTGATACAAGCGATTTAATTGCTGGACAGACATGCCTACCCCATTGTCACGAACGGTAAATCGAATTTGATTGTTGTTAATGCTTGTGTCAAACTCCACACGTCCTCCTGTTTCCGTGTATTTAATTGCATTGCTGATTACATTCGACAATATTAGACGAAGCCCCATGGGGTTAGCCAGCATCAGATGTTGTTCATGGGCATCTACGGTCCAGTGGAAATCTATATTTTGGACAATGCTTTTCACCTTCATAAGCTCAATAACGTGATGAACCGTTCCCAATGGCTCAATCGGCTCCAGCTTCATATACAGTTCTTCAGACAGGACTCGTTCTGTTTCAATAATGTTAGTCAGTTCCTGGTCAATAACGTCAACGTAGTATCCTATGGCATCAAGTTTGTTGATGCTGTCCGGACTGAGGTTGTGCTCGTCTGTTCGAATCATTTTTGCGTACCCATCTATGATAGTTAAAGGATTGCGGACTTCGTGGGAGACCACATGTGCAAAGTCGAGTTTCGATTTATACAGGTCTAGTTCGGATTCAATCTTAGACTGTACGGACAGTGAGGGGAATTTAGCTCTACTTGAGGCGTAAAGCGGCGAGCGAATCAACTCTTTATCCGTCATGAAATAATCGTGACTCCGTTGCAGCTTTACGAGTAAATTAGCGTCCATTTCTCCTCCGTCATATGCGCAGACAGACACCAAACGCTGACCCTTCACACTCTTATCCGCAATTTGCTCGAACTCATCTATTTTCGTCAAAATGTCTGGTTGCTTTCTCCAAATAACGTGAGCCCACGTTAGAACAGCATGGCTTGATTCCGGTAAAGAAGCCATAAACTGACCGAAGTGTTTGACAATGGACTCTGCGTGAAAGTCCTCGTGAGTATTGTAAAACTGTTCATTGTTTTCGAAGAAGACGTACTGTAGGTTTTCTTCTGAAAACTGAATCGACAGACGTTTCACCAATTGATTGTAGGCTTTAGTACTATCCACGACGACAACAATATGTCCCAATGCGAGCCCGTCTGTAACATATGACACCAAATTTTCCAGGTAGGATGTTTGCTGCTGAAACAGATACAATATGTGAGCGCCGTTTTCCACCTTGAAATCTCGGTTAATACTGATGCCGCGTAAGACTCTGTCCAAATATCATGCCTCCACCCCAAAAGTACTGATCATTACTTCTATCACGCTCTATGCAGTTGGCTATTAAACACATAAAGATAGCAGAATGTACTTGTGTCGAGGGAGGGTGCGAAGTAGTTACGACACGAACTGTGCACATAATAATAGTAAATCCGAGCCGGAAATTCAAGGAGTTACAGACTATCAAATTGAAGATTTCGAATCCATCCCCATTAGTGGCCAAACTAGTGGGCAAACATCGTTGGCACGGGATACACCGTGTAGGTGTAAAAACCCCTGTGTTGGCTGTAGACGATGACCTGTTTGTTGGCAAACCCGAATCCCCAGTTGGGTGTCATGTCAAACAGCGTTGCTTTCACCTTCACTGTTTTCCCGTTTTTGACCTCTTTTACATATCCGGTGTGAACTTTCGAAGCGGGTACAGAGGCTCCCTTGGCTGTGAATTTCTTGATGGTGCCAAAAAGAGGAACTGCCCCATAATAGGAAGTATATGTGACGGATTCACCTGGATTGGCTTTCGGATCCAACGGTGAGGATAATAAGAACTTGCCCTCGGATTTTCGCGGCAACATCTGGCTGTAGGTGACAGGTTTCATCGGCGTGCCCTCATAGTAGCCCGCGAAGAGCATATCCGTGACAAACCACCCAGGCAACTTGCCGACGGAGGGAGGGTTACCGTGAAAGACTGTAGCAATTGAGGCGGGCTGGTTTTGCAGTGCAACTCCCAGGTACTGTCCTGTTGCACCAGTGTTCAGCGTGTTCACAGGGCTTTTCAATTTTAGTTGAACCAGAAGATTGCGGCCCTGGGGTTTCACTGAAATAGAACGGATGAATTGGCCGCTTTGGCGGTTGAATGTTGCGAAATTGAGGACAGAGCTGTTAGCCGCCTTCGCATCGCGGATAATGAACGAGGCCTCTGGGCCGTTCGATCCGTTTCCATCCTGGGTCTCCTTAGAGTCAATGGCGACCTTGACAGGGTGTGTCTTACGCTGTACACGAATCAGGAGGCCCCCTTTTTGCGGCTTGATGCTGACGACCTTCATCATTGGAATAGGTTTGGCGTCTTTCTGTGTCACATCGCGGAGCAGGAATGTCTCCTTGTGACCATTTGCTGTGATAGAAACGTGAACACTGTTGGAAGGAAGGTCCATGCCGAGCCCTGATAGTGATAATGAGATCTCCGGCGTGGGCTGAAGTATGGACCCTTCACCTTTGCCCCGTGCACTTATTGAACCCGAGTCTCCTTTCACGCTGTAAGCACTGACCTTTGGAACGGGGCCAGAGCCGGTGTACCAAATCATCCCCTTACTCCGATGGCTGGACCCAAGTTGTGTCTCTTCTGTAGCTGAATTCTCCAACGAGAGATTGACGCTTGCCTGTCTGTACAGACCCGTCCAGTTTTTGTTTCCCCCGGAGTACACGAACTGCCTGAACTTGGACTGCAGCGTTTTCGTCAGTGTCCACTGCGGCTGTGAAGAACTTGCCATCGCTTTGATGTCCCAGACTTTGCTCCCGCCTGCGGTCGTCATGAATGATAGGTATGGAGCCGCAAGCTGATTGTGCGTAAAGGTTCCCTTTAGCTTGACTTGGTACGCATTCTGCCCCGAGCCGTCTTTGGCGGGAGACATAGAGACGATGGGAACACTTTGCATCCCGAGGTCGCCGGAGGCTGACTTGGGTGGCTTCCCATGGTACATGTTGGCTACTGCTTGGGCAACGAGACGCCGTTTTTGTACGTTGGTCATCCAGTCGTTTGGTTTGTTTTCACTGGGGGTACTTGTTTGGACATGACGGTGTGCAGTCGAACCACCGCCTAACTTGGCATTGGCATACAGAAGGCCTGCACCAAGCAACAAGAATGCGGCGACCGTAGCTGAAATGGGCCCCCATGGCCTCTTTTTGCTGGGCTGGTTTTGGGGGCGGTCCTGGTCCTGGCGTTGGTGTTGGTGTTGGTGTGAACCGTTGCTCTGGTTCGAGAAGGAATCGTTGTGCACCTGATACAGTGTGCGCTGCATAATTTCGTTCTTGCGCTTCCTATCCAGCCGGAGTCTCGGAATTCTGCGCAGATGTGCTTCCGCATCGCGTTCAGTAAACCTTTTCTTCATCTTCTTCATCGCCGTATCTTACCTCCGTTCGCTGGAGTCGATGGCGCAGGGCTTTCAGTGCTCTGTGGTAGGTGACACTCACCTTGCTCTCAGACCATCCAAGCACAGCAGCTGTATCTCGAATCGAGTAGTCAAGAATTGTGCGCAGCACAACCACTTGGCGGTACGCCCGTTTGATGGACGCTAGATACGTCAGCATCTGCTCAGCCTCATCTCTCCCAATGACTGTCTCTGACACGTCGGGTTCAGTTCCTGCCATGGATTCAATGAGGTCGTCGGAGAGGAGGGCGGGGTGGTGTCGACGAACGTGATCGATGGCTACGTTATGGGCAATTCGCATCAGCCAAGTTTTGGGGGAAGCGGCTCCGTCATAGGTCCGAATGCCTCGGAGGCCTCGGGCAAATGTTTCCTGGACGAGGTCGTCGACATCGTGATTGGTGAGGAAGTACGCCAAGAACGTGTACACGTCGTCAGCGTAATTGCGATACCAGGATTCGAGGCTGGATACATCGACGGACATCCGGTTTCCCCCTCTCATAAATACAGACGCAATGAACGGCGGTTTTCTTACAAATTGTAACGATCTTCTATTTAGGTTGACGAAGACGCCAGCGCAAGCCTTCAATCATTAAGTGCTGAGCCTGGGATGGGCCGTCCATTTTCTCAGGATTTAAGCGAACCATAATGTCCCACAGTATTTGCATCACCTTCACCTAAAGGCTAAAGTCTCCCCCAACGGGGGAGGCAAGTGTATTTTGATGTGTTAAGTATGCTGAAAAAGGATATATTTTCTATGGCTAATCCACTTTCTGATGGCTGACTAAACGGAGTATCGAGTCTAAGGGATGCGCGTTCACTTTTTTGTCTAACTAGAGAATCTGATACGATAATCAGATGGATAGATTCTCAACTTGCCCGTTGGCAGGTGTGAGCAAAAGTGCAGACGCTTGTACAAATGATAGAAAGGCGGAATTAGCATGAATTTACAAAAGGCAGCCCTTCTGGTGATAGACGATTCAATTGTAACCAAACCCCTTGTTATTTCACGGAAAGCAGATGCTTCAACTGTCCATGAACGGATGGCTTCGTTGGCCGATCTCAAGCAACGATGACGAAACCTTACAATTCATCCCCGCTCCGACTGTTCAGAGAGATGTGGGAAAGGGTGTTCGCATCCGATCCCGGCTTGACTCGCCTCCACACGGCGGCCTCAGCGGCCATCGGTGTCGCCAGTACCCTCGGTGTGGAATACGGGTTTGCCAAACTCGTCCACGCTGGACCCAAGGGGACAGTCGTTTCAATGCTGTTTGGAGCCGTATTGGCCATGATGGGGATGATGGCGCTAGCCGGTAACGACAGCACCTGGGGCAAGGTTCGTATTTCCGCGTTTTTTCCGGTTGCTATTGGCATCGGTTTGTCTGCTGGAACGCTTGTCAACCATAATACAGACCTGATGTTGATAATCTTTGTGATTGTCATGTTTGCAGCTGTTGCAGTTCGTCGATTTGGCGTTCCCTTCTTTTTCTACGGATTTATGGGTTGGATGGGCTACTTCTTTGCTTCGTTTATGAAGGCCAGCTTGTCGGCCTTGCCGGGTCTGTTTATTACTCTGATTGTAGCAACTATCTGGATTCTGCTGTTATCTGCAACAGTACTCCGGGCAAACCCATCGCGAGCTTTGCTCAGAACTCGAAAGGCGTTTGATTCCAGGGCGCGTGCAGTAGCCAAAGCATCAGAGAACCTCTTGCTTCATGTTCCAGACCAGGACAAAATGCACCAGCGACAAAAGCTTCTGAAGCGACTCCGTGCCCGTCAAGTTCAACTTTCTGAGGCCGCATTGATGATAGAAGGATGGTCGGCTGAGCCTGGAGCACTCCCGGTTGACTATTCGGCTCCCGCATTGCGCCGGCGAGTGTTGGATGCGCAACAGGTATTGGATAGGTTGGCGGTTTCTGCGGAAGCATTGGTAGACGGCAGTTTGGAAGTAAAGCGATTGGCAGCAACAACGGCGGGACACTTGGCAAATCGAAACGATGAGGCAGCAGTCAAGACAGCCCGACAATTAGAGCAAGTTATTGTGAACGGTGAGGTTGAATTGCAGGAGCAGTATTCAGCAGAGGGATTTGCCCAAGCGGCGTTGGAACTTGCTGAAATTGGGTTGGAGAAAGTATATGAAAGCTCAGATGCGAATCAGGAAAACAACGGGGTGGTAGTCCGTGTCGACGAGTTTAAGCCAGTGGTCGGGCTGTTTATGGGGAATCTGCCCGGATCGCCCGCACTAGCCCAAAACGTTCCCGCTGTCGGGAGACGTTGGAATCCGCTGGCACGCCTGGATTTGACTTTACGGCAGGCGGTTCAGGTTGCCATTGCAGGGGGACTCGCCATTCTGGCAGGGCGAGAGCTGTCACCTGTCAGGTACTATTGGGCAGTCATAGCGGCTTTCATTATGTTTACAGGGACCGCAACTCGCACCGAAAGTTTTATTAAGGGGCTCAACAGGGTTATCGGTACCCTCGTAGGTCTGTTTGCCTCCATCGCGATTGCAGAGGTAACAGCTGGTCACACTCTGTTAGTCCTGGTTGTGGTTGTCACTTCGATTTTTCTTGGGCTCTACCTGATTCGCGTGTCCTATGCCTACATGATATTCTTTATCACCATCGTCATCGGTCAGCTCTATACAATTCTTCATGAGTTCTCCACCGGTCTTCTCGTTCTCAGACTGGAGGAGACAGCAATTGGCGCACTAATGGGGTTCATTGTGGCTGTTGCCGTCGTGCCTCTGTCTACTCGGGATACCGTCAGAGCCGCCCGAAACAACTTTTTGCGTGATCTCAGTGTGTTTCTCCAAGCCGCAGCCGCTAAACTGCGTGCCAGCACTGTATTAACCAAAGACTCGAATGGAGACTCGAATGGAGACTCGAATGGAGACTCGAATGGAGACTCGAATGGAGACTCAGGCGTGAATCTTGATGCCCAGTCCCTCGCGCTTGACAATCATTTGCGGCAACTTGCACTTGTTGCAAAACCGCTGACGCGACCGGTCATTTGGGGCTACAGTCCGCGGGTACGGCACAGACTGGCGTTGTATGCTGCGCTGGCAACCAGTGTACGATCTGTCGCGGCTGCCCTTCGCGATGAACATTTGAGAGATAGACAATGGAGCAATGGGTTGTTGCAAGAAGGGGAACAACTGGCTGCGGTGTTCGATGAGTTGGCAGAGTCCACTGCACAATATGCACAGGCCTGTAGTAGTCATAAGAGACCAAGGGCTAGTGTCCAGGCAGAGTCAGCGTCTGCACGCCGCCAGACACTCTTGGAGACAGAATCTATTTGGGGTATCTGTGTTCAGTCGCAAATTAATGACCTGTCTTCCGATCCCGTAATTCGCCGCCTCCTACACCTACGCGGCCTCCTTTACGACTTGGAGACTTCCCCTTCCGATCCGCTATAGCTGCGGATTTGTTCACTTGGAGTGTCACAAGCGTGAATCAATGTCAAAGTCCAGCCAGTGTTGATTGGACTCGTGAGGGCTCCTTCTGGCTGGACCTGAAGTTAAATCTAGCTGGCCGGACCTGAAGTTTGATTAAGCTGGCCGGATGTTGAATTTTCCAGTCGGCCAGCCTGCTCAATTGAGAATTGTTTGGCGGCAGTTCAGTGAGATGAGGGGTCTGTGAGACGCAGAAACTCATTGACGTCCTGAATGCCCAAATCGATGGCTTGCTTCCAGAAGTCGGGTTTTGTCAAATCGACGCCAAGGTGTTTCTGAGCCAAGTCTTCGACCTGCATCCGACCAGTATCCCGCAACAGGGCTACATATTTGTCTGCAAACGAGGGGCCTTCTGCAAGCGCCCGCGCGTAGATACCCGTACTGAACATGTAACCGAACGTATAAGGGAAATTATAGAACGGTACGTCAGTGATGTGAAAATGCAGTTTTGCCGCCCAAAAATGAGGGTGGTATTCACCCAGTACATCTGCAAAAGCTTCTTTTTGTGCATCCACCATCAGCTTGTTCAGCGCTGCAGCATCCACAAAACCCTGCTTTCTTGCTTCATAGAAACGGGTCTCAAATAAGAAACGGCTGTGAATGTTCATGTAGAAGGCAACACTTCGCTCTAACTTGTCTGCCAGCAGGTGGATCCGCTCCTCATCACTATCTGCTGCCTTCAAAGCTGCATCCGCCACAATCATTTCCGCAAATGTAGATGCTGTTTCTGCCACGTTCATTGCATAATGCGTCACTAATTGCGGCATACCCTTCATCACATATTGGTGGTAGGCGTGTCCCAACTCATGAGCAATGGTGGCAACATTAGACAGCGTTCCTGAAAAAGTAAGGAAAATTCTTGATTGTTCGGACAGCGGAAAGCTGGTGCAGAAGCCTCCAGGGCGCTTGAAGTCTCGGTCTTCCGCCTCAATCCAGCGATTTTCAAAGGCGACGTTTGCAAATTCTGCCAAGTCCGGGTTAAATTTGCTGAAGTGCTCTACAATGAAGTCTCGAGCTTCATCGTAGGTGAAGCTTTTGTCAATATCTCCGACCGGAGCTTCCACATCGCTCCAGGTGGGCTTCTCAACGCCGTACAGTTGCGCCTTGCGTTTCAGAAATTCTGCAAAAGGTGCCTTGTTTTCTGAAATTACCTTCCACATGGTGTTCAAGGTCTGCTCAGACATCCGGTTCACTTCGAGCGGTTCCTGCAAGACCGAGGGCCAGTTGCGTTGTTTGTAGACGGCTAAACGTGATCCCGCCAAATGATTCAAAGTCCTTGCAAACAAGTCTTCTTGATTGCCCCAAGCTTCCTCCCAGTTGGCAAAAACCTCTTCGCGGAAGTCACGGTTTTTATCGGTTAGTTGATTGGCTGCCTGTCCAGCAGACATTTGAACAGTCTCTCCGTCCTTTGTCACCGGAATTTTCAGTTTGCCAACCAATGTACTGTACATGCTGCCCCAGGCGTGGTACCCGTCTACACTCAAGTCGGAAATAAGGCTCTCGCGTCCGACATCCAGTTTCTCAGCAGCTAATGTTCGCCGTTCTACGATTGCCTCTTGAATGGGACTAACCGCCGGCTGCTGTAGCAATTCATCCCAGACGTCGCCTTTTAACTCGAGCAACTTTGCGTCCAGGCTATTTAATGCATTTTCATAGACCGCTCGTGATTGCATCATTCGGTCTTCAAGGGCACTTGCCTTTGTATCACGGACATCTTGCGCAGTAAGACATTCGACAAACGCAAACGCCTCTCCAAAGCGTGCGTCTATACTATTGAATTGCTGAAGCACACTGTTCCATTGCGGGAGGGCCGTTGCGTCGGACCCCAGTTTTTCAATCTCCGCTTGAAAACCTCCCAGATTGGACTCCAATTCCTTGAGGAACTTTTCATACGACTCAGAATGACTTCCGCCTGCAAAAATCAAATCCATATTCCATGTTTGGTTTAATCCCATTGTCCTGTCTCCCTTCTTTGTCGACAAATCATGCTGCACTCAGACTGTGGCGGACCATCGCTCTTTGACGGTCGATTGGGTCATGCGTCGTGCGATGTGCAAGTTCGTGATCCCAAGTCTCGCCTTTTGGGCGTGCGCCTCGCTCGCGTGCGCTCCCGCCGCTGCGTCTCATCGGTCGTAGTTCACCTGTTCCAGTTCAATCGTGGCGCTCAAACAGGTCACGTTGCCCGGTCATGCTCTCTGGTTCAAGCTCTCTGGTTCAAGCTCTCTGGTTCAAGCTCTCTGGTTCAAGCTCGCAGTCCGTGCCTAACACATTTAGACTCCACGCTTGAGGTCTGCCTTCGAACAAGAGACTCGTTTTGTTCCAATTATGTAGTTAGGTGAACACAAAGGCGAAAATTGCGAGTCTGCTGCTTGATAGGAAGTGAAAACGATACCACCTAACACTATCAGAGCACTAGTTAATTCTCAATCAAATTGCTCGTGAAAAGACAGGGAGATGGAGATGGAGATGGAGATGGAGATGGAGATGGAGATGGAGATGGAGATGGAGATGGAGATGGAGATGGAGATGGAGATGGAGATGGAGATGGAGCCGCCCGGCTCGGCCAAGCCGGTGACGGCCCTGCAATAAGCACTGACCTTCCGACCATCAGGTAACTAGAGACAACCCATTTTACCTTTCTTGCCAGACGTCTGATGCACACCTGAATAAGGCTCAGAATTTGGAACTGAAAAAAGTGTATAAAAACATTTGACGAAGACTTCTGGGCGTGGTATATTAGTCGATGTCGCCGCGAGAGCGGGCCGGACAACAAAGCCTTTAAAACCCGCGCCATAACAGCATTTTTCAGACATCATGAAAGACTTCAGGCGGGATGATTCAGCCGAGATTGACAAGTGGATGAGCGGAGAAATGCAGACCGCCAACCCAGTGGATTGACAGCAGAATGGTTCATCGGGATTTGAAGCAAAGGGTTCCTTGAAAACTAAACACACGAAAGAGACGCTTGTGTAAGAAATGAGCTTCGTCTGTTCTTTGAGAGAAGAGCAGTACAGGATATATGTAAGACCAAATTTGAGAGTTTGATCCTGGCTCAGGACGAACGCTGGCGGCGTGCCTAATACATGCAAGTCGAGCGGACCTCTGGGAGCTTGCTCCCAGAGGTTAGCGGCGGACGGGTGAGTAACACGTGGGCAATCTGCCTGTCAGACTGGAATAACATCCGGAAACGGGTGCTAATGCCGGATAGACAGCGGGAAGGCATCTTCCTGCTTTGAAAGCTGCTACGGCAGTACTGACAGAGGAGCCCGCGGCGCATTAGCTAGTTGGTGGGGTAACGGCCTACCAAGGCAACGATGCGTAGCCGACCTGAGAGGGTGACCGGCCACACTGGGACTGAGACACGGCCCAGACTCCTACGGGAGGCAGCAGTAGGGAATCTTCCGCAATGGGCGAAAGCCTGACGGAGCAACGCCGCGTGAGCGAAGAAGGCCTTCGGGTTGTAAAGCTCAGTCAATCGGGAAGAGCGGACAGGAGAGGGAATGCTCCTGTCGAGACGGTACCGGAAGAGGAAGCCCCGGCTAACTACGTGCCAGCAGCCGCGGTAATACGTAGGGGGCAAGCGTTGTCCGGAATCACTGGGCGTAAAGCGTGCGTAGGCGGCCTTGTAAGTCTGGGGTGAAAACTCAGGGCTCAACCCTGAGAATGCCTTGGAAACTGTGAGGCTTGAGTACTGGAGAGGCAAGGGGAATTCCACGTGTAGCGGTGAAATGCGTAGAGATGTGGAGGAATACCAGTGGCGAAGGCGCCTTGCTGGACAGTGACTGACGCTGAGGCACGAAAGCGTGGGGAGCGAACAGGATTAGATACCCTGGTAGTCCACGCCGTAAACGATGAGTGCTAGGTGTTGGGGGTTACCGCCCTCAGTGCCGAAGGAAACCCAATAAGCACTCCGCCTGGGGAGTACGGTCGCAAGACTGAAACTCAAAGGAATTGACGGGGGCCCGCACAAGCAGTGGAGCATGTGGTTTAATTCGAAGCAACGCGAAGAACCTTACCAGGGCTTGACATCCCCCTGACCGGTGTAGAGATACACCTTCCCTTCGGGGCAGGGGAGACAGGTGGTGCATGGTTGTCGTCAGCTCGTGTCGTGAGATGTTGGGTTAAGTCCCGCAACGAGCGCAACCCTTAATCTGTGTTACCAGCATGTAAAGATGGGGACTCACAGGTGACAGCCGACGCAAGTCGGAGGAAGGTGGGGATGACGTCAAATCATCATGCCCTTTATGTCCTGGGCAACACACGTGCTACAATGGGCGGAACAAAGGGAAGCGAGACCGCGAGGTGGAGCAAAACCCAGAAAACCGTTCGTAGTTCGGATTGCAGGCTGCAACCCGCCTGCATGAAGCCGGAATTGCTAGTAATCGCGGATCAGCATGCCGCGGTGAATCCGTTCCCGGGCCTTGTACACACCGCCCGTCACACCACGAGAGTTGGCAACACCCGAAGTCGGTGGGGTAACCCTTAGGGGGACTAGCCGCCGAAGGTGGGGCTGATGATTGGGGTGAAGTCGTAACAAGGTAGCCGTATCGGAAGGTGCGGCTGGATCACCTCCTTTCTATGGAGTACTAGACAGACCGCGAGAGTCTGTCAGAACGCAAGCGTCTCTGAACTAACTGCAAGTCCCATTGTGGAAACTGGAGTTAGTGAGTGTGTTTAGTTTTGAAGGTGCCCTGCCTGCAGGAATGCAGGGAAGTGTATCTTCAACTTTTGTGTCTTTGGACACAGAGGTGTGTACCTTGACAACCAGATAGCGAGAAGTGAATTTTCCTGTTCACAAGTAAGAAATGGGTAACTGCACTTCGTTCACAGGGATGTGAATGAAAGTGATAGTGAATAAACGTACAATGCACAGTCTTCGAGTAATACAAGGAACAGTGCGAGGGCGGCAGCGAGCGTACTTTAGGGTACGTGAGCAACGCAGGAGCGGTGTGACGCAGTAGTGCGAAGGAGAATGGGTATTGTGATGGTGAAGGTAGAAAGGGCGCACGGGGGATGCCTAGGCGCCAGGAGCCGAAGAAGGACGGGGCGAACACCGAAATGCCACGGGGAGCTGTAAGCGAGCCTTGATCCGTGGATGTCCGAATGGGGGAACCCCCTGGTCGTGATGGGCCAGGACTGCAGGCTGAATCCATAGGTCTGTAGAGGCAACCGGGAGAACTGAAACATCTCAGTACCCCGAGGAAGAGAAAACAAGAGTGATTCCGTCAGTAGTGGCGAGCGAAAGCGGAAGAGCCTAAACCGGATACGCGGGAAACCTTGCAGGGGATGCGTAGACGGGGTAGCGGGGCAAGCGAAGAACGGGCTGCAACCGGTTCACAGAGTGAGAAAACGATGTTCGTAGAGGAAAGGTCTGGGAAGGCCTGTCGAAGAGGGTGAGAGCCCCGTACTCGAAACGGACGCGACTTTGTCGCATGACCCCAAGTACCGCGGGACACGAGAAACCCCGTGGGAATCTGGGAGGACCACCTCCTAAGGCTAAATACTCCCTGGCGACCGATAGTGATGAGTACCGTGAGGGAAAGGTGAAAAGCACCGCGGGAGCGGAGTGAAAGAGAACCTGAAACCGTGTGCCTACAATCAGTCGAAGCATCCATAGAGGTGTGACGGCGTGCCTTTTGTAGAATGAACCGGCGAGTGAGGGCGGCGAGCAAGGTTAAGGTGAGAAGCCGGAGCCGAAGCGAAAGCGAGTCTGAAAAGGGCGATAAGTTGGCAGTCCTCGACCCGAAACCGGGTGATCTACCCCTGGTCAGGGTGAAGTGCGGGTAACACCGCATGGAGGCCCGAACCCACTGGCGTTGAAAAGCCAGGGGATGAACTGGGGGTAGGGGAGAAATTCCAATCGAACTCGGAGATAGCTGGTTCTCCCCGAAATAGCTTTAGGGCTAGCGTCCGGGGATGAGTTGCGGAGGTAGAGCACTGATTGGGTGCGGGGCCCGTCCAGGGTTACCAAGCTCAGTCAAACTCCGAATGCCGCAATATTAACCCGGGCAGTCAGACTACGAATGCTAAGATCCGTGGTCAAAAGGGAAACAGCCCAGACCAACAGCTAAGGTCCCAAAGTACCAGTTCAGTGGGAAACGATGTGGCGGTGCACAGACAACCAGGATGTTGGCTTAGAAGCAGCCACCATTGAAAGAGTGCGTAATAGCTCACTGGTCGAGTGACGCTGCGCGGAAAATGTAACGGGGCTAAACTGGACACCGAAGCTTTGGATGCACAGAGATGTGCGTGGTAGGGGAGCGTTCCATGAGCGGCGAAGTTGAGCTGAGAGGCTTGGTGGAGGTCATGGAAGTGAGAATGCCGGTATAAGTAGCGAAAAGACAAGTGAGAATCTTGTCCGCCGAAAGCCCAAGGGTTCCTGGGGAAGGATCGTCCGCCCAGGGTTAGTCGGGACCTAAGGCGAGGCCGAAAGGCGTAGTCGAAGGACAACTGGTGGAAATTCCAGTACCACTCCAGACTGTTTGAGCGAAGGGGTGACGCAGGAGGTCCAGGGAAGCGGCCGGATGGAAGAGGCCGTCCAAGCAGCAAGAGGGGAATCGAGGCAAATCCCGGTTCTGGTAACTTCAAGCTGTGATGGGGAGGGAAGAACAGTACCGAAGTCCTGAGGATCACACTGCCGAGAAAAGCCTCTAGTGAGGAAAGGAGTGCCCGTACCGAAAACCGACACAGGTGGGCGCGTGGAGAACACGAAGGCGCGCGGGAAAACTCTCGTTAAGGAACTCGGCAAAATGGCCCCGTAACTTCGGGAGAAGGGGCGCTCATCGAGAGATGAGCCGCAGTGAAAAGGCCCAAGCGACTGTTTATCAAAAACACAGGTCTCTGCCAAGCCGAAAGGCGAAGTATAGGGGCTGACGCCTGCCCGGTGCTGGAAGGTTAAGAGGAGGGCTTAGGGGCAACCCGAAGGTCTGAATTGAAGCCCCAGTAAACGGCGGCCGTAACTATAACGGTCCTAAGGTAGCGAAATTCCTTGTCGGGTAAGTTCCGACCCGCACGAAAGGCGCAACGACTTGGGCGCTGTCTCAACGAGAGACCCGGTGAAATTGTAATACCTGTGAAGATGCAGGTTACCCGCGGCTAGACGGAAAGACCCCGTGGAGCTTGACTGCAGCTTGATATGGGAGATGGGTATGTCATGTACAGGATAGGTGGGAGACAGAGAAGCAGGGGCGCAAGCCAATGTGGAGTCGGTGTTGGGATACCACCCTTGAGATGCCAATCTTCTAACCTGGCGCCATGAAACTGGCGTGGGGACAGTGTCAGGCGGGCAGTTTGACTGGGGCGGTCGCCTCCAAAAAGGTAACGGAGGCGCCCAAAGGTTCCCTCAGCGCGGATGGAAATCGCGCAGTGCGTGTAAAGGCAAAAGGGAGCTTGACTGCGAGACGGACAGGTCGAGCAGGGACGAAAGTCGGGCTTAGTGACCCGGCGGCCCCGAGTGGAAGGGCCGTCGCTCAACGGATAAAAGCTACCCCGGGGATAACAGGCTGATCTCCCCCAAGAGTTCACATCGACGGGGAGGTTTGGCACCTCGATGTCGGCTCATCGCATCCTGGGGCTGAAGTCGGTCCCAAGGGTTGGGCTGTTCGCCCATTAAAGCGGTACGCGAGCTGGGTTCAGAACGTCGTGAGACAGTTCGGTCCCTATCTGCCGCGGGCGCAGGATACGTGAGAGGAATCGTCCTTAGTACGAGAGGACCGGGATGAACAGACCGCTGGTGTCCCAGTTGTTCTGCCAAGAGCATAGCTGGGTAGCTAAGTCTGGAAGGGATAAGCGCTGAAAGCATCTAAGCGCGAAGCCCCCCTCAAGATAACGTGTCCCATCCATTTATGGAGTAAGACCCCTTGAAGAAGACGAGGTAGATCGGTCCGGAGTGGAAGCGTAGTGATACGTGGAGCTGACGGATACGAATCGGTCGAGGGCTTCACCAGAGGAACAGGGAAACGACAGACGACTCGCTATCTGGGAAGAAGAGGTACCAATTACATAGGGGAATGAAGGGTGTGTGCGCAGTGGCTTGCGCAGCACGAACGAAGCACACGCCCTTCATCTCCCAGTCTGGTGACGAGAGCGGAGGGGCCACACGCGTACCCATCCCGAACACGTCCGTTAAGACCTCCAGCGCCGATGATACTTGGAGCGCGAGCTCCTGGGAAAGTAGGACATTGCCAGGCGAGAGAGCAGGAAGAGAGAGGCGTTGCACCCGATGTGGTGCAGCGTCTTTTCGTGTGTGACTGTAGGTACAAGTGGAGGAACCGACAAAGAGAGAAAGAGGAGAAGGAAGATAAACGGGGATACCCGTTTATTTACCGTCTGAAGTTCCTTGAATGCATGGAAGCAGAGCTGGCGTTTATGGCGGAATTGTGTCTGCTTGAGGGCAAAAGAGGGGGGGGCAGTGCCAAAACATGTTCCCTGGCGACGTTGTGTTCACAAGGCGGACACAAACAGCCCGTTGACATGCCTCAGATGTGGCGGAACTGTGTCCAAAGACCCGATGAGGGGGAGGGGTGCAGAAAATAGAGATCCCACAAGTGCTTATTTGGAACGTGGCTATCGCCGTGTACAAAATAAGCTCCTGAGAAGTGCTTAAGGGCCGGAAAACCAACGAAAATGGGGTCTGAACAGCAAATAAGCTCGTCTGAAGCGCCTATTTGCTCTCTTGGGCCTCCGTTTCGGCGAATAAGCGCTTCTCGGATCTCTATTTGGCCCTGGGGCCGACAGCAGGAGTCCCCAGCCGCCCTACTGCCCTGTACGTGAACCCGCCGCTCTTGCACAGTCGTGTGCAACCGTGTCTATGAAAGGAATGAACACAGAGAGAAAGAGGAGAAGGAAGATAAACGGGGACACCCGTTTATTTACTGTCTGAAGTTCCTGAATGCATGGAAGTAGAGTTGATGTTTATGGCGGAATTGTGTCTGCTTGAGGGCAAAAGAGGGGCGAGTGTGCCAAAACATGGTCCCTGGCGTCGTTGTGTTCACAAGGCGGACACAAACAGCCCGGTGACATGCCTCAGCTGTGGCCGAACTGTGTCCAAAGACCCGATGAGGGGGAGGGGTGCAGAAAATAGAGATCCCACAAGTGCTTATTTGGAACATGCCTATCGCCGAGTACAAAATAAGCTCCTGAGAAGTGCTTAAAGGCCGGAAAACCGCTGAAAATGGGGTCTGAACAGCAAATAAGCTCGTCTGAAGCGCTTATTTGCTCCATTGGGCCTCCGTTGCGGCGAATAAGCGCTTCTCGGATCTCTATTTGCCCTGGCGCCGACAGCTGGCCCCCGGTTGGATGCCCATGCGCCGACAGCTGGCCCCCGGTTGGATGCCCTGGCGCCGACAGCCGGCCCCCGGTTGGATGCCCATGCGCCGACAGCCGGAGCCCCCGAGCCCCCTGGCCCTGGAGCCGACAGCCGCAGCCCCCTGGCGCATCCCTGTGCTGCGCTGCCCCCTGCCCCTTATATCACTTCAACAGGCCGTGAAGGAAAACTTGGCTAAATTCCCTCGAAACTTCTTCTGCAGTAAGTTTGCCATCCGGTTTGAACCAACGATACACCCAGTTGCACGCACCGAGCAGGGCTAGTGCCGTTACCCGGGATTGACTGGTAGAGAATTCTCCGTCTTCTTTGCCTTGGCGGATAATTTCCGTCCATAATTCCAGATACCTGTCAGTCAAATCTTGAATGACTTGATGTTGAGGTTCACCGAGTGAAAAAGCTTCACGCAGCAATACGGTAGTGGTTTGCAAGTTGGAAACAGAGACTGTTATGTGATTCTCAATGGCTTGAATGACCTTCTCTTCAGCTGGGATATCCGAATTCAAGATGCGTTCCAAGCGTTGGTTGAATTCTGAAATTGCTTCGTGAGCAATGTGCAGCAGCAGGTCTTCCTTCGAGTGAATATAGTGGTAGAGACTGCCCTTTTGCAATCCAACCTCATCTGCAATATCCTGAACAGATGTAGCATGGTAGCCCTTTTGCTCAAATAATTTGACAGCGGCAAGTGCAATTTCGGTCTGCTTGTTCGAAGCCATTGATTCAATTCCTTTCTATATCGACGAAATCAGCAACCGTTTCGCGTTTAGTGCTCTAAACTCTGATTCATCTGTCTGCTTTAAGAGCAGTTTATCCTGCTTTCCTGGCAAGGTCAACGACCGGTCGTTTGATTCCTGTCAGGGATGATGTGTATGTATGGTGAGGAGTTACATCGGGGAGGTTTGGTACAGACCTCTTTGCAAATTTATTTCAGTAGGATATAATAAAGTCAAGATTAGTCAAAGTCAAACAATCTGAGGTGGCAAAGCAGCCTCAACTCGTCAAACAGCCCGAGGTGGTAACGCATCCGCAACTCGTCACGCAGCCTGAGGCAGCATTTCTCACACCGTGCCACCGGGTGTATGCAGCGCTCTGGGGTTATGCCTGTGCCTCTTTAAGGTGAGCCAAAATGCGAACAAAGACTCGCGGAGCATGACCTACGTACAGGCTGTTGTCACATCATAGCACCGAGGGAACGCTCTGTTTGTGTTCAGAGTAAGCGCATCATAGGTCCGTGTGGTGCTCTGTGGGAAGGGAGGGAATCGATTGGGAAATAGCATATCAGACATCATTGAACAACACCTGAAGCGCATCCTGGACGAAAGCCCTTCTGGCATGGTGGAACTGCAGCGAAGCGAATTGGCGGACGTTTTTCAATGTGTTCCGTCGCAAATCAACTATGTCATCAGTACTCGCTTTTCGATCGATCACGGTTATATTGTGGAATCTAAACGCGGCGGCGGCGGTTACATCCGTATTCGGCGATTGGAGCTTGAGAAAACTCGGCCGCTGTTGCTGCTAGCCAAGGGAATTGGAGAAAGGGTTTCACAGAGGGAAGCAGAAGGTTTGATTGAGCGGTTGTTTAGGGAAGAACTGATTTCAGAGCGTGAAATGATAATCGTCCAATCTGCCATTCACCGCGATGTCCTTCGGTTAGACCTGCCGTTACGGGATGAAGTCCGTGCCCGGATTTTGACTCAGGTGTTGATACAGTTGTCAACAATGATGATACAGCCGCCGGGCTCAGATGAGTGACCAATGAGTCAGACTAGGGAGTCAGACCAGGGAGTCAGATCAGGTAGTCAGACCAGGTAGTCAGACTAAGCAGAAGAACGCTGGATGGGGAGTCGATGAAATGGAGTGTCGCAGGCAGTCCTACTCCTCGTCCTGACCTTCTTAAGCGACCAATCTAGGGGGTGTCGTAGTTGTTGTGTGAACGGTGCCAACAACGGGAAGCGACCGTATACTTAACGAAAATTGTAAATGGTGAAAAGAGTGCATACCACTTGTGCGAGACCTGTGCCAAAGAGCAGGGGAAACTGTTCTCACAGGCCGCACAGGGATTTAACTTCAACCAGTTGTTGAGCGGGTTGTTGAACATGGAGTCATCTCCTGGCTTTTCTACGCCATCGACGACGGCGGTCCGATGCGAAAACTGCGGCATGACTTACAACCAGTTTACTGAAATCGGACGGTTTGGTTGTCCTGAGTGCTACAACAGTTTCTCTACCAGACTGGAGCCGTTGCTGCGGAGAATTCAAAGCAGCACTGAGCACACCGGAAAGATACCGGTGCAGTCGGGCGAGCGGTTAAAGTTGAGAAAGAAGTTGGATATATTAAGGAAGGAACTGAAACAATCGGTCATGCAGGAACAGTTTGAAGAGGCAGCAAAACTTCGAGATGAGATTCGAGAATTGGAACAGCAGACGGATCGGCACGGGGAGGGGGAATAATCGATGTCTCTGGCACATTTTCTGGATAACGCTATGAGCCGCTGGATGAAGGATGGCGGCCCTGAAGACGACATCATCCTAACCAGTCGTATTCGTGTGGCAAGGAACCTGCAGGAGTTGCCGTTTCCAATTCTGCAGACCGATACGATTGCAAACGAGGTCATTTCATCTGTAGAGGGTGCGCTTGCGTCAAACCGGTTCAAGGATATGGGCAAGTTTGAACTCTGGCGAGGAGCAGACATTGGCGCTTTGGAACGACAGGTACTTGTGGAAAAACACCTTATTAGTCGTGAACTTGCAGAAGATGCTAAACACGGGGCTGTTGCACTGAGGGAAGATGAGATGGTCAGCATCATGGTTAATGAAGAAGACCATTTGCGCATTCAGTGCATTCTGCCAGGCTTTCAGTTGGAAAAAGGGTGGAACCTTGCAAGTTCTGTTGATGACGCGTTTGAGGAAAGCATCTCCTACGCGTTTGACGATAGACTTGGCTATTTGACGGCTTGCCCCACAAACGTGGGAACGGGACTGCGAGCATCTGTTATGATGCACTTACCAGGCCTTGTGCTCTCCGGCCAAATCAACCGCATGTTGTCAGCGGTGTCTCAGGTGGGTCTGGCAGTCAGGGGCATGTACGGCGAAGGCAGTGATTCGGCGGGGAACTTGTTTCAGGTTTCAAACCAGGTCACGTTGGGTGAATCTGAAGAGGAGATCATTCAGAATCTGAGTAGTGTTGTGCAGCAACTTATCGATCACGAACGCTCCGCTCGCCGCACACTCATGCAGGAAAACCGCAATGCCCTTGAAGACCGCGTATGCAGGTCGTTTGGGGTTCTTGCCTACGCCCGGCAGATTGACTCCAAAGAAGCTTTGGAGCGCTGCTCAGACGTGCGGCTTGGAATTGATTTGGGCATGATTTCCGGAGTTTCTGAGGGGATTTTGAAGGAACTCATGGTGATGACTCAACCGGCATTTCTGCAGAAATACTTCAATCAAGAACTCTCACCGGGCGAGCGAGACATCCGTCGGGCCACATTGATTCGGGAACGGCTGAGATTAGACGATACGGAGGTGCGATAAATGTACGCAAGGTTTACAGAACGGGCTCAAAAGGTACTGGCGTTGGCTCAGGAAGAAGCCACCCGCTTAAGTCATCCTGGAGTCGGAACAGAGCATATTTTGCTGGGGTTGGTTCGTGAAGGCGAAGGGATTGCAGCAAAGGCTCTCATCAGTTTGGGCGTCAGTGCAGAAAAGGTTCAGGGTGAAGTTGAAAATATCATAGGTCAAGGGCAAAGTCAGGTCAGCGCCATGACATACACGCCGCGGGCGAAAAAAGTCATAGAGCTGTCTATCGATGAGGCTCGTAAGCTCAGCCATACTTACGTAGGAACTGAACACATTCTGCTTGGCTTGATTCGTGAAGGCGAGGGTGTTGCTGCCCGTGTTTTAAATAATTTGGGTGTCAGCCTGACCAAAGCGCGTCAACAAGTGTTGCAACTTCTTGGCGGAGACTCGGCAGATGCCAGTCCCGACAAGGAGTCGGGAGCCGGTACACCGACTTTGGACGGATTGGCCAGAGATTTGACGCAGATGGCTCGTGACGGCAAGCTCGATCCCGTTATTGGCCGCAGCAAAGAAATCGAACGCGTGATACAGGTCCTGTCACGCAGAACCAAAAACAATCCTGTGCTGATTGGGGAACCTGGTGTCGGAAAAACAGCCATTGCTGAAGGATTGGCTCAGAGTGTTGTCAGCGGCAACACACCTGAGACACTGCGCAATAAGCGCGTTATGGTACTGGACATGGGGACCGTTGTTGCGGGTACCAAGTACCGCGGTGAGTTTGAAGACCGGTTGAAGAAAATCATGGAAGAAATTCGGCAGGCTGGCAACGTAATTCTATTCATCGACGAATTGCACACATTGATTGGCGCAGGTGGTGCAGAGGGCGCAATTGATGCGTCGAACATTTTGAAGCCGGCATTGGCAAGAGGTGAACTCCAGTGTATCGGTGCGACAACCTTGGACGAATACCGCAAGCACATCGAGAAAGACGCCGCTTTGGAACGCAGATTCCAGCCGATTACAGTAGAACAGCCTACACCGGAAGAGGCCGTCTTGATTTTGTTTGGTCTACGGGACAGGTACGAGGCGCACCACCGTGTCAATATTACGGATGAAGCGGTAGACGCTGCTGTACGGCTGTCTGACCGCTATATCGCAGACAGGTTCTTGCCGGACAAAGCGATTGATTTGATTGATGAAGCAGCCTCCCGTGTGCGTCTGCGCACCCGAACTGCGCCGCCGGATTTGAAAGAGTTGGAGCAGAGACTTGAAAACGTTCGTAACGAAAAGGATGCGGCGGTACAGTCGCAGGAGTTCGAAAAGGCGGCTTCCCTCAGAGACCAGGAACAAAAGCTGAGGCAAGAACTTGAGTCTCTGAAAGAACAGTGGAAACAGAAGCAGGATAACAATGAAGTGCAGGTTACGGCGGAAGACATTGCGTACATTGTGGCTGCATGGACAGGTGTACCAGTGCGGCAACTGGCCGAGGAAGAGTCAGAGCGTCTGATGAACCTGGAAAATGTGCTTCACAGCCGCGTAGTCGGCCAGGAGGAAGCCGTTGCAGCCGTGTCACGGGCGATTCGAAGAGCGCGAGCAGGACTGAAGGATCCCAAACGTCCGATTGGATCGTTCATTTTCCTTGGACCGACGGGTGTTGGGAAAACCGAGTTGGCTCGTGCACTGGCGGACGCCATGTTTGGTGATGAAGACGCCATGATTCGAATTGACATGTCCGAGTTCATGGAGCGGCATGCGACCTCCAGACTGGTAGGTTCGCCGCCAGGATACGTGGGTTACGACGAAGGCGGTCAACTGACCGAAAAAGTACGCCGCAAGCCTTATTCGGTCGTCCTGTTGGATGAGGTCGAAAAGGCACACCCGGAAGTCTTCAACATCTTGCTGCAAGTCCTTGACGACGGACGTTTGACGGACGGCAAGGGGCGCACCGTTGATTTCCGCAACACAGTCATCATTATGACCTCCAACGTTGGAGCGGACATGATTCGCAAAGGCGGTACACTTGGCTTCAAGCCGGACAGCGCGCGTGAATACGAGGACATGAAGACGAATGTGATGGATGAACTGAAAAAGACGTTCCGTCCGGAATTCCTCAACCGTATTGACGACATGATTGTCTTCCATGCGCTGACTGAGGCCCAGACCGGAGAAATTGTGGAGCTAATGGTGAAGGAACTTCAGAAGCGGCTTCAGGAGCAGGATATCAACTTCACATTGACGGACGAAGCAAAATCCTTCCTGGCGAAAGAAGGGTTTGACCCTCAATACGGAGCACGTCCGTTGAAGCGGGCAATCCAACGGCACATTGAGGATAAGTTGTCCGAGGCTTTGTTAACGGGATCGATTCAAAAAGGAGATACTGTTAAAATAGGCTTGAATGAAAACGAACTGCAGGTAGAGCCGACTGCGCCAACTGCCTGATGCCAATTCTGGAAGGGAATGACCCGCGTTAAGCTGGCCTGTGAGCGGCCCACTCTTCTCGTTGATTCTACGTTGAAGGTGGGCTGCTTTTGTATAGAGGGAGACAGTGTCATGCCATATGCAAAGGCTAATTCTTCCTGTATGATGGGTGAGTAGATGCGGGAGGGGAAATGATGGCAAAGGTCAAGACAAAGTTCCTCTGCCAGGACTGTGGTTACGAATCTGTAAAGTGGATTGGCAAATGCCCGGGTTGTGGAGAGTGGAACTCGTTTGTTGAAGAGCGGCAGGCAACGGCCCCGGCTCCGCGAAGGGGTCTCGGCGGAGAAACCTCGAAAATACTTCCCATTGGGGACATTCCGTCCCAAAACGAAGTTCGTTTCTCAAGCGGTTCAAGTGAGACCAATCGGGTGCTGGGCGGAGGCATTGTCCCTGGTTCTCTCGTCCTCATCGGCGGCGATCCCGGCATTGGCAAGTCAACGTTGCTGCTCCAACTTTCTTACAAGGTTGCAGAGCAGGGAAAGACGGTCTTGTATATTTCAGGCGAGGAGTCTGCAAGCCAGTTAAAACTCCGAGCAGAGCGGCTTGGCACAATCCATCCGAACTTGTATGTTCTCTCAGAAACGGACATGGAGACCGCTTTGTTATTGGTCGAAAAGCAAAAACCGGACCTGCTTATTGTGGATTCCATCCAAACCGTCTATGCACCAAGTATTACATCGGCTCCCGGCAGCGTGTCACAGGTACGGGAGTGCACCAGCATGCTGCTGCGCACCGCGAAAGGACAGCAGATTGCTACAATGATTGTAGGACATGTTACAAAGGAAGGGAATCTGGCAGGTCCCAGGCTCCTGGAACACATGGTGGATGCAGTTTTGTATTTTGAAGGCGAACGCCATCATACTTATAGAGTACTGCGGGCGAATAAAAATAGGTTTGGTTCCACAAATGAGTTGGCGATATTTAATATGCAGGAACAGGGGCTTGTCGAAGTGTTGAATCCTTCGGAAATGTTCCTGTCTGAGCGATCGGAGCAAGCCCCTGGTTCGGCTGTTGTGACCGCCATGGAAGGTTCGCGACCGCTGCTGTTGGAAGTGCAAGCACTGATTGCGCCCACTAGCTTTGGTACACCAAGGCGCATGGCTACGGGAGCTGATTATAACCGAGTCAGCTTGATTTTGGCCGTGTTGGAAAAACGCGTTGGCCTTAATCTGCAGGCTTCTGATGCTTACGTCAATTTGGCGGGCGGCGTGCGAGTGGATGAGCCTGCCATTGACCTGGGAATTGCCATGGCCATTGCAGCCAGTCATCGAGATAAAACACTTTCTGGTTCTGATGTTTTCATGGGCGAAATAGGATTGACAGGGGAAGTGCGTTCAATTACCAAACTTGAAGGGCGAATCCGGGAAGCTGAAAAACTGGGTTTTGAGAGGTGTATTGTTCCCGCAAGGAGTCTTAGCGGGACGGATTTTGGCCAGATTCAGGTTATCGGGGTCAAAACCCTTCGAGAAGCACTGGATTTGGCACTGTAGGAGTGGCGTAGATGCGGGACGATGCAAAAAAAGAGACGACGTTGACGAAAATACTGAGGATGGTGGCGCCGGGATCGGTGTTGCGAGACGGAATTGAGAATATTCTACGGGCCAAGACCGGAGGGCTGATAGTCGTCGGCGCAACGGAAGACGTGCTGAATATTGTCGACGGGGGCTTTTCCATTCAATGCGGGTTAACACCGTCTCATATTTACGAATTGGCAAAAATGGACGGGGCAATTATCATCAGCGAAGATTTGAAGAAGATTCTGTATGCGAATACCAATCTCAATCCGGATCATACATTGCCCACATCGGAGACAGGCACCAGGCACCGCACGGCAGAACGCGTTGCAAAGCAAACGGGGCAATTAGTCGTCTGCATATCTCAGAGGCGCAACGTAATTACATTGTATCAAGGCACGTTTAAGTATTCCCTGAAGGATATTGGTGTCATTCTTACAAAAGCCAATCAAGCGATGCAGACACTGGAAAAATACAAGTCAGTGTTAGATCAGTCTCTGACCAATTTAAGTGCACTGGAGTTTGAAGAACTGGTTACTCTTCAGGAAGTTACCATGGTCTTGCAGCGGTTCGAAATGGTTCTTAGAATCAAGTCAGAGATTCGCCGCTATATTTCCGAACTGGGGAGTGAGGGCAGGCTTATCAGCATGCAGTTGGAAGAACTGGTGGCTCGCGTTGACGAGGAAGCGTACCTTTTGGTCAAGGACTACGCTGTGCTCGATGCAGAACGAACACCGCATCAGGTTTTGTCACAGATTCACGAATTGAGTTCAGATGAACTGCTGGACGGAGTCATTCTCGCTAAAACACTTGGCTATCACAACACGTCAAACATCAGTGAAGAGCCGCTGTCGTCCCGCGGCTATCGAATTCTGAACAAAATTGCGCGACTCCCGCAGCCAGTCATTGAAAATCTGGTGGAAGAGTTCGATAATTTAACCAATGTTCTTTCAGCATCCATAGAGGAACTGGACACGGTCGAGGGAATTGGCATGGTACGTGCCCGGGCCGTCAGAGATGGATTAAAGCGGATTCAGGAACAAGTCTTTATAGACAGACACCTGTAGCTGTTGTGTGGCTGTCGCGTTGTCGCATGTCCGGTTTTGGACACTAAGGAGGTATTTCCTTTGAATTTACTGCTGAAGGCCATTCCAAGCATGCTTACGGTTGGAAACTTGACACTCGGCCTTGTGGCCATCCTTGAAGCAGCATCAGGTCGTCATTCGCTGGCTGCTCTGCTGGTGCTGATAGGAATGGTTTTGGATGGACTTGACGGAAGAGCTGCAAGACTATTACACGCTGAAAGCCACTTCGGGAAAGAACTGGACTCATTATCTGATATCGTTACATTTGGTGTAGCACCCGCATTCATCATGTACGAAGTGGTTTTACAGTATGAAGGCTTTGTCGGTATGGCGGTGGCCGTTTTGTTTCCACTGAGCGGCGCGCTTCGGTTAGCCAGGTTCAATGTTCAACATAAAAAAACAAACTACTTTGTGGGACTTCCGATTACTGCTGCAGGCGGCATTCTTGCAACTATGGCACTGTATAATAACCTGCTCAGACCCTCACAGTTTATTTTGCCGACGGGTATGGTTCTGTTGAGTGTGCTCATGGTCAGTAAAGCTAGGTACCCCAATTTTAAGAAGGTTGCATTTCCTCGGTCCGCCATCGTTGTGGTACCGATTTTGACTGTAGCCGTCTATCTGCTGTTTCGACTCCACGTTTCACTGGTAAATCGGATTATTTTTGTTCCTCTTGCCTTGTACGCGGTGTTCGGAGTCGGGCGCCTGCTGAGACGTCGGCGACGGATTCAAGACCCGGAGCACAACCAGGATGTCTACAATTCTGAACTAAAATGACAAGTGTAAATGATGCATTCATCATGCGCCGGCGCAGCCCCTGTAACAGCCACTGTAGATGTTTTCCATCTCGTCTGCAGAAAGTCATTCTTAACGACCTAGTGCCGGCAACCTTTTAATTTTACGAGAGGTGAAAGACACCCGTCAGGTGCGTATCGCGCAAAAATGCGTTGGTTTTGACTCCTCTGTGTCCAAAGTGGTACACTGAATCTACTACCCCAAAAATTTCTAAAGGGAATATACGCCCGGGCACCATTTTCATAAAATTTTGCTGTTTGAGGGTTTTTTGAGGGTCTTTGTTGACCATACTACTGTCAGGAGGTGATAGCGTGCTAAAGAGAATTGTACACCTGTTCTTTGCAGTGATTGGGGTGGTGTTAGGTTATACGTTTGGTCCGTACTTATTTTTACACATTTTTAGTCTTCATACTTCTCCATTCAGATTCCGATGGTTTGGTGCCGTATTAGGTGGAAGTTTGTTTGTTATTGCGACAACATGGTTGGTAAACTACTTAACCACGCTTATCCGGTGGATAGAGGAAAAACTTCAGAAGACGCCGTTGGCGGATATCGTCGGCGGGACAATCGGCATGGTGATTGGTCTATTAGTCGCATTTTTGTTTTCTGATGCCATCAGATCCATCCCGGTAATAGGAGCGCCTGTACAGTTTTTTGTCAGCTTGTTGATGGCCTATCTTGGCCTTCGCATCGGTTTCACTAAACGGGAAGACTTGGTCACCCTGTTTGCGGGTAAGTTGGCTCGCGAAAAGGATGGTAAAGATAAGGATAAGGATAAAGACCGCGACAAGGAAGAAAAAGCGGGTAAGAAGCAGCTATACAAGCCGGGAGAAGCTAAACTCCTCGACACCAGCGTTATCATTGACGGCCGCATTGCAGATTTGGTTCAGACTGGATTTTTAGACGGAGTCCTTGTGATTCCCTCATTTGTCCTTGAAGAACTGCAACATATTGCAGATTCTTCAGATGTTCTCAAACGTAATCGCGGGCGTAGAGGACTAGATGTGTTAAATCGAATTCAAAAGGAATCCTTAGTCAAGGTTCACGTGTTGGAAATTGACTTTGAAGATATTCAGGAAGTTGATAGTAAATTGGTTCGACTCGCAAAACAGATGCATGGGAAAGTCGTCACAAACGACTTTAATTTAAATAAGGTATGCGAACTCCAAAATGTTGCGGTTCTTAATATTAATGATTTGGCCAACGCTCTAAAACCAGTGGTATTACCTGGCGAGGAATTGGCTGTGCAGGTCATTAAGGACGGCAAAGAGTACAACCAAGGTGTTGCCTACTTGGATGATGGTACGATGATTGTCATTGAAGGCGGGAGAGACTACATCGGCAGCAAACTGGAAGTTCTGGTTACGAGTGTATTGCAGACTTCTGCGGGACGCATGATTTTTGCCAAGCCGAAATTGCTTGAAAAAGCTTTGTAAGGTGAGCGTCGGTGCTAAAACGGCCAATGTTCTGCGGGTGGTTTGCAAATCGGATTTGGACGTCGAGCTTTGAAGTAAGCTAAATCAAAACTTGAAAATCAGACTTCGGTTTGAACGTTCGGTTTGGACCTTCAGATTGAAACTTCGAATTCAAACTTGGAAATCAAGGATAACTTGGGGTAAGATAAGACCGGCGCGTTTGCTGCCGGTCTTTTTTCACACAGTGCGGCAGCGGCTATGCTGCGGGATGGGCAATGAACAGCGCTTATTTACGTATATGGACGGAGGGAGACGAATGCGCATCGGCTTCGGGTACGACGTGCATCAAATGGTTGCGGGTCGTCCGCTGATTCTTGGCGGTGTCAAAATTCCTTATGAACTAGGACTGGAAGGTCATTCCGATGCGGATGTGATTCTGCACGCAGCCATGGATGCTGTTCTAGGCGCCCTGGCTTTGGGAGATATAGGCCAACACTTTCCCAATACAGATCCTGAATTCAGAGATGCTGACAGCAAAGAGCTTTTTCGGCATGTCTGGAGACTGATAGAGTCCAAAAACTATCAGTTAGGCAATATTGATATTATGGTACTGTGTGAAGAACCGAAACTGAGTCCGTACATAGAGACGATGAGGGAACAAATATCCGTGTTGACGAAATCCTCGAAAGAACAGGTGAGTGTGAAAGCCACCACGATGGAAAGAATGGGATTTGTCGGCCGGAAAGAGGGAATTGCAGCACAGGCGGTTGTGTTGCTGGTCAATCAGCAGAGTTAGGGAGGTCGGAATATGACTGTACGTGTTCGCTATGCACCAAGTCCTACTGGACATTTACATATTGGCGGCGTAAGAACCGCTTTGTTCAACTATTTGTACGCCCGCCATAACCAAGGGCAGTTCATCTTGCGCTTCGAAGACACGGACTTGGACCGGAACGTCGCAGGTGCAGAAGAAGAAATGTTGAAGGGCTTTAAATGGCTGGGATTTGAGTGGGAGGAAGGTCCTGATAGAGGCGGTCCGTTTGGTCCGTATCGCTGTACACAAAGGCTTGATATCTATCGAGACAGGCTTGAAAAACTGAAGGGTCAGGACCAGGCGTATCCGTGTTTCTGTACAAGCGAAGAACTGGAGGAAGACAGACAGCGGGCGTTGGCGGAAGGTCGAATGCCAAGGTACAGCGGCCGCTGCCGCCATTTGTCCGAAAGTGAGCGCAGGGAAAAGATGGAGAGAGGTCTGCCCTACAACTGGCGCTTTGCGATTCCTGCGGGGATTCCCCTTGAATTTGAAGATGATATTCGCGGTCAGGTTCACTTTGAGTCAGATGACATCGGTGACTTTGTCA
Source organism: Alicyclobacillus sp. SO9 (assembly GCF_016406125.1). NCBI lineage: Bacteria > Bacillati > Bacillota > Bacilli > Caryophanales > Alicyclobacillaceae > Alicyclobacillus > Alicyclobacillus sp. SO9. The sequence goes on along the minus strand of NZ_CP066339.1, from coordinate 4,711,752 downwards.
TTGTGAAATCCAATGGTTTACCAACCTACAATTTTCAGGTGGTCCTTGATGACGCTTTGATGGAGATTACCCACGTTATCCGTGGTGAAGAACACCTGTCCAATACGCCGCGACAGTTGTTGATATACAGAGCTCTCGGCTACCAGCCTCCTAAGTTCGCGCATTTGCCGCAGGTGCTGAATGAGGACCGGAAGAAGTTGAGCAAACGTGATCCAAATGTGTTGCCTGTTCATTCTTATCGGGAACGGGGTTACCTCTCGGAGGCTTTGGTGAACTTTCTGGCACTGCTGGGGTGGTCTCCTGGAGGCGAAGAGGAAATTATGTCGTTGGACGAAATTGCACAGCAGTTTAGCCTGGACAGAGTAGGGAAAAGCGGCGCAGTCTTCGACGTCGGCAAACTGAACTGGATGTCTGGACAGTACATGAAGCGAAAAGACCTGCCTGATGTCACAGAGATGGTGGCTCAAGATTTGGAGAGACAGGGTGTTTCTCTGCCCCTTGGCCGCGATAGAGAGTGGCTCGAAACTGTGACAGGGCTGTATCAGGAACAAATGACCTGTGCGGCGGATTTTGCAGCCCTTGCAAAAGGTTTCTTTCAGCCTGACATTGATTGGAGCGATGAAGCGCGCGAGGTGATTCAGCAAGAGGGAGCGGAGGCAGTGATTCGCCGCTATCGGGAGTTGACGCAAGAGGATACACAAGCGTGGACTGCTGCAGCCAGCAAAGCGCGTTTCAAGCGAGTGCAGAAGGAACTTGGTGTCAAAGGCCGGGGGTTATTTATGCCGGTCAGAGCTGCGCTCACAGGGGAAGTACACGGCCCGGATTTGCAGCAGACGGTTGCCTGTCTGCCGAAAGAGTGGGTTTTGGCGCGCCTGGATGAGGCTTTGCACCTCACGTCCGCGGCACAATAAGATACAGGCAAAGAGGGGAGGAGTCTCATATGGGCATCACATTGTACAACAGTATGACGCGCCGGAAAGAGGAGTTGGAAACCATTGAACCGGGAAAGGTACGGTTCTACGCATGTGGTCCGACTGTCTATAACTTGTTTCATCTGGGAAATGCGCGCATGTTTGTCGTGTTTGATATGATTCGAAGGTATTTGGAATATCGGGGCTACGAGGTGAAGTTTGTGCAAAATTTCACCGATGTTGACGACCGCATTATTCAGCGTGCAAATGAGTTGAAACTGGGGTTCCGGGAAGTGGCAAACCGATATATTGCAGCCTACTTCGAAGACGCTGACGCGCTTGGGATTGAGCGCGCTACGGTGCATCCCCGCGTCACAGAATGCATCCCTGATATTGTATCGTTTGTTGCCGATCTCGTTGACAGCGGACATGCATATGAGCGCGACGGGAACGTGTACTTCGATGCGTCGTCGTTTCCCGAATATGGCAAGCTCTCCGGCCATTCCATTGCGGAAGTTCAATCCGGGTTCCGAATTGAAGTTCACGAACACAAGGACGATCCCGCTGATTTTGCACTGTGGAAAGCTGCTAAACCGGATGAAGAGTACTGGGAGAGTCCGTGGGGTCCAGGGAGGCCTGGCTGGCACATTGAGTGTTCTGTCATGAACGCTAAATACCTTGGCGAGCAAATCGATATCCACGCGGGTGGACGTGACTTGATCTTCCCCCACCATGAGAACGAGATTGCGCAGACGGAAGCGCACTTTCACAAAGAATTCTCCCGCTATTGGCTGCACAACGGAACCTTAAACATCAATGGGGAGAAGATGTCGAAGTCTACTGGTAATTTTATTATGACCAGGGATTTACTCAAGCAGCGTCCGGCCCGAGCTGTTCGCTACTATCTCCTCAGCGCTCAGTACCGCAACCCGCTGAACTTCACCGAAGAGGGAATGGATCAGGCTGAAAATGCATTGGGACGTGTTGACAGAAGCGTGAAGAACCTTCGGCACAGAGTTGATGGATTGCGGCAGCAGCCCCATTACCTGATTGAAGCTTTGAGTCCTGATAAAGACCAGGTCGCACTTCAAGTAGCATCCGTCCGGACCGCTTTTACTGCAGCTATGGACGACGATTTCAATTCCGCAGACGGGATTGCAGCGATTTTCGAGGGTGTAAGACAAGCCAACACCTATGTGGAGCAGCAGAACGCAACCCCAGAGGGATTGCAACTGTGGATTGATACGATAGAAGAGCTGATGGCTGTCTTGGGCTTGCATGTGGAGTCAGAGGTCGGGATGCTCGAAGCGGACATCTTGAAGCTCATTGAAGACAGAAACGAAGCCCGGGCTCGCCGTGACTTTCAAAGAGCAGACGAGATTCGGGATGAATTGCAGAATAACGGCATCATCCTCGAAGACACGCCGCAAGGGACGCGGTGGCACAAGCCATGAGTGACGGTTGGGATTGGCGGGAACTGTCTCCCTTGGCCTTGGCGTTCATCGGCGATGCTGTCTGGGAAATTTGGGTTCGAAACCATGTTCTGCGCCAGGGCGTTCGACGCCCTGACATGCTGCATAAACGCAGCAGCCGCTACGTACGTGCGACGGCACAGGCACAGATTGTGCAGCACATGTTTGATTCCCTGACCGCTGAGGAACAGGGTATGGTCAAACGGGGTCGAAATGCGAAACCGGCTCATACCAGGAAGAATACAGATGTTTTGGACTACCGCCACAGTACTGGCTTTGAAACGCTGATTGGGTACCTGTATGGAAGTGAGCAAACAGAGCGCCTCGAAGAAGTTTGTCGGGCTGCATTAACCATCATTGACAGAGAGGAGGAAAACCGAAGCAATGGACGGTAATGTTGTGGAAGAAGATATTGTTGCCGGGCGGCACCCTGTCCTCGAGGCGCTGAAGTCGGGCCGTTCAATTAACAAGTTGCTGGTTGCCGAGGGCGCTGAAGGCGGCAGTATGGGGGAACTGCTTGCAAAGGCGCGGGAGCGAAGAATTGTGGTGCAGAGAGTACCGAGATCGAAATTGGACAGTCTTGCAGTGAAAGGCCACCAGGGCGTAGTTGCATACATGGCAGCCCACGCGTACGCAGAACTGGAGGATTTAACAAATCGCCAGACAGGACAAGACCCCCTGATAGTGCTTTTGGATGAAATCAACGACCCGCATAACCTGGGTGCCATTATTCGCAGCTGTGAAGCTGCAGGTGCGCAAGGAGTCGTGATTTCCAAACGCAGGGCCGTTGCGCTGACTTCTGTTGTCGCCAAGGCTGCGGCGGGAGCTGTGGAATATGTACCTGTGGCCCGCGTCTCAAATCTGGTACAAGCCATGGCAAAGCTGAAAGACCAGGGATATTGGATTGTTGGTCTGGATGTGGAAGGAAAGCAGAACTATACAGAGGTGGATTATCACGGCCCTGTCGCAATGGTTATTGGCGCTGAAGGGAAGGGCTTGAGTCGGTTGGTGAAAGAGAACTGCGACTACTTGGTTCAGCTCCCGATGAAGGGTGAGGTTCAAAGTCTCAATGCTTCCGTTGCAGCAGGGGTTCTTCTTTATGAAGCAGTCCGGCAAAGGCAGTAAACCTGCACGGGGCAGACGGCATACAAAATGTGTGATTGTGGACGGATACAACATCTTGGCACGTCTGGCGGCAAAATCTCTGGCGGACATCGACAACCTTGAGACCGCCCGTCACGAGCTGATTGAGCAGCTTGTGGAATATCAGGCCTATTTTGGAGAGCAGGTGGTTGTCGTCTTCGACGCACAGCATACCTCCAGTCCGTTGGTTGAATCTGTTTGGAGAGGCATTCAGGTCACTTACACGGCGCCTCATGAGACTGCTGACCAACGGATTGAACGGTTGGTCTACGAGTATCGGCTGGTGTACCACAGCATCACAGTGGCGAGCAGTGACATTGCCGAACAGCAGGTAGCTTTTGGCGGTGGAGCACTGCGGATTAGTGCTGAGGAGATGATTCGGCGCATGATTTTGGCCGGCCAGCAGATTCAGGAGACGGTGAGCAAACAGAATGAAGCAGACAAGAAACCGAGGCTTAGTGACGTGATTGGCGAAGACATTGCGAAAACTCTAGAAAAATGGCGGCGCGAGTAGGCACTCTAGCATTGATCATAGTAGATTACATAATGTATAATACACAACATCTAACGCCACTCTGAGGTGATCTGTTTGACGTTACAGGTAGACGCTGGCGTTTACTCAATGCTGGAGCAGCGGACAGACGAAGAATTAGTCGTAGCTGTGCGCGAGGGTGACAACCAGTCGCTTGAATTTCTGATTCATAAATATCGCAATTTTGTGCGCGCAAAAGCTCGCTCCTATTTCCTTATCGGGGCTGACCGTGAGGACATTGTTCAAGAAGGTATGATTGGTCTCTACAAATCCATTCGTGACTTTCGCGAGGACAAGCTCGCATCTTTTAAGGCTTTCGCAGAGTTATGCATCACGAGGCAGATTATCACTGCCATCAAGACTGCGACTCGGCAAAAGCACATTCCTCTTAATTCCTACGTTTCCTTGGACAAGCCTATCTATGACGAAGATTCAGATAGAACATTGCTAGATGTCATTTGCAGCGCACGTCTTTCCGATCCCGAAGACCTTGTGATTCATCAGGAGGAGTTCGACGACATCGAAGTTACGATGTCTGAGCTTCTGAGTGATTTGGAGCGCAAGGTACTCATGCTGTACCTGGATGGCCGATCTTATCAGGAGATTGCGGTTGACCTCAATCGCCATGTCAAATCCATTGACAATGCACTGCAGCGTGTCAAGCGCAAGCTGGAGAAGTACCTGTCCGGCCGGAACGTGTATATTTAAACGAGGGCGGATGGAAGGGCGGAATTCATCCTATCGCTATGTACCGATGATTGTGTACGTGGAAATTGAGTGCCGGGCTTTGTTGACACAAACAGTTGGCCTGTGCTAATGTTATCTAAGTCTGCACGGGCGCTTGTCTGTTTCTTTTTTTATGTCAAAAACAGACTGTGAACTTGCCCGAGAGGGAGGTGCCCTAAATGCGTGTCATTATTACAATGGCTTGCACCGAATGCAAGCAGCGGAATTATACAACGACCAAGAACAAGAAAAACGATCCCGATCGCGTGGAACTCAAAAAGTACTGTTCTTACTGCAACTCCACTACAACACACCGTGAAACCCGGTAACGCTGAACGGAAGGGGCTGTGACAAATGGCAAAGGGAAATACTGACTCGACCCAAGGTACGCAGCCCGAACGTCGGCGCACGCGCACGGGTGTTGTTACGTTTACACGCGAAACTGTTCAGGAACTCAAACGGGTTCGCTGGCCAAAACGCAATGAAGTTGTAAGCTATACAGCGGCCGTTTTGATTGTTTGCTTTGTCATGGGACTGCTGGTGTGGTTGTTCGACATCGGCGTAGCTCGCTTGATGGCGCTGATTGGTCTTGTGTAAATCGTCTGTTGCGGCATGCGTGGGAACGTTGTTAGGTGATGGTTTGCGCATGAATCTATGACACATAGACTTGTGTGGTTGGGGAAATCAATCTGAATGGATATAGGGGGTGCGGGGCTTTCCGCCCTCAACATGGATACGCTCGAAAAACAGTGGTTTGTGGTACACACATACTCTGGCTATGAGAATAAGGTCAAGACGAATCTGGAAAGCCGTGTCCAAACTATGGACATGGAGGACAAAATCTTTCGTGTGATTGTGCCGACTGAAGAAGAGATGGAAGTCAAAAACGGCAAGAAGAAACTTGTCCAAAAGAAGGTCTTTCCTGGCTATGTTCTCGTGGAAATGGTCATGACGGATGATTCTTGGTATGTAGTCCGAAACACACCTGGAGTAACTGGGTTTGTAGGTTCTGCCGGAGGCGGTTCCAAACCTGTGCCGTTGCTTCCTTCGGAAGTCAGAAGCATTATGGCGCAGATGGGTGCGGAAGAAGTGAAAGCCAGGATTGATTATGGCCTTGGTGAAGCTGTCCGCATTACGCATGGACCCTTCGCGGATTTAATCGGTACCGTCGAGGAAATCAACGCAGACCAGGAGAAATTGCGAGTGCTTGTGTCCATGTTTGGCCGAGATACTCCGCTGGAACTGGACTTCAGTCAGGTTGAAAAACTTTCCTGAATCACTCTCTGTTCCTATTTGGCTGTAAAACTGTTTAAATGGCAGTTTGATGTTGCGGAAATCGGCATGTCGGGAGCGCGTCTGACGTTGCATTGCAGGCAGGGTCGCTCTGTCGTACAGCCGTTTCTGAGCGCGGTCTCATGCGCGATATAGCTTTACCTTCGTTTAAACGGACCCTTGGTTCGTTGGCGGGGAAGTGGGAGGGCGTAGGCCCGTTGACCACATCAAACGGCAAAGGAGGTGGACATGTTGCCGAAAAAGGTTGTCAAGGTTGTGAAACTGCAGATTGCTGCAGGTAAAGCCACTCCAGCGCCGCCGGTTGGTCCTGCTTTGGGTCAGGCGCAAGTCGGTAATATCATGGGATTCTGTAAAGAGTTTAACGCACGCACTGCGGACCAAGTCGGTCTCGTTATTCCGGTTGTGTTGTATGTGTATGAGGACCGCTCTTACACCTTTGATTTGAAGACTCCGCCGGCAGCTGTGCTGCTGAAGAAGGCTGCAGGCATTGAGTCTGGTTCTGCAGAACCCAACAAAACAAAAGTTGCTACAGTGAAACGGGACAAAGTCCGTGAAATTGCGGAGCAAAAAATGCAGGATCTCAATGCTGCATCTGTTGAAGCTGCCATGAGAATGGTAGAAGGAACAGCGCGGAGCATGGGGGTCACGATTGAGGATTAGTTACTGTGAATTGGTGACTTTTTGTACCGATGCAGGTTTACCTCGGCGTTCCGGAGGTACTGAGCGCACGAACAAAGCTCGTTGTTCGAGTTGGTAAATATATTTGTCACGTATGCGTTTAACGCCTATCCCTTGTGGGAGGTCTTCGGCCGCGTGACCACATGGAGGTGAAGAAATGGCACGAACATCAAAGCGTTTTGGTGAAGCTGTTAAACAGATTGACAAGCAGAAGATGTACGACCCGAACGAGGCGGTGGCTCTCGTTAAGGAGCTCGCGACTGCAAAGTTTGACGAAACCGTAGAGGCTGCGATTCGCTTGGGTGTAGACCCGAAGAAGCAGGATCAGCAGATTCGAGGTGCGGTCGTGCTGCCGCACGGTACCGGTAAAACTGCCCGTGTCCTTGTCTTTGCAAAGGGAGACAAGGCAAAAGAGGCGGAAGCCGCTGGAGCAGACTTCGTTGGAGACGACGACCTCGTTCAAAAGGTGTCCGGAGGCTGGCTCGACTTTGACGTCGTTGTTGCTACGCCAGATATGATGGGTTCTGTCGGTCGATTGGGCCGGATTCTCGGTCCGAAGGGCATGATGCCAAACCCGAAGACTGGCACGGTGACATTCGAGGTGGCCCGTGCGATTGATGAAATCAAAAAAGGTAAGGTCGAGTACCGTTTGGACAGGGATGCAAACGTCCACGTCCCGATTGGGAAGGCCTCCTTCGAAGCGGATCACCTGCTTGATAACTTGAATACGCTGATTGACGCCTTGCAAAAAGCGAAGCCTGCGGCAGCCAAAGGACAGTTCTTTCGGAATCTGTCCATCGCCAGTACAATGGGTCCTGGGTTGCGCGTGAATGTCCAGAAAATTGGACGCGTCGCAGAGTGATTGCTTTGAGGTTAGAAGATTTGCTTGACGCTCCGGCGCGAGTTTCGTAAACTACGTGGAGTGAATTAAATACGGATGAGCCGTAGACAGTAGGTCCGCAGAAGCGGTGAATGTGCCACACGCCTACCGAGGTTCGCGATATATCTGTCGATACAGAATCGCGTCTTCTGTCTGCGGAAGACGCGATTTTTGCGTGACTGATACGGCAGCCATCCAATCAAACTTGAGGAGGTGTTGAAGTAATGGGTGTACTCGAGGAAAAGAAAAAACTGGTCGACGAGATTGCGAAACAGTTTAGCGACAGCAAGGCACTGGTTGTGACTGACTATCGCGGTTTGAATGTCTCGGAGTCCAATGAACTGCGTCGTCAACTTCGTGAAGCGGGTGTGGAGTTCAAGGTGTTGAAAAATACCATGACTCGACGTGCTGCAGAAAAAGCTGAAATGACAGGGTTAGAGCAGTATCTGACGGGACCTTCGGCTATTGCGTTTGGCTATGAAGACCCCATTGCCCCTGCTAAAGTGCTGTTCAATTTTGCGAAACAGCATAAGGCGCTGGAGCTGAAAGGCGGCGTTGTTGAAGGACGTGTCGTCGGCAGCCAAGAGGTTGAGGAACTGGCGACCCTGCCCAGCCGTGAAGGTCTTATTTCCATGCTGCTCAGCGTTATGCAAGCTCCGATGCGGAATTTGGCCTATGCTGTCCAGCAGGTTTCTGAGCAACAGGGCGGCGCCAGTGCTGAGGCTGCTGCTGAGTAAAGTTTACGCTCAGCAGTTGGTTAGAGTCTTACTGCGGTTAGCGTAAATCGGTTGCAGTTGCTTGAAGTGTTTGCTGCGAGGACTGCAGAACGATTAAATAAAAATCAAATTGAGGATATGGGAGGCGTACAGATTGACAAAAGAAGAATTCGTTGAAGCGATTAAAGGCATGACTGTTTTGGAATTAAACGATTTGGTCAAAGCTATTGAGGAAGAGTTTGGTGTAAGTGCTGCCGCACCTGTGGCAGTAGCAGGCGCAGGTGCAGCAGGCGGCGGCGAAGCAGCCGAGCAGCAAACAGAATTCGATGTCATTTTGGCAAGTGCCGGGTCTTCGAAAATCGGCGTCATCAAAATTGTTCGCGAGATTACAGGTCTTGGCTTGAAAGAAGCAAAAGCCCTTGTTGACGAAGCACCGAAGCCGATTAAAGAGAAGGTCAGCCAAGAAGAAGCTGATGAACTGAAAGGCAAGCTGGAAGAGGCAGGAGCTACGGTAGAAGTGAAGTAACCTGCTCTGGATGCGCCGGTTTCCGGCGCTGCTGACGCTCACCGGCCTTGGCTGGTGAGCGTTTTGTCTATTGCGCTGCGGAGTACCGACAATACGGCCGGGGGGCAGGCAAGGTGGATCACTACTATACAAGCGAGCCTTCAGTTAAGCATGAGACACGGGTTGTTGAGGTTCACGCTCGCGCTACAGCGCTGGAGTTAAAAACCGACAGTGGTGTGTTCTCGAAAAAGGGGCTCGACTACGGCACTCGACTGCTAATCGAGACAGTCCGACTTCCTGAAGCTGGGACGATAGTAGATTTGGGCTGCGGCTATGGTCCTGTGGCAGGGGTCTTGCTGAGGGTATATCCGAAGACACGTTGGGTTCTGCTCGACGTCAATAGGAGAGCGGTCCAACTGGCCCAAGCAAACTTAGGCGGGTTCGAGCAACGCTGTGAGACGCATGTCAGTGATGGTTTTGCGGCAGTGCCTGCACTGGTCGCCGATGCGGTGCTTTTGAATCCTCCGATTCGAGCCGGCAAAGCCGTGGTCTATCGTTTGTTTGCTGAAGCGAGAGACCATTTGAAGCCAGGCGGGGAACTGTGGATTGTGATTCAAAAGAAGCAGGGGGCGGCAAGTGCTCGTTCTACGCTTGAAGCGCTGTTTTCGCGGGTAGAGTTGTGTGAAAAGAGCGGCGGCTATCACGTGTACAGGTCTGTAACAAGTTTCTGAGTTTTGATTTGACACGTGAGTTTTTGATTTGACATGGTTATGTCCCAATGATATAATCACTCAATGCAAAATTCGGTCGGTACGATGGGGGATGAATAGCATTCAAACCATTCGGCGATAGGTGAATACTGCCTCTCCATTTGAAAAATGTGGTTGGAAAGCGACCTCATTTTATTTTTGTTTTGTCAAAAGTCTATTTCTATTCGGCATGAGGGGTGAAGGTTTTGCACGGACACATGGTGAAATATGGATGGCGGGAACGACGCTCGTACGCGCGCATCCATGAGGTGCTGGACTTACCGAATCTGATTGAGATTCAGCAGCAGTCCTACCAGTGGTTTTTGGAGGAAGGCCTGCGGGAGATGTTTTCGGATATCTCGCCGATTCAGGACTTTACCGGTAACCTTGTGCTGGAGTTCGTCGACTATAGCCTGGGTGAACCGAAGTACGATGTGGAAGATTCAAAAGAACGCGATGTAACCTATGCTGCGCCGCTTCGTGTGAAGGTTCGCTTGATTAACAAGGAAACTGGCGAAGTGAAGGAGCAGGAAGTGTTTATGGGAGACTTCCCGCTCATGACCGATACGGGGACGTTTATTATCAACGGCGCCGAACGCGTCATTGTCAGCCAGTTAGTTCGCTCTCCCAGTGTCTATTTTAACAGCAAGTTCGACAAGAATGGGAAGCGGTCCTACGCGGCCACTGTCATCCCAAACCGCGGTGCATGGCTGGAGTTTGAGACGGACGCCAAAGATGTGGCTTACGTACGGATTGATAGAACTCGCAAACTGCCCATTACCGTGTTGTTGCGGGCCTTGGGTCTAGGGGCAGACCAAGAGATTATCGATCTCTTCGGAGAGAATGAGTATTTGCAAAACACGCTTGACAAGGACACCACCGACTCAACCGAGCGCGCTTTGATTGAAATTTATGAGCGCTTGCGGCCTGGTGAACCGCCTACAGTGGACAACGCTCGCGCCTTGCTGGCCTCTCGATTTTTCGACCCGAAGCGTTATGACTTGGCGAACGTTGGTCGCTACAAAATCAATAAGAAATTGCATATCAAAAACAGGCTTTTGAATCAGCGTTTGGCTGAAACCTTAGTCGAGATGGATACAGGCGAAATTATCGCTGAAGCCGGCGAAGTGCTGGATCGCCGACTGCTGGACAAGGTCTTGCCTCATCTGGAGGGGAACGTAGGACGTTTGTCTGTGCGTGCTACTCCTGACCTTCTGGAAGAGGATGACATCCCTCTGCAAACCATTAAGGTGTTCTCGCAGACCGAAGACGGAAAAGTGCTGCATGTCATTGGAAATGGCGGTGTCGACCGCTCGATGAAGCACATCATTCCCTCGGATATTCTGTCGGCGGTCAGTTATTTCTTTAATTTGCTGCATGGTGTCGGTTCGACTGACGACATTGACCATTTAGGCAACCGGCGTTTGCGTTCTGTGGGCGAACTGCTCCAGAACCAATTCCGCATCGGTTTGTCGAGAATGGAGCGGGTTGTGCGCGAACGCATGTCAATTCAGGACGCGAGTGCCATTACCCCGCAGGCTTTGATTAACATCAGACCTGTGATTGCGTCGATTAAGGAGTTCTTCGGATCCAGTCAGTTGTCACAGTTTATGGACCAGACCAACCCATTGGCTGAACTGACCCATAAACGCAGGCTTTCGGCACTGGGGCCGGGAGGTCTGACTCGTGAACGTGCTGGCTTTGAAGTGCGAGACGTGCACTATTCTCACTATGGCCGTATGTGTCCAATTGAGACTCCTGAAGGTCCTAATATTGGCTTGATTAACTCTTTGTCCAGTTATGCAAGGATTAACGAGTACGGGTTCATTGAGACGCCCTACCGGCGGGTTGATCCGGACACTGGTGTTGTTACGGAAAAGATTGATTACCTGACGGCAGATGAAGAGGAAAACTATATTATTGCACAAGCCAATGCCCCTTTGACTGAAGACGGGCACTTCCAAAACGAAGAAGTTATTGCTCGGTTCAGGGAAGAAGTGCTCACGGTCGCACGCGATCGCATTGATTATATGGACGTTTCTCCAAAGCAGGTTGTCTCCGTCGCGACTGCGATGATTCCTTTCTTGGAGAACGATGATGCGAACAGAGCGTTGATGGGTTCGAACATGCAGCGGCAGGCGGTGCCTCTGATGGTTACGGATTCGCCTTTTGTAGGTACCGGAATGGAACATCAAGCAGCTCGGGATTCTGGTGTCTGTGTACTCGCTAAACGAGGCGGAACGGTTGAGCGAGTGACTGCGAAGGAAATCTGGATTCGGCCCGAACAGCAGGTGGACGGACGTACCGTGAAAGGCGACCTGGATAAGTATCGCCTGCACAAATTTATACGCTCCAACCAGAACACTTGTATCAACCAACGGCCTATTGTTCGTGAAGGAATGAAGGTCAAAAAGGGAGACATTCTTGCCGATGGTCCTGCGACCGAGACCGGTGAGATTGCACTCGGACGCAATGTCGTGGTCGCCTTCATGACGTGGGAAGGCTACAACTACGAAGACGCCATTCTCTTGTCAGAGAAGGTTGTCAAAGAAGATATTTACACTTCAATTCACATAGAAGAGTACGAACTTGAAGCTCGCGACACGAAGCTCGGACCTGAAGAAATCACTCGGGACATCCCGAATGTTGGCGAAGATGCGCTTAAGAACCTGGATGAGCGCGGCATCATTCGGATTGGTGCTGAAATCCGAGCAGGAGACATCCTGGTTGGCAAGGTGACACCCAAGGGAGTCACTGAGCTCACGGCGGAAGAACGTTTGCTGCATGCCATTTTTGGAGAAAAGGCCCGCGAAGTTCGGGATACATCGCTCCGTGTACCCCACGGAGGTGCCGGCATTATCGTCGATGTAAAGGTGTTTACGCGAGAAAATGGCGACGAATTGCCAGCTGGTGTCAATGAACTGGTCCGTGTTTACATCGCGCAAAAGCGGAAAATCTCCGTTGGCGACAAAATGGCTGGACGGCATGGGAACAAGGGTGTCGTAGCTCGTATTCTGCCTGAGGAAGATATGCCGTTTATGGAAGACGGTACCCCTGTAGAGATTGTTTTGAATCCCTTGGGTGTTCCTTCTCGGATGAACATTGGACAGGTGCTTGAAACCCACCTTGGCATGGCGGCGCGGGCCCTTGGTATTAAGATGGCCACTCCGGTTTTCGACGGTGCCCACTCGGATGACGTGTTTGACACACTTGAAGAGGCTGGCTACTCGAGAGACGGAAAGCATCAGTTGTTTGACGGACGAACCGGAGACCCCTTCGACAACAGGGTTACAGTGGGTTGTGTATACATGTTGAAGCTTCACCATTTGGTGGACGATAAGATTCATGCTCGTTCAACGGGTCCGTACTCCCTTGTGACGCAGCAGCCCCTTGGCGGTAAAGCACAGTTCGGCGGACAGCGTTTCGGTGAAATGGAAGTTTGGGCATTGGAAGCCTACGGTGCGTCTTACACTTTGCAAGAAATTCTTACGGTTAAGTCAGATGACGTCGTAGGGCGCGTCAAGACTTACGAGGCAATTGTCAAAGGTGAGAATGTGCCGGAGCCGGGAGTGCCGGAATCCTTTAAGGTCCTCATCAAGGAACTTCAAAGCCTTGGTATGGACGTGAAGATTCTAAGTGAAGATGAGCAGGAGATTGTCATGAAAGAATCTGATGAGGATGAAGATGCCGGGGAGAAGTTGAACTTGAACCTGGAGATGAACGAAATCGGCGGGGACTGACAGGTCGTCGCCGGCAACAGAATGAACCCATTTCACTCTGTTGCCGTTGCTCTGCTGACTGGGCGAGGGCGCCTCATACGGTTGAATAAGCGGAAGGGGAGGATCCTCCTTGATAGACGTGAACAACTTTGAGTTCATGAAAATAGGGCTCGCTTCGTCCGAGAAAATCCGTTCTTGGTCACACGGCGAGGTTAAGAAACCCGAGACCATTAACTATCGAACACTGCGACCCGAAAAGGAAGGCTTGTTCTGCGAAAAGATTTTTGGACCGCAGAAAGACTGGGAATGTCATTGCGGCAAATATAAGCGTGTTCGCTATAAGGGTGTTGTGTGCGACCGCTGCGGCGTCGAAGTGACAAGGGCCAAAGTGCGCCGTGAGCGCATGGGCCACATCGAACTTGCGGCACCTGTATCGCACATTTGGTATTTCAAAGGTATTCCAAGCCGAATGGGGCTAGTGCTCGATATGTCTCCGAGAGCGCTGGAAGAAGTTATCTACTTCGCGTCCTATGTCGTCACCGATCCAGGGGACACCCCGCTTGAGCAGAAACAACTGCTGAGCGAAAAAGAGTATCGCTCTTATCGTGAGAAATACGGGTACGCGTTTGAAGCGGGGATGGGTGCGGAATCCATCAAGAAGCTTCTCCTCGAAGTGAACCCTGACAAAGAAGTGGAGATGCTGAAAGAGGAGCTCCGGACAGCGCAGGGTCAACGCAGAAACCGCGCTATCAAACGGCTGGAGGTGCTCGAGTCATTCCGGAATTCGGGTAATGAACCGGCATGGATGATTCTCGAAGCACTTCCCGTTATTCCGCCGGATTTACGGCCGATGGTGCAGTTGGATGGCGGACGCTTTGCTACTTCCGACTTAAATGACTTGTACCGTCGGGTTATCAACAGGAACAATCGATTGAAACGGTTGCTTGACTTAGGAGCTCCGGACATTATTGTCCAGAACGAGAAACGCATGCTTCAGGAAGCGGTGGATGCGCTCATTGACAATGGTCGTCGCGGCCGTCCGGTAACAGGACCCGGCAACCGCCCGCTCAAGTCGCTGTCCCACATGTTGAAAGGGAAACAGGGACGTTTTCGTCAGAACCTGCTCGGTAAGCGCGTTGACTACTCCGGACGTTCCGTCATTGTTGTCGGACCCGACTTGAATATGTTTCAGTGCGGTCTGCCAAAGGAAATGGCGCTCGAACTGTTTAAACCGTTTGTGATGAAAGAGTTGGTGGCAAGAGGGCTTGCCCACAACATCAAGAGCGCGAAGCGTAAAGTTGAGCGCGTGTCACCGGAAGTATGGGACGTGGTTGAAGATGTGATTAAGGAGCATCCAGTTCTGTTGAACCGAGCCCCGACACTTCACCGTCTTGGTATTCAAGCGTTTGAGCCAATCTTGGTGGAGGGTCGTGCAATTCGTCTGCATCCGTTGGTGTGTACAGCTTATAACGCCGACTTTGACGGTGACCAGATGGCCGTTCACGTCCCGCTTTCGGCGGAAGCTCAAGCTGAGGCCAGACTGCTGATGTTGGCAGCCCACAACATTTTGAATCCGAAAGATGGAAAGCCGGTTGTTACGCCAACGCAGGACATGGTCCTTGGGCCGTACTACTTGACCATGGAGAAGGCAGGCGCAAAAGGCAAAGCACAGATCTTCTCCAGCTTCTCCGAGGTTGAGATGGCGTTGCAGCAAGGCGTCGTCAGCCTGCATTCTCGAATTGCGTTGCCCGTACGGGGTTTGAACAAGACGTCTTTTACCGAGAAGCAGCGTGACGCAATATTGATTACAACCCCTGGGAAACTGATGTTTAACAATGTGTTTCCTGAGGACTTCCCGTACTTGCATTCGGGAGCAAAGTCCAATTTGCTGGATGGCACACCTGACGACACGTTTGTCTTCGAAAAAGGTGTGGACCTGCGCACTAAGATTGTAAATCGTCCGAGTCCAAAAGCCATTATTAAGAAGGACCTTGGCAATATTCTCGGTGAGTGTTTCCGTCGCTACGGTACAACGTCTACCGCAGAAATTCTGGACAGAGTAAAGCAGCTTGGTTTCCACTACTCGACTCAGGCGGGCATCACGATTGCAGTGTCGGACATTGTCGTGCCGGCAGAGAAGGCTGACATCATTGACGAAGCTCAGGAGCGTCAGCACAAGCTGGAAGCACAGTTCCGACGCGGTCTGATTACCGAGGAAGAGAAATACATTTCCTTCAGTCAAATCTGGACCGATGCAAAAGAAAAAGTTTCCGAGACGCTCATGCACAGCATGGACGAATTGAATCCAATTTACATGATGGCCACTTCCGGGGCCCGCGGTTCCAACTCGCAGATTACTCAGTTGGCTGGGATGCGCGGACTGATGGCCAATCCTTCCGGTCGGATTATCGGATTGCCAATTAAGTCCAACTTCCGCGAAGGTCTCACGGTGTTGGAGTACTTCATGTCCACGCACGGCGCGCGAAAAGGATTAGCCGATACCGCTCTGCGGACGGCAGACTCCGGCTACCTGACCAGGCGTCTTGTCGATGTGGCGCAAGATGTGATTGTGCGTGAGGTTGATTGTGGTACTGACAAGGGATTGAAGGTATCTCAGATTCGCGACGGCAGTGAGATTATTGAAGACCTGATTGATCGCCTTGAAGGACGCGTCGTCTTCGAGGACGTGCATCACCCAGAGACTGGTGCCGTCATTGTTGCCAAAAACGAAGTCATCAGTACGGAAGCAGCATCAGAGATTGTGGACTCTGGTATTACTGAAGTCTACATCCGTTCGGTTCTGACGTGCAGAAGTCGGCACGGTGTGTGTGTGCAGTGCTACGGTCGCAACTTGGCTACAGGCCAAATGGTTGAAATCGGTGAAGCTGTAGGCATCATTGCTGCCCAGTCTATCGGTGAGCCTGGTACGCAGCTAACCATGAGAACCTTCCATACCGGCGGTGTAGCAGGGGACGACATCACTCAAGGTTTGCCTCGGGTTCAGGAACTTTTTGAAGCGCGGAACCCGAAAGGTCAGGCCGTCATCACCGAGTTCGACGGTACGGTCACAGGCATCAGGGAAGCCAAGGATAAGCGTGAAATCGAAGTCGAGGGAGGGAGCGAAGCAAAGGTCTACTCCATCCCGTACGGCTCTCGCATACGCGTCAGTGAGGGGCAGGTTATCAGAGCGGGTGACGAACTCACTGAAGGCTCGGTGGACCCGAAGGAAATGCTCCGCGTCAAGGGGTTGCAAGGCGTACAGATGTACCTCCTGCGTGAAGTCCAGCGGGTATATCGGTTGCAAGGTGTGGACATCAGCGATAAGCACGTAGAGGTTATGGTCCGACAGATGTTGCGCAAGGTGCGGGTTCTGGACGCTGGCGATACAACGCTGTTGCCTGGTACGTACGTTGACTTGTTTGACTACGAGAAGGCGAACGAAGATGTGCTCGTCCAAGGGCAGGAGCCTGCAGTCGCGCGCCCGGCACTGCTCGGTATCACCAAAGCATCTTTGGAGACCGATTCCTTCTTGTCTGCTGCTTCATTCCAGGAGACGACGCGCGTTCTCACGGAGGCGGCCATCAAGGGCAAGGTCGATGAACTCATGGGCCTGAAAGAGAACGTGATTATTGGTAAGCTGATTCCGGCTGGCACGGGCATGGCCCGCTATCGCAAGTTGGATGTGCTCGACAGTACGGCAGGAGAAGCGGAGCAAGAGGCAGAAGCGGACTCCGCGCTTACGGTCTCGGAGTAAACAATAGATTACAAGTGAACACGGCAACTCCTACCGTCACACGCAGAATTCGCCGGGTTGTCAAGATGGCACGTAAATCGTGTTGACAGCCCGGATTATGCGGTGATAGAATCTTTGAGTGTGCCTTTGAGATGGTTCATTTAGGGAGGCTTAGCCGTGTCCCTGGAACGGATACGCCAGGCAAGCAAGATGACAATCGGTTCCAACCAGACAATTAAAGTACTACAACAGCGTGTCGCAAGATCTGTCTATGTCGCACACGATGCTGAGGAACGAGTGACACAGCCCATAGTGGAACTGGCGCGCAAGCACAGTGTCCCGCTGACGTGGGTGACTTCCATGAAAGAGCTCGGTAAAGCCTGCGGGATTGACGTGGGGGCTGCTGCGGCTGCCATCGTGGAAGAGTGACAGGGCCTGCCGTGCGCTTTCTACAGTGCATAAGTGCGCCTTGAGTCTCTTGTAATCATTTATGAACCACCAGGCTCTGTGGACTTGAAGGA
This sequence comes from Alicyclobacillus sp. SO9, assembly GCF_016406125.1. Taxonomy (NCBI): domain Bacteria; kingdom Bacillati; phylum Bacillota; class Bacilli; order Caryophanales; family Alicyclobacillaceae; genus Alicyclobacillus; species Alicyclobacillus sp. SO9. Next base: position 4,694,174 of record NZ_CP066339.1, on the reverse strand, counting down.
TGCTGTTGTTTTAGTAACTCGATATGCCTTTGGAAGGAGGTGCTGGGCATGCCAACGATTAATCAGTTAGTTCGTAAAGGACGCAAGGAAATCACCAAAAAATCAACCGCTCCTGCACTGCAAAGAGGATACAACAGTTTCGAAAAGGAACTGACCGATCTCCCTTCACCGCAAAAGCGGGGCGTTTGCACTCGTGTGGGTACCATGACTCCGAAAAAGCCGAACTCCGCTTTGCGGAAATATGCTCGTGTTCGTTTGACGAATACGTACGAAGTCACGGCGTACATTCCTGGAATTGGTCACAATCTTCAAGAGCACTCCGTCGTTCTTGTTCGCGGCGGTCGTGTAAAGGACCTTCCGGGTGTCCGTTATCACATTGTTCGTGGAGCTTTGGATACTGCGGGCGTGAAAGACCGCCAACAGGCGCGTTCGAAGTATGGCGCCAAACGAGCCAAGAAGAAGTAAGATCAGCAGCAATAAGCAGTAAAGCAGGTTGGAGATGCTCTAGACGGCTTCCCCAATCCTATTTGGAAGGAGGTTGGATGAGTGCCTAGGAAAGGTCCTGTGCAAAAACGCGACGTGATGCCAGATCCCATCTACGGGAACAAAATGGTGACGCGTTTAGTTAATAAGGTAATGATGGACGGTAAGAAGGGTGTGGCGCAACGCATTGTCTATGCAGCTTTCGAAGACGTGCGTCAACACAGCAGCAAAGACCCTATGGAGGTCTTTGAAGAAGCGATGCGTAATATCATGCCTGTCCTGGAAGTGAAAGCCCGTCGTGTCGGCGGTTCGAACTACCAGGTGCCTGTAGAGGTTCGCAATGAGCGCCGCATTACGCTTGGCTTGCGCTGGTTGGTGAACTATTCTCGTCAGCGCGGCGAAAAGACAATGGTCGACCGCTTGGCGAATGAGTTGATGGATGCTGCCAACAACACCGGCGGTGCCGTGAAGAAGAAGGAAGATACCCATCGTATGGCAGAAGCCAACAAGGCGTTTGCTCACTATCGTTGGTAGAAAACGGCGGGTAACTGTAACGTGACGAAAGGAGGGTGTTCATTGCCACGTCCATTTACATTACAGAGAACACGCAACATCGGGATTATTGCGCATATTGACGCAGGTAAAACGACCACCACAGAACGCGTGCTTTTCTACACAGGTCGCGTGCATAAGATTGGTGAGGTTCACGATGGTGCAGCTACCATGGACTGGATGGCGCAGGAGCAGGAACGCGGTATCACCATTACTTCTGCAGCCACGACCTGTCAGTGGCGGGATCACCGAATTAATATTATTGACACACCAGGTCACGTCGACTTCACCGTCGAGGTTGAACGCTCCCTTCGCGTATTGGATGGCGCAGTTGCTGTCTTTGACGCAAAGGGCGGCGTTGAACCGCAGTCTGAGACGGTGTGGAGACAGGCAGACAAATATCATGTTCCGCGTGTGGCGTACGTCAACAAAATGGACATCATCGGTGCAGACTTTTTGTCCTGCGTAGACCAGATGAAGACACGGCTGAAAGCCAACGCGGTTCCGATTCAACTGCCGATTGGTGCAGAAGACCATTTCGAAGGCCTGATCGATCTCGTTGAGAACCGGGCCGTTTATTACACAGACGATCTCGGTACGACTTCAGAAGCCCGTGAAATCCCGGATGATCTGAAGGAAATGGCTGACGAGTACCGGACCAAGTTGATTGAGGCCGTAGCTGAGCTGGACGAAGAATTGATGATGAAGTATCTGGACGGTGAAGAGATAACCACGGAGGAACTGAAACTAGGCCTCCGCCACGGAACTTGTACTGTACAGATTTTCCCGGTACTGTGCGGCTCGTCCTACAGAAACAAGGGTGTTCAGCCCATGCTTGACTCGGTAGTGGATTATCTCCCCGCACCGACGGATGTACCTCCGATTGAAGGGCACACCGTTGAGGGAGACCCGATTCAACGCCACTCCACAGATGAAGAACCTTTCTCTGCGTTGGCGTTTAAGATTATGACCGATCCATTCGTGGGTAAGTTAGCCTTTGTTCGTGTCTATTCAGGCACGCTGGACAGCGGTTCATATGTTTTGAATTCGACTAAAGGCAAACGTGAACGTATCGGACGTATCCTGCAAATGCACGCGAATCACCGGGAGGAGATTAACACACTCTATGCCGGAGATATTGCTGCTGCTGTTGGGTTGAAAGACACCAGCACGGGTGATACGCTGTGCGACGAAAAAGCAGTTGTGCTGCTTGAGTCCATGGAGTTCCCAGAACCGGTTATCTCCGTCTCCATTGAACCAAAGACGAAGGCAGACCAGGATAAGATGGGGATTGCTCTGGCGAAGCTGGCGGAAGAGGATCCGACATTCCGTACCTTTACGGACGAGGAAACCGGCCAAACCATCATCTCTGGGATGGGCGAACTGCATCTGGAGATCATCGTTGACCGTCTGCAGCGTGAATTCAAGGTCGCAGCCAATGTGGGTCGTCCTCAGGTGGCATACAAGGAGACGATTACGCAGCGGGTTGACCAAGAGGGCAAGTTTGTACGGCAATCCGGTGGTCGCGGTCAATACGGCCACGTCAAGGTTATCTTTGAGCCCTTGGAGCGGGGTGCCGGCTATGAGTTCGCCAACAAGGTTGTCGGCGGTGCAATTCCGAAAGAATACATTCCTGCGGTTGATGAAGGTATTAAGGAAGCGCTGCAAAACGGCGTGATTGCCGGATATCCGATGCTGGATGTCAAAGCCACGCTGTACGATGGTTCATACCATGATGTTGACTCATCTGAGATGGCCTTTAAGATTGCTGGTTCCATGGCTCTGAAGGCAGGGGTGCAAAAAGCGGGTCCAGTCTTGCTTGAGCCTATGATGAAGGTAGAGGTCACTGTGCCTGAGGAATACATGGGCGATATTATGGGAGACATCAACTCCCGTCGCGGTCGTGTGGAAGGCATGGAGGCGCGGGCTGGGGCACAAGTCATTCGCGGTTTCGTACCGTTGTCCGAGATGTTCGGATATTCTACCAGCCTTCGCTCAAGAACGCAGGGTCGAGGCACCTATTCAATGGAGTTCAGTTCATATGAAGAAGTGCCCAAAAACATAGCCCAAGAAATTATTTCAAAGAACAAAGGCGAATAACGCCGAAGGAGTGATTTTTGAATGGCAAAGGAAAAGTTCGATCGGTCGAAACCGCACGTTAACGTCGGTACCATTGGTCACGTTGACCACGGCAAAACCACATTGACAGCTGCTATGACTCTTATCCAATCCAGTAAAGGAATGGGTCAGGCTCAAAAGTACGATGAAATCGATAAGGCTCCCGAAGAGCGTGAGCGCGGAATTACCATTAACACATCACACGTTGAGTACTCCACTGAGGCTCGTCACTATGCTCACGTCGACTGCCCGGGCCACGCTGACTACGTGAAAAACATGATTACAGGTGCTGCTCAGATGGACGGTGCAATTCTGGTTGTCTCCGCTGCTGACGGCCCTATGCCGCAAACCCGTGAGCACATTCTCCTGGCCCGCCAGGTCGGTGTCCCGAACATCGTTGTGTTTATGAATAAGACCGACCAAGTGGACGACGAAGAACTGTTGGAACTGGTTGAGATGGAAGTTCGTGAACTTCTCAGCGAGTATGAGTTCCCTGGTGACGACTTACCTGTCATCCGCGGTTCCGCGCTGAAGGCGTTGGAAGGCGATGCAGACAACGTAAAGGCCATTGAAGATTTGCTGCAAGCGGTTGACGACTACATCCCAACCCCTGAGCGCGACACTGACAAGCCTTTCTTGATGCCTGTCGAAGACGTGTTCACCATTACCGGCCGCGGTACAGTTGCGACTGGCCGTGTTGAACGTGGTACTTTGAAGGTTGGAGACGAAGTCGAAATCGTCGGTATGAAAGAAGAAAGCTTCAAAACGGTTGCAACCGGCATCGAGATGTTCCGCAAACTTCTTGACGCAGCAGAAGCTGGAGATAACATCGGAGCACTGCTTCGCGGTGTTGAACGTAAAGACATCGAGCGCGGCCAGGTGTTGGTCAAGCCGGGCTCTATCAAACCTCACACCAAGTTTAGCGGAGAGGTTTACGTGTTGACGAAAGAAGAAGGCGGCCGTCATACTCCGTTCTTCAACGGCTATCGTCCGCAGTTCTACTTTCGCACCACTGATGTAACCGGCGTTGTTAGCCTGCAGGAAGGTACCGAAATGGTAATGCCCGGCGACAACGTAACGATGGATGTCGAATTGATTGCACCAATTGCTCTTGAGGAAGGTACACGCTTCGCTATTCGCGAAGGTGGCCGCACCGTCGGAGCTGGAGTCGTAACAAAGGTCAACGCCTAAGTCAACAAATAAGTTTGGTTGTTGACTGTGTGAAGGGAGGCTGTCTCGGGTCCGCTTGGTCCGGGGCAGCCTCTTTTGTGATTATGGGTCGCATGACAATGTTGGCCTGCCAATTGCAGTCAGAAATCCTGCGCTCACCACCCTCTGTGATGGCCGTAGCAATTCCCCCTCGTGAATCCTTATAAAATTTTATTAGATTCCTTGTAATCCACACAAATGTCTAGTATACTGTCGAATGTTGGTCTCTGACAGCGATGAGGCAGAAGGTTGCTTATGTGTCCTCAGCCATATGGGGCACCAATGAGGTGGTTTCTGCTGAGCATGTCCATAAAATTGGGCGACAAAGGAGGGAAAACATATGGCGAAGCAAAAGATTCGTATCCGGCTAAAAGCGTATGACCATCAGGTGCTTGATCAATCTTCGGAAAAAATTGTGGATACCGCGAAACGCTCGGGTGCGTTGGTTTCGGGGCCCATCCCGCTGCCGACTGATAAGCAGATTTACACCATTCTGCGAGCACCCCATAAATACAAAGATTCGCGTGAGCAGTTCGAAATGCGAACGCATAAACGTCTGATTGATATCTTAAATCCTACGCCGCAGACCGTAGATGCATTAATGCGTCTGGATCTGCCGTCTGGCGTTGACATTGAAATAAAGCTGTAGTGCCGCATGTGAGCGGAATAAGAATTGACATAGAAGTGTCTTTTGCTTCAGGGAGGTGCGATTATGAAGGGCATTTTAGGCCGTAAGCTCGGTATGACCCAAATCTTCAACGAAGAGGGCGTGGTTGTACCGGTAACGGTAATCGAAGCCGGGCCTTGTGTTGTTCTGCAGAAAAAGCAGGACAGTACAGATGGCTACTCGGCAATACAAATTGGCTTTGCAGATCAAAAGCCGAACCGGGCCACGAAGCCTGAGCAGGGTCATGCCGCTAAGGCTAACACTGCTGCGAAGCGGTATGTTCGCGAATTGCGCGGGGTGGACGTTGACGCGTACGAAGTTGGGCAACAATTAGGTGCCGACGTGTTTGAGAACGGAGACGTTGTCGATGTTGTTGGGACGTCGAAGGGTAAAGGTTATGCCGGCCCGATCAAACGCCACAACCAGCATCGCGGTCCGATGGGACATGGTTCAAAATACCACCGTGGTGTGGGTTCTTTGGGTCCGATTGCTCCTAACCGCGTCATGAAAGGCCAAACCATGGCTGGACGCATGGGCGGAGAACGGACAACGGTTCAGAATTTAGAGATCGTTCGAGTGGACGCCGACCGGAATGTGTTGCTCGTGAAAGGTGCCGTGCCTGGACCGAGGAACTCCTACGTAACCGTTCGAACGGCGGTTAAATCAATATCGAAGTAACGTGTGGAAGGGAGGAATACAGATGCCGAAAGTACCGATGTATAACATCAGCGGAGACCAGGTAGGCGAGTTAGAGCTTGATGACCGCCTGTTTGCGGCTCCGGTTCGAGAAGACTTGATGCACCAGGCGGTGTTGCAATACCTTGCTGGCCAGCGCAGCGGAACTCACAAAACAAAAGGACGCTCCGAAGTACGCGGCGGCGGCAGGAAACCTTGGCGCCAAAAAGGCACAGGACGAGCGCGTCAGGGCAGTATCCGCTCGCCACAGTGGAAAGGCGGCGGCGTGGTCTTTGGGCCGCAACCCCGAGACTACTCACAGCGAATTAACAAGAAGGTTCGGCGGGCGGCACTGTACAGTGCGCTGACCGCCAAGTTTGACGAGGGTAAACTGATTGTTCTTGACGAACTTAGCTTTCCTGAAGTCAAGACGAAGCAGGTTATTTCCCTCATGGGGCAGTTTTCGTTGGAACAGGCTTTGATTGTGGATTCCAGCTTGCAATCCAACACACAGCTGTCGGCTCGAAATCTGCAAAATGTTAAATATACCGTGGCTCAAAGTTTGAACGTTTATGAGCTGCTTAAACACTCCCATATCGTCCTGACCAAGGATGCAGTGGAGAAAGTTCAGGAGGTGTTCGCGTAATGGATCCGCGTGACCTCATTAAGCGCCCGGTTATCACGGAGCGCTCCAGTGACCTGATGGAACAAAACAAGTACGTGTTTGAAGTGGATCGGCGTGGGAATAAAACCGAAATTCGCCAGGCAATCGAGAAAATCTTCGATGTCAAAGTGGCGAAGGTGAATACCATCCGAGTGCCTGGGAAACTAAAGCGGGTTGGCAAAAACGTAGGTCGCACTTCTGAAAGAAAGAAAGCCGTTGTTACATTGGCCGAGGATTCTAAGCCCATTGATTTCTTTGGTGCTTAAATAGGGATTTTGTAATAGAAGGAGGTTATCTCGGTGGGCATCAAAAAGTATCGTCCGACTTCACCGGGTCGTCGGTTCATGTCTGTCTCGACATTTGAAGAAGTCACGACCGACCGACCGGAAAAGTCCTTGCTGGCACCGCTGAAAAAGCGAGCCGGACGAAACCATCAAGGCAAACTTACGACACGCCATCAGGGCGGTGGTCATAAACGCCAGTACCGTATGATTGACTTTAAACGTAATAAAGACGGCGTACCTGCAAAGGTTGCGACAATCGAATACGATCCAAACCGTTCGGCGCGGATTGCGTTGTTGCACTACGCGGACGGCGAAAAGCGTTACATTTTGGCTGTGAACGGGATGAAAGTTGGAGACAAGGTTGTCTCGGGCACCGGAGCAGACATTCGTCCTGGGAACGCGTTGCCGCTATCTGCTATTCCTGTAGGTACTGTTGTGCACAACATCGAATTGAAGGCTGGCCGCGGCGGGCAACTAGCGCGAGCGGCAGGCGCGGCTGCACAGTTGATGGCGAAAGAAAAGGGCTACGCTCAGGTTCGTCTCGACAGCGGGGAAGTTCGGTTGGTGCGTCTCGAGTGTCGGGCAACCATCGGTCAAGTAGGTAACCTTGATCACGAGAATGTGAACATTGGTAAAGCCGGCCGGTCACGGTGGCTGAATAAACGCCCGACGGTCCGCGGTTCTGTCATGAACCCAGTAGACCATCCGCACGGCGGTGGTGAAGGCCGCGCTCCGGTTGGCCGCAAGTCGCCAATGTCGCCTTGGGGTAAGCCGACGCTTGGTAAAAAGACGCGCAAGAAAAATAGTCCGACAGACAAGTACATTGTTCGTCGCAGGAAGAAAAAATAAAAGTTGTTCTAGTACCTAAGCTACGGTATCACGAGAGGAGGTTTTGAGATGAGTCGCTCCTTGAAAAAAGGTCCGTTTTGTGATGACTATCTGATGAAGAAAGTTGAAACCATGAACTCCAGCGGGCAAAAGCGTGTCATCAAGACGTGGTCTCGCAGGTCCACAATTTTTCCGCAGTTCGTGGGACACACATTCGGAGTTCACGACGGCCGCAAGCATGTGCCGGTATACGTATCTGAAGACATGGTAGGACATAAGTTGGGTGAATTCGCTCCTACCCGAACTTTTAAAGGGCACGCAGGAGATGAAAAATCCTCGCGTTCACGGTAGTGAATGATGAAAGGGGGAACAAGCATGGAAGCGACACAAACACGTGCGCGGGCGAGATACATTCGTATTGCGCCCAGAAAAGCGCGCTTGGTTGTAGATTTGATTCGCGGTAAAGAGGTTGGGCAGGCTTTCGCCATTTTGAAGCTGACACCTCGCGGAGCATCGCCTGTAGTGGAAAAGGTGTTGCACTCTGCAGTATCGAATGCCGAGAATAATCACAATATGGACGTTGACAATCTGTATGTTAAAGAAGCGTACGTAGATCCGGGTCCGACCCTGAAGAGGTTCCACCCGCGTGCTCAGGGTAGAGCATACAGCATCATGAAGCGTACGAGTCATATCACCGTGGTTGTTGCGGAGAAAAAGGAGGGATAAAGCCGGCATGGGTCAAAAGGTCAATCCAGTAGGAATGCGCATCGGTGTAATTCGCGACTGGGAATCCAAGTGGTTCGCCAGCAAGAAAGACTATCAAGATTTGCTGCATGAAGACCTGAAGATGCGGGGATTTATCGCCAAGAAACTGAAGGATGCAGCTGTAGCGTCAATCGACATCGAGCGTGCTGCCAATCGAATCAATGTTGTGATTCACACAGCGAAGCCAGGAATGGTGATTGGTAAAGGCGGCTCGGAAGTAGATGCATTGCGCAATCAACTCAATGCTCTGACAGGGAAGAGAGTCCACATCTCCATTTCGGAGATTAAGCAACCCGACTTGTCTGCACAATTGGTAGCGGACAACATTGCCAGCCAGTTGGAACGCCGGGTGTCTTTCCGCCGCGCGATGAAGCAAGGCATTCAACGCAGTGTGAGAGCAGGAGCGCAAGGAATTCGCGTTCAAGTATCGGGTCGCCTTGGCGGCGCTGAAATTGCACGTACAGAAGGTTATTCAGAGGGAACAGTTCCTTTGCACACTTTGCGTGCAGATATTGATTATGCACTATCGGAAGCCCATACCACCTATGGACGTATTGGTGTGAAAGTTTGGATATACCGCGGAGAGATTCTCCCGCAACGGAACAGGAAGGGCGCCGAGGAAGGGGGTAACTAATCCATGTTAATGCCAAAGCGCGTTAAACACCGTAAAGAGCATCGGGGACGCATGAAGGGTAATGCCAAAGGCGGCACAGAGGTGACCTTTGGAGAATTTGGTCTGCAGGCCCTAGAAGCCTCTTGGGTCACGAATCGCCAAATCGAGGCCGCGCGTATTGCGATGACTCGTTACATTAAACGTGGCGGGAAAGTTTGGATTAAGATTTTTCCGAGTAAACCAGTTACACAAAAACCTGCCGAGACTCGGATGGGAAGCGGTAAAGGTTCACCGGAGAAATGGGTAGCAGTTGTGAAGCCGGGTCGAGTGCTGTTCGAGTTGGCTGGCGTAAGTGAGGAAGTAGCGCGAGAAGCGATGCGTCTTGCTGCACATAAGCTGCCAATCAAAACGAAGTTCATTCTTCGTGAGGAAGTAGGTGGTGAGGCTGATGAAAGCTAATGAACTCCGCGACTTGTCCAACGAGGAAATTGAGAGCCGAGTGGACCAGTTGAAGGACGAGTTGTTTAATCTCCGTTTCCAGCTCGCCACCGGACAGTTGGAAAATGTGATGAGAATTCGTCAAGTACGAAAAGATATCGCTCGTGCCAAAACCGTACTAAAGGAACGCGAACTAGGTATTGGTTAAATCTGAGTAGCGAAAGGAGGCGTTTGTGTGGAACGGAATTACCGCAAAGTACGGACAGGGAAAGTGGTCAGTGACAAGATGGAAAAGACCATCGTTGTAGCGGTTGAAGAAAACGTGATTCATCCATTGTATGCGAAGACGGTTCGCAGTACGAAGAAGTTTAAGGTGCATGACGAGAACAATGAAGCACAGAAAGGCGACACCGTAAGAATCATGGAAACTCGTCCGCTGAGCAAGGACAAACGCTGGCGTTTACTAGAAATCATCGAAAAAGCTGTTGTGATTTAACGGTCGAGAGGAGGAAAGACCATGATTCAGCCTCAAACCAGGTTGACTGTTGCGGATAACACTGGTGCAAAGGAAGTAATGTGCTTCCGTGTACTCGGAGGATCGAACCGTAAAACGGCCAATATCGGCGACGTCATTGTCGCTTCTGTGAAGAGTGCAACACCCGGGGGCGTTGTTAAGAAGGGTGACATTGTCAAGGCCGTTGTGGTGCGTACGCGCCGCGGTCTCAGAAGGCCTGACGGATCTTACATTCGCTTTGACGAGAATGCCGCAGTCATTATTCGCGACGACAAGGGACCCCGAGGTACGCGTATCTTTGGGCCTGTTGCAAGAGAACTTCGCGAACGGGATTTTATGAGAATCATTTCACTGGCTCCCGAGGTGCTCTAGTGCCTTGGACCAACGAGTATAAGGAAACTTGCGAGCGGGCATTCCAATCAATTGCCCGGCTTGGCGAGGAGGTGCACTGACAAATGCCGAAAGTACGCATTAAAAAGGGAGACAAAGTTGTTGTTGTCGCTGGTAAGGACAAGAGCAAGAAGGGCAGTGTCCTACAGGTTTTCCCGAAGGAATCCAGGGTTCTTGTTGAGGGAGTGAATGTGGTGAAGCGCCACACAAAACCCAATGCTGCAAATCCTGAGGGCGGTATTTTGGAAAAGGAAGCCCCGATTCACATTTCTAACGTAGCAGTAGCCGATCCCAAAAGCGGAGAGCCTACCCGTGTTGGATACAAGGTTTTGGAAGATGGAAAAAAAGTTCGCTATGCCAAAAAGTCTGGCGAAGTGATTGACTAGTAGCCAGGTGAAAGGAGGCAATACATTGACTCGCTTGTACGATTACTACAAGACGCAGGTAGCTGGAGAATTGATGAAGCAGTTTTCCTACGATACCGTAATGCAAGTGCCGAAGATTGAAAAGGCAGTTGTGAATATGGGTCTCGGTGAAGCTGTACAGAATCCGAAAGCAATAGATGCAGCCGTGGGTGACCTGCAACTGATTACAGGTCAAAAGCCAATTGTTACACGGGCGAAGAAGTCGATTGCTCAGTTCCGTGTGCGGCAAGGGATGCCGATTGGGGCGAAAGTGACCTTGCGCGGTGAGCGGATGTACTATTTTCTCGATAAATTGATGAACATTGCTTTACCCCGTGTCAGGGACTTTAGAGGAGTTTCCCCGAAGGCCTTTGACGGACGAGGAAACTATACTTTGGGACTGCGCGAGCAGTTGATTTTCCCCGAAGTGGAGTATGACCAAGTTGATAAAGTCCGCGGCATGGAAGTTGTAATGGTGACGACTGCCAACACAGATGAGGAAGCGCGAGCTCTCCTGACATTAATGGGCATGCCGTTTCGGAAGTCTTAAGACAAACCACTGACAGGAGGTTTGATGACGTGGCGAAAAAGTCCATGATTATAAAGGCCCAAAGAAAGCCGAAGTTTAGCACGCGGGGATACACTCGTTGCAGAGTATGCGGTCGTCCGCATTCGGTTATACGCAAGTTTGGAATCTGCCGTATCTGTTTCCGTGAATTGGCCTATAAGGGTCAGTTGCCCGGAGTTAAAAAGGCCAGCTGGTAGAGGGAAGGAGGTTTTCGAGATATGGTGATGACGGACCCAATTGCGGATATGTTGACACGAATCCGCAACGCCAACTCGGTGGGACACGATAAAGTTGAAGTACCTGGATCGAACATTAAGAAGGCCATTGCCGACATCTTGAAAAAAGAGGGCTTTGTCCGAGATGCGGAATTTATCTCCGATGAGAAGCAAGGCGTAATTCGCCTGTTTTTGAAATATGGCAAGAACCAGGAAAAGGTTATAACAGGACTCAAGCGCATTAGTAAGCCAGGCCGACGTGTGTATGCATCCCATGATAATGTGCCCCGCGTATTGGGCGGACTGGGGATTGCAGTGCTTTCCACGTCCAGCGGCATTATGACGGATAAAGAAGCTCGGAAGGCGCGCGTTGGCGGAGAAGTACTCTGTTACGTGTGGTAACCGCTCAAGATTGGAGGTGTAAAGATGTCACGGATTGGAAAGAAACCTGTAACAATTCCATCGGGTGTTGAAGTTGGATTCGAGGGTAACGAATTGACAGTGAAGGGGCCAAAAGGTACCTTGACAAGGACGATTCACCCTGAGATGAAGGTGGTCGTGGAGGGCCAGGTGCTCACTGTCGAGCGCCCAAGTGAAAGCAAAAAACACCGGAGTTTACATGGCACTACACGCAGCGTCATTAACAACATGGTTGAAGGCGTAACGAACGGATTCACCAAACGGCTGGACCTGATGGGAGTTGGGTACCGTGCCGCGAAGAACGGGGCTACGGTGACCCTGTCTGTGGGCTATTCACATCCGGTGGAACCCCAAAAGGTGGATGGCATTGACGTGGACGTCCCGTCACCTACCAAACTGGTTGTAACAGGTATTAACAAGGAATTGGTGGGAGAATACGCTGCCAAAGTACGTGAGATTAGGAAGCCTGAGCCGTACAAAGGCAAGGGAATCAAATATGAAGACGAAGTTATCCGCTGCAAGGTCGGTAAAACTGGTAAGAAGTAATTTTGCAGCAGAGAAAGGAGTGACTCCCCGTGATTACAAAAGAGGATCGCAATCGCTCAAGGCAACGGCGGCACCTGCGTGTGCGTAAGAATATCTCTGGCACTTCAGGCCGTCCCCGCCTTAATGTATATCGTTCCAACAAGAATATCTACGCTCAAGTCATTGATGACGCCGCAGGGCAGACTCTGGTCAGTGCTTCTACGCTAGACAGTGAACTGAAGGACGCTGTCAAGAATGGCGGCAGCATCGAGGCCGCTAAGTTGGTAGGCCAATTGGTTGCCAAACGTGCTGTGGAAAAAGGAATGACTTCTGTTGTTTTCGATCGCGGAGGCTATCTATATCACGGACGGATTCAAGCATTAGCGGACGCAGCGCGCGAAGCGGGACTGCAATTTTAATCGAAAGGAAGGTGTCTCTGTGCTCATCGATCCAAATCAACTTCAATTGAGTGAACGCGTTGTAGCTGTGAACCGCGTTGCCAAGGTTGTCAAGGGCGGTCGTCGGTTCTCCTTTTCAGCACTGGTTGTCGTCGGCGATGAAAATGGCTATGTAGGTGCTGGACTGGGCAAGGCCCAGGAAGTTCCTGAGGCCATTCGCAAAGGCATTGAAGATGCAAAGAAGAACCTTATCCAGGTACCCATGAAGAACACCTCAATTCCTCATGAGACCGTTGGTCGCTTTGGCGGCGGACGTGTTCTGATTAAACCGGCACCGGAAGGAAGCGGAGTGATTGCAGGCGGACCCTCCCGTGCGGTACTGGAATTGGCCGGGATTAAGGATATTGTCACGAAATCCCTTGGTTCAGCGAACCCAATCAACATGGTTCATGCTACGCTGGATGCGCTAAAGCAATTGAAACGTGCGGAAGAAGTGGCTCGTCTGCGCGGCAAAACTGTAGAAGAAATTTTCGGTTAAGGAGGAGCAGAGATGGCGAATAAATTAGCTATTACCTTGAAGCACAGTCCCATCGGCCGTCCTCAGAATCAGCGTGACACAGCTTACGCCCTGGGCTTACGGAAGCTCCAACAAACCGTAGTTCGAGAAGATACGCCGATTATTCGCGGGATGGTTAATCGAATTAAGCATCTTGTTGAAGTTAGCGAGGTAGCTGGCGAATAAAAGACAAGGAGGTGTCATTCTTGCAATTACACGATTTAAAGCCTGCTGAGGGTTCGAAACACAGCCGCAAGCGCGTGGGACGCGGAACGAGTTCAGGAATGGGTAAGACTTCGACCCGCGGACACAAGGGTCAATGGGCTCGCTCCGGCGGTGGTGTAAGGCCTGGTTTTGAAGGTGGACAGACGCCGTTTTTCAAGAGACTGCCGAAGCGCGGCTTTTCCAATGCCCGCTTTAAGAAGACGCTCGCAGTGGTCAATTTAGAGAGATTAAACGAGTTTGAAGCGGATACCGTTGTTACTCCGGAACTTCTGAAAGAGCGCCGCATGGTGCGGGAACTGCTTGATGGAGTGAAGGTGCTTGGGTCCGGTGACTTGAATGTAAAACTGACCGTTCGCGCCAACGCCTTTTCCGGAGCAGCAAAGGAGAAGATTGAGGCCGCTGGTGGCACCGTCGAGGTGATATAGGTGCAGACTTTCCTAAACCTGTGGCGACTAAAGCACCTGCGCAGACGTCTGTTCTTTACTCTGATGGTCGTTGCGATTTATCGCATCGGGAGCTACTTTCCTGTCCCGGATATGAACACGTCGTTGCTAAGTAACTCGCAGAACGCCCTGTTTGATTTGCTGAATATGTTTTCCGGCGGGGCGTTCTATCGCTTTTCCATTTTTGCGATGAGCGTTACGCCGTATATTACAGCGTCAATCATCGTGCAGCTACTGCAGTCCGGCGTTGTCACACGGTTCGAGGAATGGCAAAAAGAGGGCGAGTCAGGCCAAAGAAAACTCACGCAGGTGACTCGGTATCTCACAGTGATTTTGGGATTCGTGCAGGCCTCAGCTCTAACATTCAACTTTAGCATGCAACACCTTTTGTATAAGGAGAACTGGTGGTGGTACGCCATCATTGTGGTGACGCTCACTGCCGGGGACACGCTGTTGATGTGGTTTGGTGAGATGATAACGGAGAAGGGCATCGGTAACGGTATCTCCATTATTATCTTCATCAGTATCATTGCACGATTGGGACAGTTGGGGCAGGAAGTTGCCCAGAAGTGGTTTGTCGGTCACTCCTCTGATTTGTTTATCAGTATCTTGAAAGTGGCAATAATGGTGGCTGGCATTATTATTATCTTTGCCTTGATTGTGTACATTCAACAAGCAGAGAGAAGGATTCCAGTGCAGTACGCCAAGCGGGTGGTAGGACGGACAGTCTACAGCGGTCAACAGACCCACATACCGCTTAAGGTAAATGCTGCAGGTGTGATTCCCGTCATTTTTGCAGTATCACTCTTAATGCTGCCCTATGTACTTTCAACATACTTTTCTAAACAGGGTTGGGCTGAGTTTATCATGACGTATCTGTTTCCCAACTCAGCTTGGTACATTGGCGTAGAGGTTGTTTTGATTATCGCCTTTACCTTCTTCTATACTCATGTGCAGATAAATCCAGAGCAGCTGGCAGAGCAGTTGCAGAAGAATGCCGGGTATATTCCGGGTGTCCGCTCTGGATGGGAAACAGAGGAGTATATCATTAAGGTCATCAATCGCATCACAGTGCTCGGAGCGCTTTTCCTAGGCTTCATTTCCGTGTTGCCGTTTCTTTTGCTTTCGGGAGTTGGACTCAACCAAGTGTATCTGGGAGGTACGTCACTTCTGATTATTGTCGGTGTTGCACTACAGACGCTGCAGCAAATGGAAGGCCAGTTGCTACAGCGTCATTACCGCGGGTTCATCCGCTGATTCAGAGGTTCGAGGGGGATATTTGATGCAGATAATTTTGCTGGGAATGCCGGGTGCTGGTAAAGGAACACAGGCGGCGCAAGTCCGCGATGAGTTTGGAATACCGCACATTTCCACTGGAGACATGTTTCGCGCTGCAATTGCAGCTGAGACGCCCCTTGGTCTGGAAGTAAAGGAATATCTGGACAGCGGTAAGCTAGTGCCCGATGAGTTGACCATTCGTGTCGTGAATGAGCGCTTGTCACAGGATGACGCGAACAAGGGGTTTCTGTTGGATGGATTCCCCCGAACACTGGCTCAGGCACAAGCCCTTGATGAGAGTCTGGCAAAGATGGGGAGAACACTGGATACTGCCCTTTATATCCATGTCCCGCAAGAAGTTCTGTTAGCCCGCTTGACAGGACGGCGTATCTGTAAATCCTGCGGAACTACGTATCACCTTGTCTTTCAGCCGCCTGTAGAAGCAGGCGTCTGCGACAAATGTGCCGGTGAACTGTATCAGCGTTCAGACGATACGGAAGAAGCGGTGAAGACCAGGTTGGAGCAGTACTCACAGACAGCGCCTTTGGTGGATTATTATCGCAATCAGGGTGTGTTGCAGCAAGTGGATGGCCAACAACCGATTGATAAGGTCTATAGTCAAGTGAGGAGTATTCTCCTCAAGTTACAGGTTTGAGGTGAGTGGTTGGTGAAGCACATTTCGCTGCCTGAAATTGGCCATATCGTGGAAATCACACGCGGACGCGACGCTGGATTGTACGCAGTCGTAATCGGGCACGTTCCTGATAGATACGTGCTGTTGGCGGACGGCGACGTGCGCAAGGCTGATACACCGAAGAAGAAGAATGTGCTGCATGTGAAGCTCACACCACACCAAATAGATGCGGCTAAGACCAAAGCAAAAGACGGCAAGTATACGAATGCGCAGTTGCGCCACGCTCTCAAGGCTGTAGCAGATGTGCAGAAACAGAAGCGGAATGAGGAGGGAGGCAGCGCGAATGGCGAAAGATGATGTGATTGAAGTTGAGGGAACGGTGATTGAACCACTTCCCAACGCGATGTTTAAAGTGGAACTGGAGAATGGTCACAAAATCCTGGCCCACGTTTCAGGTAAAATCAGAATGCACTACATTAAAATTTTACCTGGAGACCGGGTTACGGTAGAATTGTCTCCGTATGACTTGAGTCGTGGTAGAATTACCTATCGATACAAGTAAATGAGACTGGTCTTAATTGGGCTATTCAGGTATGATACCGAGAGTGAGGAGGGAGCCTGGTGAAAGTACGCCCGTCTGTAAAGCCAATTTGCGAAAAATGCAAAGTGATTCGACGCAAGGGCACCATCATGGTGATTTGTGAAAACCCAAAACACAAACAGCGTCAAGGTTAAGTTGGCGCTGCCTCGACTTGGTGATATCAACGGTGTGTAGTGCGGCTGCCCGACGCGTGTCGGGACTGCGCCCGTTTTGATATAGATAAATATTGCATGGAGGTGGAATCCCTAGATGGCTCGTATTGCAGGTGTAGACTTGCCGCGTGAAAAGCGAGTGGAGATTGGTTTGACGTATATCTTTGGTATTGGACGTACGACTTCCAACAAAATCCTGAAGGAAACTGGGATTAGCCCGGACACGCGTGTACGCGACTTGACAGAAGATGAAGTCATTCGACTTCGTGACCATATTGACAAGACCGTGAAGGTGGAAGGTGACCTTCGCCGTGAGATCGCGCTCAATATTAAGCGTCTCGTCGAAATTGGATCTTACCGCGGTATGCGGCACCGTCGCGGACTGCCTGTACGTGGTCAAAGGTCGAAGACCAATGCCCGTACGAGGAAGGGACCGCGTCGGACTGTAGCCGGCAAGAAGAAGTAATTGTTTAAGGTGAGGAGGTAAAACGTACATGGCAAGAGGCACTCAGCGCAGGGGGCAAGGAGCCACCCGCACCAAGCGCCGTGATCGAAAGAATGTTGAGGTTGGTGTAGCTCATATTCGCTCAACCTTTAACAATACAATCGTCTCCATCACGGATAGGACAGGGAACGTGATTTCATGGTCAACGGCAGGAAATGTTGGCTTCAAAGGATCGCGGAAGAGCACCCCGTTTGCCGCTCAAATGGCAGCAGAAGCAGCCGCCAGGACAGCGATGGAACACGGCATGAAACAAGTTGAGGTTTCCGTTAAGGGTCCCGGAGCAGGGCGTGAAGCAGCAATCCGTTCCTTGCAGGCTGCCGGGCTCGAGGTCAGCGGTATTCGAGACGAGACTCCGATTCCGCATAATGGCTGCCGTCCGCCAAAACGTCGTCGCGTCTGACGCGTGTTGTTTATGACAGAAGTTGCGAGATTAGTGGAAACTAGTCTTATTGGGTATAGATTGAATTGGAGGTGTCAACACTAGAATGGCAAGATATACCGGACCTGTATGTCGGCTTTGCCGCCGCGAAGGCGTCAAGCTGTACTTGAAGGGTGAACGTTGCCTAAGTCCGAAATGTGCGATTGACCGCCGAGCGACTCCTCCGGGTCAGCACGGTCAAGGTCGTCGGCGCACTTCGGAATATGGATTGCAGTTGCGGGAGAAGCAGAAGGCCCGCAGATTCTATGGTGTTATGGAAAAGCAGTTTAGAGCGTATTATGAATCCGCAAACCGGCGTCCCGGCATTACCGGTGAGACGCTGTTGCAGACATTAGAAAGCCGTTTGGACAATGTGGTCTACCGCCTTGGTTTTGCGGCATCACGTCCAGAAGCGCGCCAGTTGGTTCGTCACGGCCACTTCGACGTGAATGGCCGTCGCGTCAACATCCCGTCTTACCAGATGAAGCCGGGAGATGTCATCGTGGTTCGCGAAAAGAGCCGCAAACATGCTCGTATTAAGGAACTTCTCGAAGTCGCAGCCTCGCACACAGTGGGTCCTTGGCTGGAACTAGACTTGGAGAACTTCACTGGCAAGGTCGTTCGAGTCCCTGCGCGTGAAGAGATTGATACACCTGTCAGCGAGCAGATGATTGTTGAGAAGTACTCACGTTAACGAGAGCCCGCTTGGCGGGCTTTGGTTCAACCAATTCCCGGGTGTTGATTGGGGCTGGTGCTCGGTGGGAAGCACGCAGACCCGCGTAGCGAGGAGGGTTACGGATGATCGAAATTGAGAAGCCGAGGATTGAGGTCATAGAAACAAACGAAACTTACGGCAAATTCGTTGTCGAACCACTGGAACGGGGATACGGAACTACACTCGGAAACTCCCTTCGCAGAATCCTTTTGTCTTCAATTCCGGGTGCTGCAGTAAAATCCGTTAAAATTGAAGGAGTATTACACGAGTTTTCCACCATCCCCGGGGTAGTGGAGGATACAACGGAACTGGTCCTCAATCTTAAGCGGCTCTCCTTGAAGATACATTCCGATGAGGAAAAGGTTCTTGTCATCGACGCGGAAAACTCCGGAGAAGTTACGGCTGCGGATATTCGTGCAGACTCGGATGTTGACATTATGAATCCTGAGTTGCACATTGCCACGTTGACAGAAGGGGCTCGCTTCTATGTGGAGATGCATTCAGGGCGAGGTCGTGGGTACGTATCAGCAGATCGGAATAAGCCCGACGAGCAGGAGATTGGAGTTATTCCGATTGACTCTATCTACTCTCCAATCACTCGAGTCAACTATAAAGTGGAGAATACGCGTGTCGGTCAGGTGACGGACTATGACAAACTCACCCTCGAAGTTTGGACGGATGGCAGTATTACTCCGGACGAAGCTGTAAGTCTCAGTGCTAAAATCCTGACTGAGCACTTGTCCTTGTTTGTGGGTTTAACCGATCAAGGAAATGAAACAGACATCATGATTGAGAAGGAAGATACTGCTGCGGATCGAACTCTCGAGATGCCGATTGAAGAGCTCGACCTTTCAGTGCGGTCGTATAACTGCCTGAAACGAGCGGGCATTAACACAGTTGGTGAGTTAAGTTCCCGCAGTGAGGACGAGATGATGAAAGTGCGGAACTTGGGTCGAAAATCCTTGGAGGAAGTCGTCGAGAAACTCGGGGGACTCGGATTGACTCTGAGACAGGAAGACTGAGTTCTGAACTCAAGTATTTAAGTACGAAGCTTACTTGAAGCCCATTCGAGAAGTCATTTGAGAATTGATATGAGAGCTTCTGTGAGACGTAAGACAGAGATTTAGGAATGAGGAGGAGAACTCTGTGGCATATCGGAAGGTAGGTCGGCCATCGGCTGCCCGGAAGGCGCTGTTCAGGAGCCTTGTCACGGATTTGTTCCTGTATGAACGTATAGAGACAACTGAAGCCAAGGCGAAGGAACTGCGATCTATCGCAGACAAGATGATTACCTTGGCTAAACGCGGTGATTTAAATGCGCGCCGCCAGGTTGCGTCATACGTTCGCAGGGAATCCCTTGAGGATGCAGAACAAGACGTGATTCAAAAGCTGTTTAGTGACCTTGCGCCGCGATTTCAGGACAGGAATGGCGGGTATACCCGTATCATAAAGATTGGGCCGCGTCGCGGGGATGCAGCTCCAATGGTGTATATCGAGCTCGTCTAAACTTTCAGCACGGACTAGGGGTGACACGACTCCTGTGATGCAGTGTGCAAGTGACTTCTTGTGAGACGCTTTTACTGCATTTTTCTCAGGTGCGGTTGCCCCTTTTGTCTGCATCAGCGCGCCCCCCGATTTCCGGAGCATAGAAGCGGATGGGCCGATGTCCATTCTTAGCCAATGCAGTGGGTGGTGGTGCAGTTGACGAAAATTAAGCTGGTTGTCTCTTATGACGGGACAGATTTTCATGGATTTGCACGGCAACCGAAGGTCCGAACGGTCCAAGGGGAACTGGAAAGTACCTTGACTAGGCTGTTGACTTGTCCAACAGAGGTTGTGGGTTCGGGTCGTACCGACGCAGGCGTTCACGCTAAAGCTCAGGTGGTTCACTTTCATCAGGACAAAGGCCCCGAAGCGAAGCGGTACCCCTATATTCTTCGACGTAGTTTGCCGAAAGACATTGTCGTTACATCGGCATGCGAAGTGGACTCAAATTTCCATGCGCGCTTTTCCGCAGTCGGCAAGACCTATCGTTATACACTGCAGACGAGTCGCGTCGAGGACATCTTTACGAGCCGCTACGCATGGCACGTTCCAGGTAAACTGAACCTGAATCCGGTCGAACGGGCTCTGCCTTACTTCATAGGTGAGCATGACTTTACAAGCTTCTGTGCGTCGGCTACACCTGTCAAGGACAAGGTTCGTCGTTTGACCGAACTGCGGTTGGAAGCGGAAGGCTCCTTTGTGCATGTCTATTGCTCAGGTACCGGCTTCCTCCAGTACATGGTGCGGATTATTGTTGGTACCTTGGTGGACATTGGGAGAGGCAGGCTGCATCCGGATTCAATACCCAGAATTCTGGAGGCGCGGGACAGACGCCTAGCAGGTCAAACTGCTCCGCCGAACGGTCTGATACTGTGGAAAGTACACTACGGTGAAGAGCAGAGTAAATAAAGTATTAAAAAATACGGTTAAGCCTTGACCGCCGGTTCAAAATTGAATAGACTGTAGGTTAGTGTTTTCACCACTACGCCCCGTTACAACGTATGTGGTTGAATCGGAACATGAATGAGAGGTTTGCCTGACTAGGAGGGACTCTAATGCGTACGACGTACATGGCAAAAGCAGGTGCCGTGGACCGCAAATGGTATGTCATTGATGCAGCTGGGAAACGCGTGGGTCGGTTGGCTACTGAAATTGCGACTGTGCTTCGCGGTAAACATAAACCTGAATTTACGCCGCATGTGGACACGGGCGACTTTATCGTCGTAGTGAACGTCGAGAAAGTTGTGTTCACGGGCAACAAGATGCAGAAGAAAATGTACTATCGCCACTCTGGTTATCCAGGGGGCTTAAAGGAAACACGCGCTATTGATATGCTCAACAAGCACCCCGAGCGAGTGCTGTATGCTGCCGTAAAGGGTATGCTTCCGCACAACACGCTTGGACGCGAACAATTGAAGAAGCTGAAATTGTACGCTGGTCCAGAGCATCCGCACCAAGCACAGCAACCGATTCAATGGGAATTGGCGAGCAACTAACGGAGGAGGGACTTTACTTTGGCTCAAGTACAATATTGGGGCACAGGCCGTCGCAAACAATCCGTCGCTCGCGTCCGTTTGTTGCCCGGTGACGGTAAGATTGTGATTAATAAGCGTGAAATGGATGACTACTTTGGACTTGAAACGTTGCGCCTGATTGTGAAGCAACCGTTACTTCTGACAGAAACGCTCAACAGCTACGATGTTCACGTAAACGTATATGGCGGTGGAATGTCTGGTCAAGCGGGTGCTGTACGTCATGGAATTTCACGTGCACTGTTGAAAGTTGACCCCGACCTTCGCCCTGCACTGAAGAAGGCAGGTATGTTGACACGGGATGCACGTATGAAGGAAAGAAAGAAATACGGGCTCAAGGCTGCCCGTCGCGCACCGCAGTTCTCCAAGCGCTAAGGAGAAGCTGGTGCCTACAATTTGCGCCTGTATTACGTCATGGAGGGATGGCTGCCGACAGCCATCCTTTTTTATATACAGACAACTTGTTTGATTTTACTCTTCATAACTCTTCATACAATCCTCAGAACTGCATAGACTACAGTGGACAGACTTACCCGATTCAGAAAGGGGCTGCTGTCCACTGTGGACACCCGTTATCTTAAGTCGTGGACTCGTATTGCATGTAGCGCAGCAGCGCTGATTGTGCTCTTTGTCATTGCATCGCCCACAGCGTCAGCGCAGAGCTTGGGCCTTTCAGGAAAGAAAATTGTGTTGGATGCCGGACACGGAGGCAGTGATACAGGTGCTCGCGGAGACACCGGCATTCACGAAAAGGACATCACCCTGAGTGTGACGAAAAAGCTCGCAGTCCTGTTACAGGAAGGCGGCGCACAGGTTCGGCTGACGCGTCATTTGGACGATGACCTTGCAACCGAACGCGATGCGAAAAACCGACGACGCCAACGTGCGGACTTACTCGGTCGGTTGAGGATTGTACAGGCGTTTGAGCCGCACATGTTCATCAGTGTGCACTGTAATGCATCAACGTCATCGTCGTGGCGCGGTGCGCAAACCCTGTACATGCCCGGGAACGAAGAAGGAAAGGTTTTAGCCAAAAAGATGCAAAGTGCCTTTCAGGAGCAACTGGCCAACACAAGCCGCAGTCCTGCTGCTGTGAAGAGCCTCTTTTTGTTGAAGCACATAGACGGTCCAGCTGTGCTTGCCGAAATCGGTTTCGTTAGCAATCCTCAAGAAGCTCAGTTGTTAAAAACCGAGGCATATCAGGATAAAGTAGCCCTGGCTATGTACACGGCGGTGATTCGCTACTTTGATGACGAGGATAAGCCGCAATCCGCGCAGACTCAAGGAGGTTGGCACCGGGCTGTTCAGAAATTTCTGAGGTGATGAGCGTGCAGGCGAAACGAAACCAAAGCATGGAGGTTGCCACGGCCAAGTTCCTGCTCCCGATACTGGCCGTGATGCTCCTCGTTCTATTTTGGAGTCACCAAGTCCATAAAGACCCGCCGCATACGTACCTTGTGCCTCCACCAGCCAAGTGTACGCTTACCAAGACTCACGTAAAATGGTATGGAAGCCCTGTCTATCGCCTCACCAACCAATCGCAGCACACTCTGCACCGGATTAATGTGGTCAGTTGGAGTGAACAGAATGTTCCAGTCCTCTACGTGGGCACCAGTGCTCCAAACAACCTGCAGCACAGGAAAGCATGGTCCGCAGCGGTTGTGAATCTAGCTCCCCATGAATCCTTGTGGTTTGCAGGGTCCCTGCAGAATCCATACAAAATCTCCGTCATTTGGCTTATGAACGGCAAATCCCGCTACCAAATGTATGGCTCTCACTAAAACATCACAACCTTGTCTTACTCAAGATGGCAAGAAAACTGCAAATGATGTAGACTCAAGGGTGGTTGCGGATTTCACGACTCAACCAGTATTTTCTGAGGGGGCGAACCATCATGGTCACAAAAGACCAGGTTCTTGAAGCGTTGCGGGATGTAGAAGATCCTGAAATTCATAGAAGTATCGTTGAAATGGAAATGGTACGAAACATTGCCATTGAAGCCGGGAATGTTTCGGTTGAGATTGCACTGACCATTGGCGGGTGTCCATTGCGCACAACGATTGAGAACTCCGTCAAAGAGAAAATTATGGATTTAGACGGCGTACAGTCCGTCGATGTGACTCTGGGCAGCATGTCTGACGAAGAGCGAGCTAAATTTACCGAGAAGCTCCGCGGCCCCAAAGCGGCGACATCGACCCCGCCGCTGCTGCAACCCGAAGTGAAGACCCAGTTCTTAGCTGTTACATCCGGGAAAGGCGGCGTGGGGAAATCCACAGTTACTGCCAATCTGGCGAAGGCCCTAGCCAATGCCGGATTAAGCGTGGGAGTGGTGGATGCGGATATTTACGGTTTCAGTATCCCAAGCATCTTCGGGGTGAAAAAGCAGCGCCCGACGGTCATTGATGACCTCATCATTCCCATCGAAGTGGAAGGCGTAAAGATTGTTTCGATGGACTTCTTCGTTCCTGAAAACAATCCCGTAGTATGGCGTGGACCCATGCTCGGCAAAATGCTCAGAAACTTCTTCGGTGAAGTTCATTGGGGAGACTTAGATGTTCTGTTGCTCGACTTGCCGCCAGGAACCGGAGACGTTTCTCTGGATGTACACCAAATGCTTCCCAAGAGCAAAGAACTGATTGTCACGACACCGCAAATGGACGCTGCTGACGTGGCTGTCCGTGCCGGCTTAATGGGGCTTCGAACGAACCATGAAGTGGTTGGTGTTGTAGAGAATATGGCGTACTTCCAGTGCGAACACTGCGGAGAAAAGACATATCTCTTTGGCAAGGGAGGCGGCAATCGCGTAGCTGATGAATTGCGGACTGAGGTTACCGTCAGAGTCCCGCTGGCTGCCATGGGAGACAAAAAGAGCCCCTTGTTTGCTGAGGAATCCATTCAAGGCGAAGCCTTTGAAGAGCTTGCTGAGGCCATGATGCATAAACTAGGCCTGGCAGCTTCAGTTCCTGCCGTCGAGGGCTGAGGAACAATTCTCGTGCCGGAAACACTGGGCTGCAGTGGGCGACGAGTCATGTGTCCACTGCAGCCTTTGCTGTTTTAGCCGTGCCAAATCATCCACACCTTATGCGCCCTGTCCGCTGCCGCCGCTTGAGCCTCCGCTCGATCCGCTTTGAGCCTGACCGCCTTGACCTTGTTTCTGTCCACCGCTTTGGCTGACACTCTGCGATACGGCCTTCTTTAAAGCGTCCTCAAACTTGATGCGAAAACTTGGCGTATTCAGGGCATCCGACATCACTTTCATAATCTGGCCGCGTACTTTTGGGGTCTGTAACAGCTCATTTATGTGTTTTGTATAGTCAGGTGACTTTAAAATCACCATTAAGTCCTTCGTGTACTGCGGGTCCTTCAGTAATTGCTTTTGCATATCAACAAGCTGCGGCTGGAGAGCTTTTGCAAAAGCGGCCGCGAACTTGGGGTTTTGAATTTGTTTAGCCAACAGGTCTTTGTTCTGTTTACTTTCCAGGCTTTTCTGTACGGCCTTTGTGATGTCACTTTGGGATACGGCCATTTGTTCGCGAAAGCTCGGATCCTGGAGCATTGACTGGACAGCTTGTTTGCCATCTGATGACTTCAGAATATCGAGCACCATTTGTTTTGTCGTGGTGTAATTGGGCTGCGACCCGCTTGCATCCGCGCCAGCAGTACCCTGGCCGCAACCGACGGACAGGGCCGCAACCGCAACGACAATTATCCAACTCTTTCGGAGATCCATATACAGCCCTCCATTTCGTCCTCTGCTCAGTATGCGTACCAGAAACAGTCTTATGCAGCGCAGTATCCGGTAATTTTGCATCAATGTGGATTGTCTAAAATCAAATGATTGCGCTATGATAGTGAGGTTGAATTTCCAGGTGAACTCAAGGGGTGGCAGTTGTGCGCTTGAATCGGTTTTTATTTCTACTTCTCAGTACAGTAGCTCTGGGAGCCGTCGTTGGACTCATAACCAGTACGAGCGGCTTGATTCATATGCAGTGGACAAACGGCTTGGTTGAAGGGGCCTTTATGGCTACAACCAGCCTGATGGGGTTCTGGGCCTATCTGACAGTAAACTTTCTTGCGCGTGCTACCTTAAGTCGGCAACAATGGAGATGGCTTCAAGTCATTGTCCTCCTATTCGTGGCCTATGATATGTTCTGGTGGCGGTACAGTATTGACAAAGCCAGTCATCCGATTGGTCACCCGAGTTACACTGTTTTTCTCGTTCAAGCTCTTTGGCCGCTCCTTGGCGCCTTGCTGGCAGCTTTTTTCAAACGACAACTGTCGGGTCCCGGGAGTTATTTACCCACCGTTTTTTACCTTTATGTATTCATGGTTATAGATTGGCTCCTAGTGATTCGACAGCACTGGGATCCAGCGATTGTTAATCAAACAGGTATTGTTATGATGGCTTGTAACATATATATGATTTTGATTTTCGGTAAGCTGCTGACTCCAAGACAGACGGAAACAGCGTCATCGCCGCAGCCATGATGGCTGCAACGATGGCTCAACAATTTCCGTCTACCATGGGCGTTTTTAGACCGAGCGTCACTGGCGCCCTAATTGACTTGCGTCTTTACGTCAGCTTCCGAAAGCAATTCTGATACAGTCACAAATTTGTACCCTTTCTGTTTCAGTTCGTGCAGTATTCTTGGCAGTGCCTGTGCAGTTTGTTTGGAGGAGTCGCTTGCGTGCATGAGGATGATGTCTCCGGGTACCACGCGTTTCAGAACTCTTTGCTGAATAGCTTGTACACCGGGATTTTTCCAGTCCAAAGAATCTGTGTTCCACTGAATCACAGTGTAACCCATGGCATTCAAGCATCGAATGACACGCGGATTGAAATCGCCGTTTGGCGTGCGAATGAGCTTTGTTTTTACGCCTGTAACCTGCTTGATGGACTTCTCTGACAGAGTCACTTGATTACGAATCCATGAATTCGGATAATTTGAAAAATCCTTGTGCAGGTTTCCATGATTTCCGATTTCGTAGCCCATTGATTGAATTCGCTTGGCAATCTTGGGATGTCTTTGAGTCCAGGGTCCGCTTAAAAAGAATGTCGCCTTTTTGACATCTTCTTTTTCCAAGACATCAAGTACAGGGTCAGGTACTTTTTCGCCCCAGGATATATCAAAGGTCAAAGCTACAATTTTCTTATCAGTGTCGACTTTGTAGATTGCCGACGGTTTCTTCTCAGCAGCAAAGACCGTTATGTGGCCAGCTGCGGCAAATAGCACCGCCATGAACAATGCAATCACAGCGGTAAGGCTGAGTAGTTTACGGCCATCCTTCACTTGCATGTCCCCCTTTCAGTCTGAGCAAAGTTTATGCTGTGGAGACACGACCTATACGAATTTGTTTCGAATTTGACGGCATTGTAGTCCTGCGCGTCAGAGAAGGAGGTTGAGAATGAGGAACAAAAGTTATGAACCGACCTTAAGATGGTTTATCACCTTTGCAGCGGCACTAATGATTGCCGGATTTTTGGCCGGGTATAGTGCACCTCACAGTTTTAACAGCATTCTCCAACCGGCACTCAAGAAGCTCCAAGAAATTGGCGTTCATTTCCACGGGCACCCGCTCAGTACCGTACTTCTCATTTTTGTGAATAATTCTGTCGCGGCTATTGCCATGATGTTATTAGGCGTGTTTCTCGGTGTGTATCCGCTCTGGACCATGTGGATGAATGGCGTTATCCTCGGTGTAGTCAGCCAACTGGTAGTACAAAAGACGCATGCGTCTGTTTTCACCGTGCTTGTCTACGCAATTCTGCCTCATGGCGTATTTGAACTGAGTGCACTGGTGTGGGCGTCTGCTCTTGGCTTTAGTGAAGGTTTTGCCGGAATGCGTGCAATTGGGGGCGCGCTTCGGCGACTGTTTATGAGGCCGTCGGCGGTTCAGCCTGTGGTGCGCAGGCAGCCCCGAGGTATCCGGGATGAGTTTGCACGTGCCTTTCACCATCTCCCGTATATCCTTGGCTTATTGCTCCTTGCTGCGTGTATTGAAGGACTGGTGACGCCCCATTTAATTCAGATGGCGCATCTGTAGTCCTGACGCATCTGAAGTCCCTTGTGCAATTTTTTGTTTATTGCACGGGATTTGGTAAACTGTTGAAGACTAGACGAAAAGGAGTGTCGGCTACATGGCAGAACTGCGAATTATCGGTGCACCATCGGACTTTGGACAAGGTCGAAGGGGTGTGGATATGGGTCCAAGTGCAATCCGCTACGCCGGTCTTGAGGAGAAACTGGAAGCCCTCGGTCACGATGTAGAGGATTTGGGAAACATACCTGTTCCAACACCAGAGATGCACCGAGTGACCAATGATAAACTGAAATACTTGGATGAAGTTACTGCCGTTTGCACCGCTTTGTCTAAAGAAGTCAACAATGTGGTGAAAGAGGGTTTTACACCGATTATTCTGGGCGGCGATCACAGTATTTCCATTGGCAGCATAGCAGGCATAGCCTCCAGCCAATCCTCCTTTGGCGTCATTTGGTTTGATGCACACGGGGACATGAATACAGATACGACCACCCCGTCGGGCAACATTCACGGGATGCCCTTAGCAGTAAACTTGGGTATGGGCCATCCTAGTCTGGTTGAACTAGGTGGTTTTGCTCCAAAAATCAAGCCGGAGAACGTCGTTCTGGTGGGCGCAAGGTCGATTGACGAACACGAAGCCGACTTGATTCGCAAATCGGGCATTACCGTGTATAGTATGGCAGAAATTGATAAACGTGGTATGGGCCCGGTGATGGAAGAGGCCATCAAAATTGCTTCTGAGGGTACGTCAGGCATTCATCTGAGCCTGGATTTGGATGCACTCGATCCGATGTTTGTGCCGGGAGTTGGAACTCCTGTCAACGGTGGGGTAACCTACAGAGAAGGGCACTTGGCGATGGAACTCTTGGCTGCCTCCAAGCAGCTCATGTCCGTCGACGTTGTCGAGGTCAATCCAATTCTGGACAGAGAAAACAGGACCGCGGTAATGGCCGTGGAGTTGGTGGAATCGTTATTTGGCAAAACGGTAATGTGATTAGGGCCGTGGGCAGGCCCCTGTGCTTGAATTTTCTTTGCTTTCATATTACCGGAACAACGCATCGCAGAACCTGGTTTGTGACACATTTGAGATGATTTTTAGACGCGCCGTATACATTGATAGCAAATTGCCAAATAAGTCGTCACCCCTTATTTTTGCACGAATAGATTACGAAGTATGACAACGTGTGGAGGTTGAAGCGACTTGCTGTACGCAGCTTTGGGAGATTCAATAACTTACGGGTACGCGTCGTCAACAGAAGAGACCCGTTTTGCCGGCAGGGTTGTTTCGTCGCTGTCGAAGCAGGATAAGGTGAATCTTTACGTACACGCAAAACCTGGCTGGACGTCGAGACGACTGTTGAAGACTCTGCAGGATGTACCCAAGTGCATTTGGGACGAGGCACAGTTGATTACCATTATGGTCGGGGGAAATGACCTGCTCAAAGCCTTGCCGTGGTTGATTGACGGGAAACTGAGACATTTGGGTCAGGTTACACGCAATCTGCATCGCAATCTGACGGAGATTGTGCGCTTGGTCAAACGTCCCCAGTCGAAAATCGTGCTGGCCACAATTTACAATCCATTTCCGAATTCGGCTGTGGCTGAAGAGTGCGTTGAGGCCTTGAACAAGGCCATTCGGCTGGTAGTAAGGCAGGAAGACTTGATTTTGGCCGATGTGCGTCAGCAGTTCTTTAGCAGAGAACATCACTTTGTGGGCGGATACAGACGCGGTCTCGTTCGTGACTTTCGCATTTTCGGGAATCCGATTCACCCGAATGACGAGGGACACCTGGAAATTGCCAGGACGGTTTTGCGGTCGTACCGCAGGTCTGTTGTACAGAATCGGATGAAATCAAGGAAATCCTCGCAGGGACGTCAAAATACTTAGGGGATACTGCGGAATTTACTTGACGCAAAATGCCTAGTAAGAAACAATGAAATACAAGACCTGATTCCATTACTGGGTGGAATGTTATGGCAACGTGGCTGAATGTGTTTCATAAGTTCGATGTGATGAACGTAGTAGACATTCTACTCGTCGCATTCGTGATATATCGCGTATTGCTGCTGATTCGCGGGACCCGTGCTGTTCAATTGCTGAAGGGCATTATTGTTATCCTGCTGGCTAAGGGAATCAGTCGGTTTTTTCACCTTACGGCCATGAACTTCTTGATTAACAATATCCTGACCGTGGGACTGGTTGCTATCCCTGTAGTCTTTCAGCCTGAGTTGCGCCGTGCACTCGAACAGCTCGGACGAGGCGGCTTTTTTTCATTGTCCTTTACCACCGCGGACGATGGTCAGTTGCGTTACATGACGGCTGAAGTAGTGAAAGCTACCCAGGTCTTGTCCAAGAATCAAATAGGAGCTCTGTTGGTGATTGAACGCAATACCGGACTATCAGAATATGTTGAGACGGGAACCGACATTGATGGTAAGGTGAGTTCTGAACTGTTGATTAACACCTTTATTCCCAACACTCCCTTACACGACGGGGCCGTCGTTATACGCGGAGATAAGCTGTTAGCAGCAGGATGCTTTCTGCCGCTGACAGACAGCCGTGACTTGGACAAGCAATTCGGTACCCGCCACAGGGCAGCAATAGGGGTCACAGAACAGTCTGACTCTGTTGCGGTCGTCGTATCTGAAGAAACAGGACATGTTTCACTTGCTGTTGACGGAGTACTCACAAAGGACCTTAACGAATCTGCCCTTCGTGAGTTACTTGAATCTCTACTGACACCAAAAAAGTCAAATAATTTCCCATTCTTTGGACGAAAGGCGGACTCCAAGAATGGATAAACTATTTTCCAGTAACAATTTCCTGCGTGTGATTGCCGTCATTCTAAGTATCATATTATGGCTTTCAGTTCAGTTTCCAAACAACACGCAAACAGCCGTCCAACCCGTAACACACATCGATAAATTTCCTCGTCCTGTTCACGTTGAAACAGCGGCAAATATGGTTGTGACTTCAGTCAAGCCTGCAGTGGCGACACTTCAGGTCAAGGAAAGTCTCCTCACTACTGCCCTGTCCCAGCAAATGCTGAACGTGGAGATTCTTGCCGATGCCAAGAAACTTGGACCAGGCACACACCAAGTTTCAGTTCAGGCCATCCATGCACCGCCAATCAATTACCAGTTAAACCCCACCAAAATTACGATAACACTGGCTAAAAAAGCTACTGAACAGCGAACAGTAAAAGTTGTTTTGAAGGGTAGTGTGAAACAAGGGTATAAAATGGGGGATCCGAGCAGTACCGTAAATACAGTTTCTCTGATTGGTGCCACTCAAAAATTGCGTCAGGTGACAAAAGTTGAGGCCGTTGTGCAGGTAAACGGAGCTTCTTCGGACTTGTCTGAGCAAGTGGACTTGGTGCCCGTTGACAACAGCGGTACAACGGTTCAAGGTGTCACTGTGTCTCCAGCAACTGCCACAGTGAATGTTCCAATTCAATCGCCGGAGACCACTGCTTCCATTCATCCGCAGATTGTCGGTACACCAGCACCTGGTTATGCCGTTGCCGGGGTATCTGTGCAGCCAAATTCCGTGAAACTGTTTGGGGAAAATGCACCTGTCAATGTACAGCTGCCGGTTGATGTCTCCGGACTGACAGCCACTTCCACCAAGAAAATTGGAATTCCCCTTGGCCAGACGATTCAACAGGCGCGTCCTGAGGAAGTGTCTGTGAAGGTGACAATTGAGCAGGCTTCCAGCAAAGCAGTGAAGAAGCTGCCCATTCAAATTCGGAACGTGAAGTCGACTGAGGTCGTACAGCTCGGTAAAACAACCACGGTGGACCTGCGCCTTACTGGACCGCAGTCCGTGATGAATACACTGTCAACTTCCAACATAACAGCGTACATTGATGCATCGAAGTTGACACCAAATGACACTTCTGCACCGATTTTAATAAATACGCCAAAGTGGGTTCAGGTCACGCAAATGTCAACAACGTCTGTGCCTGTCACTGTAACCAAAGGATAAGATTCCTTCTTGCCAGAACGAGTTTCTCTGTGCAAGAATAGGTTGGGTTAGGCTGTTGCTGTATCTATTTGCTCTGCTTTGTTTCTCCGTATC
The DNA here is from genome assembly GCF_016406125.1 of Alicyclobacillus sp. SO9. Lineage (NCBI taxonomy): Bacteria > Bacillati > Bacillota > Bacilli > Caryophanales > Alicyclobacillaceae > Alicyclobacillus > Alicyclobacillus sp. SO9. The sequence continues at coordinate 4,662,717 of NZ_CP066339.1, read as the reverse complement.
AAGAGAAGACAAATCTGAGTCTAACTTCACACATAAGCAATTAAGATGAGGCCATGCGAAAGGGGTCGGTGACGTGGGCCGTATGTTTGGAACGGACGGCGTCCGAGGTATTGCCAATACCGAGTTGACACCGGAACTTGCTTTTCAACTAGGTCGCGTAGGGGCCTATGTTTTAACAGGACAGAATCGCGGACCGCGGTTTGTCGTGGGAAAAGACACCCGAATTTCGGGGGACCTGCTTGAATCCTCCTTTATCAGTGGCGTTTTATCTATGGGGGTCGATGTACTGAAACTCGGTGTCATCAGTACACCTGGCGTTGCTTACCTGACAAAGCACCTTCGCGCAGACGCGGGCGTCATGATTTCAGCATCCCACAATCCAGTTGAAGACAATGGCATCAAGTTTTTTGCGGGAGATGGTTTTAAACTCGTGGATGCTGTCGAAGACGAGATTGAGAGGCTGTTGAAGTCTGAAGAAGACACGCTGCCGCGTCCTACGGGAGCACATGTCGGTCGGGTATACGATGAGCCAGCCGTAAGCGCCTATCAGAAGTTCCTCCACAACACAGTTACAAACAGGTTTGAAGGACTTCATATTGTGCTTGATTGTGCCAATGGTGCAGCATCTGCCATTGCTCCAGAAGTGTTTCGTCATTTGGGTGCTCGTGTTACTGAATTGAATGCACAGCCCGACGGGGTGAATATTAATGTTGGTTGCGGGTCCACCTATCCGCATGTCGTGCAGCGAGCTGTGCTTGAAACGGGTGCTGATATGGGACTGGCGTTTGATGGTGATGCAGACAGGTTGATTGCGGTCGACGGCAGCGGGCAGATTGTAGACGGCGATCACGTTATGGCCATTTGCGCTCGCGCCCTACACGAACGCGACAGTCTCAAGAATAACACCGTAGTCGCCACAGTCATGAGCAACCTGGGATTTGTAAAGGCTATGGAGGACTTGTCCATTCACGTGGAGCAGACAGCAGTAGGCGACAGATATGTGATGGAAGCCATGCGCAAGGGAGACTTTGTTCTCGGAGGAGAACAGTCTGGGCACATCATCTTTCTGAACCACACAACCACCGGCGACGGTATTTTGACTGCTCTTCAGCTTGTCGATATCGTCAAGAGCACACGCACTTCTCTGCAACAGCTTCGCAAAGTCATGAGGCGCTATCCTCAACTGCTGGAAAACGTGCGTGTCAAGGACAAAACCGCCTGGAAGACGAATCAGAGGATACAGGCAGCCTTACAACAAGCGGAGGCAGACCTGGGCAGTCAGGGACGTATTCTGGTCCGTGAGTCAGGAACGGAGTCCATCATTCGCGTTATGGCTGAGGGACCCGAAGAGCAGAAGCTGCAGGAGTGTGTTGCGTCCATTGTGGAAGTTGTCCATGAGGAACTGGCCTGACAAGAGAATTTTGCCAAGGCCAGGTACACATTGACCTCGGTACGAATTCACCTAGGTACACCGTAAAGCAGGCACCGTTTCAAAGCCTGCTCATACTTTGGAAGGGGGAATGCCATAGAGTCGAGAGTAAGCGCGGCGACGCGCGTCTTACAACCATGCGCATGTGAATCTATACACAGACCGCATGTAAAGCGCCTGGACTGAGCTGTGCCGCTCCATATGGTGGACATGTCCATCACCAAGCAGCAGGCAGCCCAGTTGACGCGGAGGAGGTTGGCGAACCATTCGGCGGGTGCCTCCCGGTGTGCGACCGCACCGTAAGCGAAACTCGAAAACCGGCAGGTGACTGCTGGAACAGGAGTGAGCAGGTTGCGAGGAGGAAACTTTATATGTGTGGCATCGTAGGCTACATTGGACATCGAGACACCAGAGACGTTGTTGTCAGCGGTCTCGCGAAACTAGAGTACCGCGGATATGATTCTGCTGGTATAGCTTTGTTGTCGAAAAATCAGATTGAAGTTGTGAAATCTGTCGGACGTTTGGCGAATTTAGAACAAAAGCTGATGACTGAAGACATAGATGGAGAGATAGGTATCGGCCACACTCGTTGGGCCACTCACGGTCGACCATCAGACGATAACGCACATCCCCATCAGGACTGCAGCGGTCGATTTGCGCTGGTTCACAACGGGATTGTCGAGAACTATCTGTCCTTGCGCGAAGAACTGATAGAAAAAGGACACCAGTTCAAATCTGAAACAGATACCGAAGTCGTGGTGCACCTCGTAGAAGAGCTGTACAACGGCGATCTCTTTTCAACCATGGTACAGGTAGGAAAACACATCCACGGCGCCTATGCGCTCGTTGTGATGGCAAAAGACAACCCAGAAGAAATTATTGCCATGCGCAAAGCCAGCCCTCTTATCGTAGGTTTAGGGGAAGGCGAAAACTTTGTTGCATCTGACATTCCCGCCATCTTGGAGTATACACGGCGCGTGCTCATTCTCGATGACGGAGAAATGGCCGTAGTCCGCCGCGAGGGCGTAGATTCTTTTACACTGGACGGGAATCCCATTACGAAGGACGTGCTCGAGGTTCATTGGGATGCCGTTGCTGCAGAACGAGGCGGTTACGAGCACTTTATGCTGAAGGAGATCCACGAACAACCAAAGGCGATTCGCGATACGTTGCGCGGCAGGTTGGAAACGGATCTCAAACGAGTTGCACTGCCCGAACTACAGTTGGGTGCGCAGTTCGTTCAGGAGATGGATCGCATTCACATCGTAGCCTGCGGTACGTCATGGCACGCAGGGCTCGTTGGCAAGGCCGTTTTGGAACAACTTGTGCGCATTCCAGTGGAAGTCGATGTTGCATCCGAGTATCGGTATCGCAATCCCGTTGATACAGAGAATACCTTGGTGATTGTCATCAGTCAGTCAGGGGAAACGGCTGACACCCTGGCTGCATTACGGGATGCCAAAGCCCGCGGTCGCAAAGTAATGGCCATTACCAATGTGGTCGGAAGTTCCGTTGACAGAGAGGCAGACGACGTCATTATCACCCAAGCCGGACCGGAAATAGCCGTGGCGTCAACCAAAGCCTATACAACCCAACTCGTGTCGCTCTATCTATTGGCCATTTACTTTGCACAGGAGCGAGACACCGTACAGCAAAGTGTCGTTCAGGACTTGCTGCAGGAACTGGACGCACTACCCCAGGTTGCAGAACAAGTCCTTGACAGCGCACCCCAAATTGAGGCCTTTGCGAAACAGTATTCCGATGCGCACGACACCTTCTTTATCGGCCGAGGGTTAGATTTCTCCGTAGCTCTTGAAGGTGCTCTAAAGCTCAAGGAAATCTCCTACATTCACGCAGAAGCCTACGCAGCCGGCGAACTCAAGCACGGTACGCTGGCGCTGATTACCAAAGGAGTGCCCGTCATTGGCATCGCAACCCAGCCGCACCTGTATGAGAAGACACTCTCCAATATTCAGGAAGTCAAAGCGCGTGACGCCTTTATTCTCGGGCTCACCTGGGTTGGTAACGAAGACTTGCAAAAGACAGCTGACGAAGTGATTTACCTGCCCAAGATACACACTCTGTTGGCTCCAATTGCCACTGTAATTCCGTTGCAACTCTTAGCCTACTACGCTGCAGTGGCCCGGGACAACGACGTCGACAAGCCAAGAAACTTGGCGAAGAGTGTAACAGTCGAGTAGAAGATCGGATCTGTGATCAGGTTTTGATCATAGCAAATAAAGTTGTGTACTAGAAAATAAAGTTGTAGACCATGGAATAAAATTGTAGACTGAAAAATAAAGTGGTATACTCGTCCTGCTTGTTGGGATATAATGATCCCAATGAAGTGTAGGGGCGGATAAACATGGCGCGTAACAAGGCAACTCAAACGAGTGTACCCGGTCAAATGATTTCAAAATCAGATCTAACTGTCCGTGATGTACCTTCCAAAGGCTTGTCTGGCCGCTTACGTGGGCTCAGCCGATCGGAGATGCATCACCTTTTTTCTACATTGGAACGTCAATACTTCTATTGTTTGCTTTGGTCACGCAGAATTGAGGATATTTGTAGCCAGGAGATCATTCCTCTTGAGACGACAATTCAGATTGCAGACAGGCTAGGTGTGAAACATCCTATAAATCCGAAGACAAAGGAGTTAAAACCCGTGTCTTCGGATTTTGTGATAACAGGAGTTAACGAGGGGGTTACACGGGTTCATGTGCGCAGTGTGAAGCCCGAGGAGGAATTGAACAAACTGAGGACGGTTGAAAAGTTAGAAATAGAACGCGTCTACTGGTTCGAAAAGGGAATCGATTGGGGACTTGTTACTGAAAAGCAGATCAATACGAACTTAGCGGTGAATGCTCAGTGGGTCTATGAATCGGAGCACATTACACCCTATTCTCCTGTTCAGCAAATGCACGTGTCCCCGATTGAACACTCTTTGTATGAAGAAATTCATCGTACGGGAAACGCACTGTCTCACTGTGCCTTGACCGTTGATCATCGGCTTGGCCTCCGCGAGGGGGACAGCCTTTGGGTAGCCAAGTACCTTATTTGCCATCGCTTCTGGGAAGTGGACATGAACGTGCGTATTGAGCCTACGCGTCCTGTACCGGTACAAAGATCCGCTCTGATGAGTATGGCAAAGGGGGAGCAAGCGTGAACGATCGTATACTGGTAAACAGTGTTCTTGAGTGGTTGCCAACTGAATCGACATCGGCAGAGCATTTGGAACGCATTCTCTGGGTGGATTCAGTTGCGGATCGCGTAGTTGTATACTCCTTGAATCATGCAGAAGCGTTACCCATTTGGCGGACATACAGTGAAATTGTGCGTGCGATAGAAGATAGCCTCGTTATCAGAAGGTCTATGGATCCGTACATCAGAACTGTAGCACCTGAATCGGATTTTTTGGAAAAGCATAGGGAGCGTTGGGAGAAAGCATGGAATGTTATCAAGGACATGGTCACGTCAGAGCCGGAAATCTACGACGAGAAAAGTCGCGGAATCTGGGTCCGACATGCATGCGAAGAGTTCGGCGTGACCAAAACAACCGTTTATAAATACCTCAGAAAGTACTGGCGGGGCGGGAAAACGAAGTTGGCCTTACTTCCGGACTACAACCACTCCGGGGCAGCCGGGCAACCGCGAGTGCCGGCGTCGGGTGCTAAGAAACGGGGTCGTCCGTCCCGTCTTTCAAAGCTAGACGGGGTGCAAAAAGGGGTGAATGTTGATGCTGACATTCAGCGTATTTTTGCAGTGGGGACCCATAAGTTTTACAATTCAAAGTTAAAATCCCCCTTAAATAAAGCATATAAGTCAATTATCGGAAAGTACTTTAACATCGGTTACCGTACAGAAAATGGGGAGCGTGTTCCCGTACTTCCTGACCCATCCGAGTATCCGACATTTGGCCAATATAAGTATTGGTTCACGAAAGAGTTTAATCTCCGAACAACAGTCACGGCCAGAGTCGGAGAGACTGGCTTCAATCTTCGCCATAGAGCTGTGCTTGGGACTTCTACCCCCATGGCCCGAGGTCCGGGTTCCATCTTTCAGTTGGACGCGACGATTGCCGATGTCTATCTTGTCAGTCGTTACGATCGGACAAGAATTATCGGCCGTCCCGTGATTTATGTTGTTATTGATGTGTTTTCACGCTTGATTACGGGACTGGCAGTGACTTTGAAAGGACCTAGTTGGGAAGGCGCATCTTTGGCGATTGCGAATGCGACGATGAATAAGAAGGCGTTCTGTCAAGAGTACGGAATTGAAATAGAGGATTACATGTGGCCTTCGTGTCATCTTCCAAAAGAAATCTTGGCAGATCGCGGGGAAATGCTGAGTAAGGCATCGGATCGACTGATTCATTTGGGCATAAACGTCTTGAATACCCCCCCTTACCGTGCTGATTGGAAGGGTATCGTCGAGCAAACTTTTAGAATTGCGAATATTGAAGTGATTCATTGGCTTCCGGGTGCTGTACGAGATAGGTACCGCCGGCGTGGAGAACCCGACAACCGCTTGGATGCGACGTTGGATTTATACGAGTTTACCCAAATTCTCATCAAGCTGATTTTGAAACATAACCAGTCCCATTACATGCCTTGGTACCAGCGAGAGACGGCCATGATTCAAGAACATGTTGATCCCGTGCCCTTAGCCTTATGGAACTGGGGAATTCAACATAAGAGCGCGTCCCTGACGCAAATGCCAGATAATATTGTTAGATTGCAGCTACTACCTGTTGCTAAAGCGAGTGTAACGTACAAGGGAATTGAATTTAATGGGATGCATTACAGCTGCGAACGTGCAATTCGGGAACAGTGGTTTGAACGTGCTCGAGCGCGAGGGACAAGTGAACGGTGGATTTCTCATGACCTACGTACAACAGACGTTATCTACATTCATCTTGATGAATTCGGTACGATGGAACCCTGTGAACTCCTGGAGCGGGACGCCAGGTATAAGGGACAGCGATTGGAAGATGTTTTAGAGCTCCAGGAAATGGAGAAAGTTTCAGGAGATCTGTTTGTAGGACGCCAGATGCAAGCAGATGTCGCGTATGATGCGGAGGTAGAAGGTATCGTCGAAAAGGCAAGGAAGAAAACAGAGGCTGCCAATCCGCAGAAGTTAAGTAAAAGGGAACGCACATCCAGCATCCGAAAGAATCGGGCAGATGAGTCGGAACGCACAGATGAGCAGCAGGTGAAGGCAATGCATGGAGACCACGTTCGGGCTGCAAAAAAGGATAGCCAACCGGTGGACAAAGACCCGGTGGTTTCGTTCAACGACGAACCCTGGAATCAACGCTACTCAGACAGAAAGAGCCAGGACCTGGCCTTTCTCAAGTCATTACATCCGGATGATGAGGAGTAGTGATATATGTCATTTATGCCAAGCGGTGTAACGTTTAAGGGTCATCAGGCGAAAGCGGTCTATACACCAAGTGTCGTACCCCTGTACAAGCACAATGCTTTTATCGAGGCTTTACCCCCGATGGACTCGATGCAAGATATCATAAAGCGCATGGAACGCCGACCTGCTTATGATGCACAAGACAGGAGACTGCCTGCTGCACATCGGATTCAGTTTGTGTCCATGATTCGGCATTATTTTGAGCCGTTGCCGAACCACGTGGAACTGATACGTCGATTTTCATCGATGATACCGGACGGGTACATGACACGCAATCCCATCTCAGCTGAATGGCGTCGACAGATCAACGCAGGTTTTCCTGACTTAATGAAGGATCCCAATGATGAGACAGAGCAGGTGCCCATTATTCAATCGAGCGCGGCGGGTTTCGCGATGGTCGGTACTAGCGGTGGAGGGAAGACAACGGCCATACAAAGCGCTTTGAGTTTATATCCGCAGGTCATAACTCACTGTGCCTATCACGGTCAGCCTTTCAGCCACAAACAGCTCGTCTGGTTAAAAATTGACTGTCCCTATGATGGGAATCTTCGTGGACTCTGTTTGAATTTTTTCCAAGCCATCGATGACGTCTTGGACACTCGCTATTATGCCAAATACGCACATTATAAAAGCCCAAGGGATATTGTGCCGGTTATGGCCACTTTAGCTGCTGTGTTAGGTTTAGGGGTACTCGTGATCGATGAAATTCAACGATTAAGCACGGAGAATTCAGGCGGACAAGAGGGGATGCTGAACTTCTTTGTTCATCTGGTTGATGTGATTGGAGTTCCCGTTGTTCTGGTAGGCACCTATCAGGCGATGCCACTGTTGACGAGTAGTTTCGCGCAAACAAGGAGAGCAGCGGGACAAGGAGATATGATATGGAGCCATATGACTCCAGACGCAACCTGGGACCACTTGATTTCACGATTATGGAGATATCAATGGACCAACGTCGAAACGAAGCTGACTCCCGCCTTAAAGCATGCCATCTACAGCGAGTCTGTGGGCATTATTGATATTGCCGTAAAGTTGTACATGCTCGCCCAGTGGGCGGTCATTGGAACAAAGGATGAGTCTATTACTGCCGAAGTCATTCATGGCGTTGCACGTGAAAGTCTCCGATTGGCTCGGCCCATATTGAACGCCCTACGGAATAACGACCTAGATACGCTACAGACAGTTCGAGACATACACCCCCTGATGCCCGAGTTAAGAAACTATCTTAAGGCAGCGCAGCAGAGAATCGAAATCGAAGGGTCGTTAAATACGGTTGAAAACCAGGTACAAGGTGAGGGGGAAGAAGCTAGTGTGACATCACAACTGATACGCTGGCTTGTAGAGGGGGGGATTGATTACGAAACGGCCGTGAAAGCATGCAACGATGCACTGGCTAAATATGCAAGTACTACCGTTCTGGCTGAGGTGCGAAAGTATGCGTACGCACGAGCAGTAGAGCTGGAGCAAGCCAAGGATGAAGGTGCGCCGAAGAAGAGTGGGAATGAACTGCACAAGACTTCAGGCAAAAAGGTTACTTACTTACCAGGAAGTTTGATCGAAATGTTTAAAGTAGCCCGAAAAAATAAGGAGTTGATGTATAACAAGTTAGAAGACGTGGGCATGCTGAAAAACGTAGACGAATTTCTGTAGGTGAGATGACCCACTTTGTTGCCGTTTTTCCCTGATCCGTATCCCGATGAGTTGTTGTACAGCGTTCTGGCACGATACCATCGTTGGAGTCAAAATCTGTCCATCAAATTCACCGTAACCGACCTCTTTGACTGTAGTTCTGCATCGGCAATTATTGAGTTTCCAACGCGTCTGAATCGTTTAGTGTCCCTCTTCCCCGATGGCTCGCTCTATACTGCTGCCTCACTCATCCTCAATCACACGATGTTCCCGCTATTCCAACCCTTTCTGCCTCAGGAACGGGTCGACAAGATACTTATGAATATGAAGGCTGAGGATAAAGGAATGGGTATTTATTGTTCTACTGGCCTGATGGCCAGTGGTGTGCAGCGCCATCGTCATCTTCGCTACTGTCCGCTTTGCGTCCACTGCGATCAGTCGAAATACGGAGAGGCGTATTGGCACAGAATACACCAAGTTTCCGGAGTGGACATCTGTCCAGAGCATCAGTGTTGTATCGAGAACAGTCATGTGGTGATAGGTTCAAAGTTCAACAAACACGAATACTACAGACTGAGTAATCTGGTGGTCGATATGGAGCAGAAGCCGCGGTTTGAAACATGTCTCCCATTTGAACTGGCTTCGCAAGTAGCGCACGGAGCCCTGTGGTTGCTTCAAAACGATACGCCAAGCCTTGGATTGAACGTTCTCCGCATGAGATACCGGCAATTCTTGTACCAAAATGGGTATCTATCGCCGAACGGACAAATACGGCAACGTCAACTGCTAAACGACTTCACGTCACTGTACGGAAATGAATTTCTTGAGACTGTAGGATGCCGCGTTGATGCAGTTCACTCTGAAAGTTGGCTTCATCGCTTCGTACGTTCTTCGCGATCTTCAAGTCATCCACTCCGCCACATTCTCGTGATGTGCTTCCTTAGAACGAATCCACAACAACTTCTAGCAAAAAAACTTGCCTGTTCTCACGAGCCTTTTGGTAGCGGTCCGTGGCCCTGTTTGAATGCTGCGGCTGACCACTATAGGGCGAATGCAGTTGAGACTTGCACGGTGACTCGAGACTATAAACTTGGGGTTCCAGTTGGCACCTTTACTTGTTCCTGTGGGTTTATCTATTCAAGACGTGGACCTGATCAGGTAGAAACGGATCGCTACAGGTATGGCCGTATCAAGCAATTTGGCCCGGTTTGGGAGAAGAAGGTCACTCAGTTATACGTAGTTGAGCAGCGAGGATTGCGAGAAACAGCAAGAATGCTGCGGGTGGATCCAAGGACCATTAAACATCGCGTGGAGCGATTGATGGATAATAAACCACAGGAATCAGTGGGCCATTTTTCTCAGAATCGAGAAACGTATCGAGCCAAATGGCACTTGCTCAAGGATAAAAATCCTAACCTAACCAAGACCGAGTTGAGGAGGTCGGAACCCGCTGTTTATGCTTGGCTCTATCGCCACGACCGACAATGGATTGTTTCCGATGTGGTATCCGTGCAACATCCACCAGAGCCGTACGAACGGGTAAACTGGAGGCTACGCGACGTTGAGCTAGCCAAGAAAGTGCTTGATGCGGCGATGAGGTTATACAGGCAACCAGGGAAACCCGTGCGAGTTACTGTAAGTCGGCTCGGGAAAATGACAGGAAATTTAGGATTATTACAGAAACACATTAGTAGACTTCCTGTAACTGACCGGGTTTTGAATGTTGCTGTGGAGAGCTTGGAGGAATACCAAGTTCGTCGAATGAAATGGGCTGCGAGACAGTTACATGAAAATGGACAGCCAGTTGAACGATGGATTCTCTTAAAAAAGGCCGGATTAAGGCCTGAACCGTCCACTTCGGTCGACCTACATGTTGATTTGGAAGTGTTAAAAGCTAAGATGTTGGAAAGGAATGCAGGTTGGCCATGACATGGCGTATCTCAGATTGGCCTTTTCCGCCTTCGGAGAAGGTCGAATTGCATTGGATGTGTTCTCCCAGAATGGTCGGAGATGAAAAACAGTGGGTAATGACTGCTGTCTTCCGCCGGCAGAACGGTGAGCTTGTGAATGTGGATGTACCTTGGGGAATCTTGCCTGCCCTTCACTTGGGGCTTTTCTATCAACGTGGGGTGCTTACTGACGATATTCCCGAATGGAAACAAATGGAGTTTGAGTTTCCATCTCATGTCTCGTGCGAGATTCGTAGGGCCGGGGACATCTTGCCTCTCTCCCTATATCCATTAGTGACCCATAAGAATTTAGACGAGCGTTGTGTTCGAATCTCCTTCGGGAAGCACGTGTTAGTTATTCCTTGTATTGGGGTCTGTGTAGCAATGGAACAGAAAACCGGAATAAGCGATCCAGTTTATGTATGTTTGCTAATGGGTTGTTCTTCCGTAACATCTCGGTCTTACCGTAAATTTCATCAACAGAACATTAAATAGTCGCAATCCTCCGTTTTCCAGGAGTAACTAAGGTGTCATGTACTCCTGAAGCAAGTTTGCAATTGACACCGAAATCCCCAACTCTGGATACCTGCACAAATCGCATCTACTTCTTGTGCTTTCTATGCCTTTCGTTTTACCTCAAAGAAAATGTGTATTTATTCCTTCATTGGATAATAATAATCACACAATAAGGTCATCCGCATGGGACGGCGAGAAAAATGTTGGCATGGCTTCTGTTTTCTGCGAGTGCCATGAGCAGCTTGGTATTTGCTCATATTTCCAAGCGTATGCAAGAGGCCGTTCGAACGGACCCGCATTATTCATGGTTGATTTTGATTGTTTTGTTTGCAGGACTTATAGACATTTATATCACCTTGGCCGCAGTTAAGGCCCTTGTTGACCACCTATACATGGTTAAACAGAGCATTCACTAAGAATTTTCACACATGAAAGCCGGGAGTTGCCGACTTGACGAAGCGAATCATCCTCTAATCTTACTGTTGAATCCGACGAGGGGTTGCCATGAGAAGAAAAACCACTTGGTTACAGTTTCGTAGTAAATCCAAAAGACGATCGTTGAGAAAGCAGCTACAGGACATCTCGTTTTGGAATGTATCTGATGATCCGGCAGAGATTCCTTCTGAGTTGCAAGAGTCCTTGGCATTGATTCAAGACGAATGGGCAAAGTGTGCAGATGTGCAGTATCAGCACTTGCATGTTCAGGGAGTACCTGTGTGTCTGGTGTTTATCAGCAACTTAATCGATCAGGAGACTGCTCAGCGCACTCTGATGGAACCCTTAACACGATATGAACAAGGCAAAGTTACCTTACCTGCATTGAAGGACACCTTGAACGCCCTGATGACGGAAGAGACCTCTCAAATCTCTGCGATTCATCAGGCCATTGCCCAGGGAAAAGTCGTGGCTTTGGTGGATGGGCAATCGGGAGCCTTGCTGGTGGATGTCAACAAATTCCCCGCACGTGCAATTGAGACTTCTCAAAACGAACCCACCATCCAGGGACCCCAGGAGGCATTTATTGAAAGCTTGCAAACGAACTTGGCGCTCGTTCGCAAACGTCTGCGGACTTCGAAACTCAAAATTGAAACCCTGCCGGTGGGGACAAAAACCAATGTACAGTTGGCGTTGCTGTACGTGGAGGGCATTGTCAAACCCGGCCTCGTTGAGGAAGCCCATCAGCGTCTACAGCGGATTCAAATCGATGGTATCATCTCCGCCAATGAAATTCGGGAAATGATTGGTGATGCACCGTTTTCACCCTTTCGATTGACGGAGGTTACAGAACGGCCGGACCGTACGGTAGCGGGGTTGTTACAGGGGAGAATTTGTTTTTTGATCGATGGAACGCCCACGGCTATCTCGGTACCCGTGGTTTTTGTAGGTGGGTTGATTTCTGCAGAAGACTATTACGGACACTTCATGACGGCCCTGCCTCTACGGATTCTTCGTCATGCCATGTACTGGTCATCTTTGTTGCTTCCGTCACTCTATATAGCATTACTTTCGTATAATCAAGACCTCGTTCCAACTCCGTTGCTCATTAGTTTGGAGGCCCAGCACGGAGGAATTCCTTTCCCGACCATCGTCGAGGCGATAGGCATGCAAACTACCTTTGAGGCTCTCCGGGAAGCGGGTCTACGTCTGCCGCGAGCGGTCGGACAATCTGTGAGTATCGTTGGCACGCTCATTATCGGGGATGCGGCAGTCAATGCGAGTATTGTTTCTCCTGGCATGGTGATTGTTGTGGCAGCTGCGGGCGTGGCATCTTATACGACTCCATCGCAGGATTTGGTCAATACAAACCGCATTCTTCAATATCCGTTTATGATCGTGGCGTCGCTGTTGGGTTTATACGGCATCGTCGCATTAGGATTAGTCCTCGTCATCCACATGGTTTCCTTACGGTCATTTGGTGTTCCGTACATGGCACCACTTGCCCCATTTTCATGGCCAGAGATGCGTGACACCTTCATCCGAGCGCCCTGGTGGGCCATGAACCAGCGTCCACAGTTTTACGAATCCGTCAATTCGACACGAAACCGAGCTCCTAAACCATCCCCTCCTTCCAGGGATTCGACATGACGATGGGACAACACACTCGGTGGATCGTTTCGGCTTTGTTGATGGGGATATTGCTCGGAGTACCTGGATGTAAAGACCTGCGAGAAGTCGATGATCTCAATATCGTGTTAGCCGTCGGTATCGACGAAACACAGGATCAACGGATTCGAGTCACCACAGAAATCGTGGATCCAGCGAATAGTCGTGGACCAAGCTCAGGTGCGGGTACGGGCAAGCGAGATGAAGCTACAATTACACGCCAACAAACCGGAAGTACCATCGAAGAGGCGGTCGGGCTATTGGATGAAGAAGTCCCAAGAAAGTTGTTTTTGGCCCATAATTCCGTGATTATATTCGGACATAACTATGCCACACACGGGATCGATCGCGCTCTGGATTATTTAGAGCGGAATCGGAGTTATCGGCGCAATCAATTGTTTGTGGTCACCGATGGTACCGCATCCGATTTGATGACGTCTTCGGTCACACCAGAGTTCTATCATGCAACGGCTATGCGTTCCCTAGTCGAACAAGGAATGCACAAATCCACTGCGGTGAACAGTACACAATTAAGTTTCATGAAACAATACCTGCGTCCTTCACACACTCCAGCGATGGCTCGTCTGGAGACGGCCAAAAACGGCATTGTTCCGGAAGGCATTGGGCTCTTTGATGGAGGTCAGTATAAAGATTATTTGACATCTGCAGAAGTTCCGGCATTGTTGCGGTTTATGCAGGACACTCAGCAAACTGAAATCACAATCCCTTGCACAAATAAAGAGACGCCACAAGGAGATATGAGTCAGACCTATCGCATCCTACACACTCATACGAACGTGACCCCGCAAGTTCACGGCAATGAGATCAGGTTTTTCGTGAATGTTCGTGGACAAGCAGAAATTTCACGGTTATGTCCTGGGAGTAAACCGACGCCTCAAACCTATTCAAAATGGGAGATCCAACTTGATCACACGCTTCAGGAACAGATGCAGCGCGTATTCACGCGGCTCCAGAAAGACGATGTGGACTCTGTCCACTTCTCCGATGTCCTCTATAAGAGAAATCCGATCCTCTGGCAACAAATGGCTCACCAGTGGAAGGAACTTTTTCCGCATATTCAAGTGACCTATGACGTTCAGGTCCAGCTGTTACGTCACGGTCTGGCTTCCAAATCTCCGGATGTGGAGTACTCTCCAGAAGGACTCCCTCCTCATGCTGGACGGGAAGGGGTTGCTCCTTGATTTGGGTTGCACTGTTTTTTTCAAGCATCCTGGTGGTCCATGGGTTTCGTCAGAAGGTGACATGGAGAGAATGGATTGTGAACGTACCGGCATTCATATTTGCTCTGCTCGGTTCGGGCATCGTGAGTTTCAATATTTGGCCGAAGATCAACCTTCTTTGGGGGATACAATGGCTTTTTGAACCCATCACGAAGTGGCTGTACTCGATTTTGTAATATGGTGGTGCTTGATGGAGACACAAATATCACGACTGCAATTGATGTATTTAATGATATGGGTCATATTGGGGACTGGAATTGTCCTTTTACCCCTTGCCATCGCTCAATTTACCATTCAGGACGGCTGGATGGTTCCTCTTTTCTTTTTTGGCGGCACGATAGTCGCCGCGATCGTATGCGTCGTGTTTATCCGGACGTTTCCCAATCAATCACTTGCTAATGGGCTCGAAACCGCCTTTGGCCCTTGGCTTGGTCGGTTAATAGGGGTTTGGATGATAATTTTCTTTTTCGTTTTCTCGGCCATGTTGCTTCGGGAACTTACGGTATTTGTGGAAGTCACGAGTCTTCCCAAAACTCCGGCGTACCTGATTTCTGCGACTATCCTGGTTCCAATTGCGTACGGGGTTTTTCAAGGTGTTGAGGTAGTGGGACGATTGGCAGAATTTCTCACACCAGTAGCCTTAATGATTGGCGTGATTTTGGTTGTATTGTCCTTCCAAAATGCAGACTTTTCCCAAATCCAACCTGTGTTGGCCCATGGCTGGACCCCAGTACTTCGAGCATCTGTGTTGCCCGCCACATCGTTCGCGTTTGAATTGATTGGCGTTTTACAATTTGTGAAATCGATCAAAGGTGGAAAAACACTTGGGCGGGACCTGTTGTACGTGGGGGCATCTTTGACCGTATTTGGAGTATTGGTTGAGATGTTGATAATTTCAGTGCTGGGTCCATCGATAACCTATTTGTCCTTACCTGTGGCCGAGGTCATTCGGGGAATCCGTATCGGCGAATTCATACAAAGGTTCGACACCATTTACGTAATGGGCGTAATCGCTACGATGGTCTTAAAAATTTCCGTGTTTCTATATGCCATGTCTTCAGCCATGCAGGATACCTTTCGACTTTCCACCTTCAGAAATGTAGTTTGGCCGAATGGAATCGCCATCTGGACAGCCAGCATTTTATTCTTTCACAATTCGCCCGACCTGCATGAGTTTATGGTCTATGTGACACCGGCATATTTTAGTTTCACTTTGGTCCTCATGCCAATATTCGCCGTTCTGACATTTCGGTTGAAAAAAGTATTCGGTTCCCAATGACCGAGTTCATGGATTCACACATACACGCTAAGCTTATTCTAATAATATTATTTATTCGAATTAAAAGACCTGATATACTTCTAATAATGCGGCGAAATTGCTGGGGTAAGGCGTTGAATCCACTTCCAATAATAAGAACCGTCTGGAGACCTGATTAGATGGCACATATAAACTCGGTACTTGAGGGTTATCTTCCTTGGTTGAATCGGCAACCTTTTTCACCAAATACTCGAATTGCGTACCGTCGATGGGTTGAACAATTTGTACGTTACTTGAATGCATATCCGGCTGTATACGGAGATCCGCTTGGTGAATCATCCGCTCGTGACTACGCGGTGCGGGATTTTAAGTCTCATCTGAAGACGATACACCATGCCAAGCCAGCTTCCGTGAATCTTGCTCTCGCTGCTCTTGACCACTTCTATGCTCGATATCTTCAGATGGGGAGTCCCCAGGTAGAGCGAGAGGAACTGCCGAATCAAGCACCACGGGCGCTTTCTCCCGAAGAACAAAGACGCTTCTTACGAGCGGTTGAACGTCAACCGAATACTCGAGACCAAGCAATCGGGACGCTTCTCTTTTATACCGCCCTACGTATCAGTGAGTGCGTACAACTCAATGTAGATGACGTTATGATCTCGGAACGTAAAGGGCAAGTAACGGTTCGAATGGGAAAAGGAAATCGATATCGGGAAGTTCCTCTGAACGCTTCGGTTCGATCATCCTTGCAGGCGTGGCTAGATGATCGCCACATTCAGTTTCCGGGTACAGCAGAGTCGGCTTTGTTCCTCACTCGACGTGGGAACCGCTGCTCGATTCGCTCTGTCGATTTAGTAATTCGAAAAATCGCACAAGACGCTGGACTCACATTGTCTGCTCACACGCTTCGGCATACTTGCCTGACCAATTTGGTACGTAATGGTCACGACCTTGTGATGGTGGCTGAACTTGCAGGCCACAAGCGACTGGATACAACGCGGCGATATAGCCTACCGAGTGACGAGGACCGCGCAATGGCAATGGAAGGCCTCAAAATGGAGGTGTAACTCCTGACTCCAGGGAGGAAAACGTGCCTGTAGATTTCCTTACTCCAGAACAAGAGCGCCGATACGGTCGAATGATTGAAGAGCCAACACCGGAACAACTGGCTCGTTACTTTTGGCTAGATGACCGCGATCACCATCTTGTCACACAACATCGAGGTTCCCATAATCAACTGGGGTTTGCTATCCAACTCGGTACCGTCAGATTTTTAGGGACCTTTTTAACCGATCCCACGGATGTCCCAATATCCGTTGTAAGGTATGTCGCAAGTCAACTGCAAATGGCCAATACTCGTGTTTTCGAGCGTTATCGTGGTTCGGAGAGTCGGTGGGATCACACAGCGGAAATTCGAAAGGCATATGGATATCGCGATTTCCCAGACCAGCCGCATCACTTCGAATTCGTGAGATGGTTGTACCACCACGCTTGGTTGACTGCAGAACGGCCCAGCGTGTTATTTGATTTAGCCACGGCCAGGTGTGTAGAAAAGAAAGTTTTATTGCCTGGTGTAACGATACTTGCACGGCTGATTGCCCAGATCCGTGACCGCGTGGCCACCCGGCTCTGGCGCCTCTTGGCCCAGGTTCCAAACTACTCTGAGCGTAATCGACTAGAGCAGTTGTTGACTGCGAAAGTTTCCTCTCGACAAACCGAATTAGACCATCTTCGCCGTCCACCAACAAACCTTACGGCGAAAGGGATGTTGGAAGGGTTAGAACGCTTGGCAGTCGTCCGTTCTTACGGAGGTACGACTTGGGATTTGTCGCACATTCCTGTAGGACGACTGCACACCCTCGCCCGTTTTGCGGCTGCAGCCAGGGCACAGGCGATATCCCGGATGTCTTTGGAACGACAACTGGCCACTTTAGTCGCGTTTGCCAACGTTTTTGCGATTACGGCTCAGGACGATTTGCTGGAGTTGTTTGATCGACTTATGACTGAACTTTTAGCCAAGACCCAGCAAGAGGGGAAGCGGGCCCGGCTCCGAACGATCCGCGATCTGGATGCGGCCGCACGTCAGTTACGGGAAGCCTGTGTAATCCTCCTAAACGATCAGACACCGGATGCCAAGCTTCGGGCAACGATTTTTGCTCGGGTATCTGCTGAGGTACTGACAGACTCCATTCAAACCATCGATGCCCTAACGCGCCGGCCAGAGGAAAATGTGTACTTTACGCAGTTGTTTAGCCATTACAACGGGATTCGTCGGTTTTTACCCCAGATGTTTCGGATGATTCATTTCGAGGCGAATTCATCTGCAAAGCCAGTTTTAGACGCCTGGCGATTCTTACGTGACTATGAGGGGGCGAAGAAGATCCCTTGGACACAGGCACCCGTCACCGGAATGACAACTTCTTGGCAGCAGGTAGTCTATGACGAGAATGATCAGATTCAGCAACGGGCCTATACGTTCTGGGTACTCATTCGCATCCATGAAGCTCTGCGCCACCACGACATCTTCGTTACTCCGAGTGAGCGATACAATGACCCAAGGGCACAACTTCTCCAGGGACAGGCTTGGGAAGCAGTGCGTCCACAAGTTTTACGCACGTTGGATCGAACTATAGATGCTGAGCAGGAAGTCCGAGAACTCGGGGAGAAGTTGAACACCGCGTATCAACAAACCGCCGAACGTTGGCCTGAGAATACAGATGTCCGTATGGAGAACATTCAGGGGAAGAGCCGGGTTGTTTTGACCGCTTTGGACAAATTGGAGGAACCTCCTTCTCTGCAAACACTTCGGTCACAAATTCAATCCCTACTACCCCGGATTGACTTGCCGGAATTGTTGCTTGAAGTCAATACCTGGACCGGATTTGCAGATGCTTTTACCCACTTTAGTGAAGGTGGGTCGAGGGTACAGGACCTGACGACTAGCGTTTGTGCGGTGCTGATTGCCGAGGCATGTAACATCGGACTGGAACCGGTCGTCCAATTGGGTGTCCCCGCTTTGACTCGGGATCGATTGACTTGGGTTGAGCAAAACTATTTTCGAGCTGAAACGCTCACACAAGCGAACAATAAACTCGTGGAATATCAAAGCGGCCTGCAGTTGGCGACGACATGGGGTACCGGCGAAGTTGCATCTGCCGATGGGCTTCGATTTGTAACACCGGTTCGGACGATTCACGCGGGTCCCAATCCCAAATACTTTGGTGCCGGGCGTGGCGTGACATATTACAACTTCGCTAGCGACCAGTTTACAGGGTTGAATGGCATCGTCATTCCTGGAACAATTCGGGATTCGCTGTATCTGCTAGATCTATTATTAGGACAACAAACGGTCCTACAGCCCCAAGAAATCATGACGGATACCGCTGGGTACAGTGACATTATCTTTGGACTGTTTGGCCTTTTGGGGTATCAATTTAGTCCGCGCTTAGCTGACATTGGAGAATCAAGATTTTGGCGGCTTGATCCCGCTGCCAACTATGGGCCACTCAATGATTTGGCTCGCCACCGTTTACACCCGGAGCGCATTGTTCAGAACTGGAACGATATGCTACGTGTCGCCGGTTCCTTGAAACTTGGAACTGTCACCGCCTCTCGATTGATTCGAACTCTTCAACGTGACGGCCGACCGACAACTTTAGGGAAAGCGATTGGGGAATACGGGCGGATTTACAAGACAATTTACCTGCTCAATTACTTGAATGATCCCGGATATCGGCGACGGATATTGACGCAGCTCAATCGCGGAGAAAGTCGTCACAGCCTAGCTCGGGCTGTTTGCTATGGCAAGCGTGGAGAGCTTCATCAGCGATACAAGGAAGGCCAGGAGGATCAACTCGGCGCACTCGGATTCGTCGTGAATGCGATTGTTCTTTGGAATACCCGGTATATGAGTGCGGCCTTGCAAAATTTGCGAGTACAAGGTCAAATGATGGACCTTACTGATATAAAACGGCTTTCTCCCGTGGGACACGACCACATTAACATGGTGGGCCGATACTCGTTTACCTTACCAGAAGAAATTGCACATGGTGATTTACGACCGTTAAATCGAGGGAGTGCAGATTCTTTCTGATGGCGTTACATAAACTGGATCGCTTATTCCGGTTTTCTGTTCCATTGCTACACAGACCCCGTATTGAGGTCATCCGCGCATTCTATTGCCCAAATCGGATGATGGCTGAGGCAATACTGACCCCTAGCGGTTTAGCGGACCTTGTGAGGGCCACCCTGGATGGTAACATTCTTAGGATGAGATTCGACAAAAAGATGCCGCACAGCATCCTTCGATCTAAATATACGGTCGCATTGATTGGGCAAATTCTAACGAATCCTGATTGGAATGAACGGTGGAAACAGGTCTGGCACAACCGACCGAGTAACAACGATGCGGGGTGCACGGTTCCCCTTACTTGTGAGCCACCTCATTTGGCGGGGAGCCGATGGACAACTCTCGGGTACTCTTCGGGAACCTTGTCATTTGTACTTCGAATCGTTCGCACCGAATCTTCAACTTCCTTCCCATTTACGAAGATTTGGTTCTCTCACCCGAACTCGGTGAAGCACGGAGAGTTTCACGTTGGGTCATCAAAGGGAGGCCACTCAAGTTCCCCTTCAAATAGAGAGGTTCAAATTCCGCGTGAACCCACGAGTCCAACGGCGATTACCCAACCTGTCATGCTGGGTACCGACATATCTCAACACTTTAACGTATCGAATATGGAGGTTCACGAATTAGGGATGAAGCCTAGGTCGGGGATTGGAAAAAACGGTGCGCAGGAAAACGTCACTAGATATCGCAAAGTGGGTAAGTCTGAATCGAGGGAGGTCAGTTTTTATGAGGAGGGAGGGCAGGGCTTTTTGCCCGCCGGTGAGTTTACTCCGTTTAGAGGACTTGAAGAAAGCTCAGTACCTGATTCGATGTTGCCATTTTTCCGGGCCATTGACGGGATGACGTTTCAACGAGGGTACGATGTCGGGTTCATCATTGAGAGAATCCCTAAAGAATCACCCATTTCACGAACGTTAGACGAAGCCGACCGCCTCTATGCCGTTGTTGCGATTCATTCGATGAACAGGAAGGTGTACATATTGGAGGTGGATGGTCGAGATGGACACAGTATGTCGACGTTACTCTACGCACAATTTCATGCGCCGAAGGCTCCTCTACAGACTGCTGTGAGACTCCTGAATGAATCTATCACGCCTCAAGGTGCATGGGACCGCGCAAGTATCACTGCTTTGATGGAGAACCACTACGTTTTGGCAAGACATCGTAGAAGTGACTCGTGGGCTTGGGGACAGAGGTTGGCACGAAAAGTGAATCGGTTGTTGACAAGAATCGATTAATTAAGAGCGCCAATCTCTAACAAATTTTCGTTCTAATTCAAGGCCAACAGAATAACAAGCAAATTTGACGGTGCTATGCACAAATTGTCGGCGAAAGGGGCATTTTCTAATTACCAAATACAGGCGAATCCAATATGAAATAATTACAAAGGTTGCCGATTACAGCAGCCTAACGGCTTATCTTCTCAGGTGCAAAACGGTAAATAACAGCAAGTGGAGTGCAAATTCGCATAATGAATCGCACTCCGTTTTTTCTTTATAAATCAAATCTTATACGTGAAATCACCTTTGAATTAGAATAACAAATCGCAAGGGGTTTTGGATGAGTGGAAATGATTCATGTGTACGTGCTATTTCGTATGCGAATTGGACTGTGAATTAATATATCAATTGACCACAGATGACACCAGATCCTCTTTTTGGACCGCAATTGATTATGGAACAATATGGATATTGAATTAACGGGCAGCATTCAGGAAGCGGCCGTGAAGCACATCATAACCAGCGACTTGCACTTTCATGGCAAATGTGAGATGGACCAGGATTCCTGGCCCAGATGTTTATAATAGCGGGCTAAAGGTCAAGCACCGAAGGTCATCCCAAGACAGTCTTTGTTTTAGCCTCTTGACGATTTGATCTGTTATGTTCATAATTCAAGTATTCAATTGAATACTATTGGATGAGGTGATGAATTGTTCGAGCACGATACGAGAGCGTGGAAAGATGAAATTTATAGTCAATTCGCCCGAATTGGAAAGGCACTTGCTAGTCCAAAGCGTTTGGAGATACTTGAACTTTTGTCCCAGGGGCCCAAAACAGTCGAGACATTGGCTCATGAAACAGAGGCGAGTGTGGCAAACGTTTCTCAGCACTTACAGGTCTTGTTACAAGCACGAATGGTTCGTTTCGAAAAACAGGGTACGTATGCGGTTTACCAACTATCGAGTGGAACCACGACTAAATTGCTGTTACTGTTTGAAGATTTAGGCGAGGAGATTCTGACCGAGATCAATCACTTGCGAGAAGAACTAACAAAAGACACGGATTTTCCCGAACCGTTGTCTGTTGAGGAATTAGAGACCCGGCTAAAATCGGGTGATATTACCCTCATAGATGTTCGACCCAAAGAAGAATATGACGTTGCTCACATACCGGGAGCGATCTCGATTCCGATTACAGAACTTGAGACAAAACTGTCAACCCTACCACGAAATAAGGAGATTGTTTCCTATTGCCGGGGTCCATATTGCGTGTATGCTACTCAAGCAACTGACTTGCTTACATCGAAAGGATACAAAGCGATTCGCTTACAGGAAGGAGTTCGGGAATGGAATGAGCTTTATTCCACATACCATTGAGCCGCGAAGTGTACCTTATTTGGCATATTGACCGCTATGAATGAAACATTGGAAAAAGTAAAGTGCATATAAAGTTCCCAGTTCGGACCGCCGCTCTAGACAAAACTAGCCGAGTTCTTTATCACAAGTCGAGGAGGAAAACTGATGATTTCCAAGCTCTCTACTGAAGAGCTGAAGAAGTTTCTACAGGCCAATTCACTGGATGTTCTGGATCTTCGCTCCGTATCGGAGTTTATGGCAGGATTTATTCTCGGCTCAATCAATTTACCAAGTAGCGAGAAAGACTTTTTTAGCAACCTGCACAAGATCTGGCCGCATCCACGAAACGTGGTCTTCATCACTGAAGAAGCTATGGTTTCAACCGACATTCTAAGCTTCGTTCGGGAAGTTGGCGGAACTGTACAAGGATATGCCTCTTATGATGAATGGAAGCAGGCTGGATATACTACATTGACACTCGAAACGATAAAAATCGATAACCTGCTGAAGAATCGCATCTCATTCGAATTTATAGATGTGCGTACTGAAGAGGAATGGACCAAAAAACACGTTCATGGTTCGATAAACATTCCTCTCTCAAAATTAAATTGGTTGGATCAAGAGCTAAACATCGCAAAAAAATATGTAGCATTTTGTGCCGGAGTGTACCGTGGTATCGCTGCTACCGCCAAACTACGAGCACAGGGATTTGATGTGCTTTATCTCCCCTACGGTATGCATGCATGGGAGGACCATGGCGGACCCATAGACGGCGTCCAATCATGACGGAGACGAATAGCTTACTCCGTGAGAACGCAGCGCAAATCACCCTTTTGGTAGTTCTGAACCTCTTTGTGGGCGGAATGGTCGGGTTGGAGCGAACTGTTCTGCCGCTTGTGGCAAATCAAGATTTCGGTTTGTATGGTAAAATTGCAGCAGTCTCTTTTATTGTCAGTTTTGGTGTCATCAAGGCCATCTCCAATTTGTTTGCCGGGCGTTTGGCAGACAGAATTGGGAGAAAAAAGTTGCTGGTCCTAGGATGGCTCATTGGAATCCCTATTCCCTTCATTGTTATGTTCGCTCCAAACTGGGGATGGATTATCTTTGCGAATGTCTTGCTTGGGATTAACCAAGGATTTTGTTGGTCCATGACTGTGAATATGAAGATTGATTTGGCCGGTTCCAAATACAGGGGCTTGGTTGTTGGACTGAACGAGTTTGCTGGGTATTTTGCTATTTCAATAACAGCACTGCTTTCTGGATATATCGCAGCAACCTATGGGGTCCGTCCTCAACCGTTCTATCTGGGAGTCGTTTTCGCTTTTATCGGTCTGTTCATGTCGCTCTTTTTAGTCCGAAACACCCACACTGGCCACAAACGCGGATCTTCATCACTCACCATTTCGTTGGCCCAAAGTTTTCTGATAACTTCATGGCAGGATAAACAATTGTTCAGTGTCAGTCAGGCTGGTTTTATGACGAATTTCAAGGATGGAATGGCATGGGGATTGTTCCCGTTATTTTTCGTAGCAAGAGGACTGGATTTGTCGTCCATTGCAACGATTGTCGCAGTGTATCCTGGTACATGGGGCATTCTGCAACTTTTTAGCGGACCGCTTAGTGACCGGATCGGGCGGAAGTGGCTGATTGGGCTTGGCATGTTCATTCAGGGTGTGTCTATCTTAGAAATTGTCTTCATGGACACTTTTACCTACTGGCTCGTTGGCGCAGTCGGATTAGGATTGGGGACTGCACTCGTATATCCAGTCCTGATTGCTGCAATATCCGATTTGGCGCCATCGGAGTCCCGTGCATCGTCTCTGGGAGTCTACCGTTTTTGGAGAGATTTTGGTTATGCTGCAGGGGCTCTTTTTTCTGGGGTTCTAGCGGATCTCCTGGGAATTTCGCACGCCATGTTAATAGTGGGGATATTGGAGATTATATCCAGTCTTGTGGTGACTACAATTCTACGAGAGTCACTGACGACGCACCATGCACAGGGGAACCGAAAAACTGTATCTGGGGATTAAGGCGGTTGTGCACTAGTCCAAACTGAGCATACTATCACAGCTTGTTTCAATCATGCTCAAGAATGGTAAGTAGAGTTACGGTAATGACAATGCGGAACGAATCCTGCCACTTATGAGTCTTATAGGAGTTCGATTTGGTACCAAAGGCACATTATCCAGCCTTGGATGGATTTGGCCACGATCTCATTTGGAAATTCCTTTGAATAGTATGTCGGATATAACGAGATACAGACATGCAGAGAATTTATCTTGATTGTAATGCCAGCACACCCATTGCATCAGAAGTTGTACAAGCGATGCAACCGTTCCTCACGGATTTTTATGGGAATTCTTCCACGACTCATTGGGCAGGAAAACCAGCAAGACAGACGCTTGACCTCTTTTTACAAGTGGATTTCTCCTAATTGATGATGCCAAGAAGTAGCGGCGTATCTTCGGTATATAGGGAACCAAATTTTTTATAACTTACTTGCGGGGAATTTACGAAGGAACATGCACAACGCATCCTCGCTATCAGCCGAACGGTTTTGGAACGCATAAACCGGGAAGAAGCTGAAAAACAGCTTCAAGAGAAGTTGGCAAACGCGCTGCAAGAGAATGGTTAAACAAATGAATACATCAAGAAAAGAGCCGTCTCTTCCTATCCAACCCTAATCCATCGCATCATTCTCGTTTGCTAGACCATTCCAGGCAAGTGCATGAATACAGCCCTATCTGCTTTCTCTTCTGTTCGCTACACCTACA
The DNA here is from genome assembly GCF_016406125.1 of Alicyclobacillus sp. SO9. Classification (NCBI taxonomy): domain Bacteria; kingdom Bacillati; phylum Bacillota; class Bacilli; order Caryophanales; family Alicyclobacillaceae; genus Alicyclobacillus; species Alicyclobacillus sp. SO9. The sequence continues at coordinate 4,637,693 of NZ_CP066339.1, read as the reverse complement.
CTGCACGTACCGAGCTACCAACGGACGACCCAGACAAGTCTCCCAACAATCGTCATTGTGAAGACAGCACCGCAATTGCTTTCGCTCTGGATTCAACCAGCACAGCATGAAAGCTTTGACACGTCTTTGTCAAACGTCAGTGCTGCCAGCTTTACCCCCTCCGCCATGGTTAGGTACGGAGCAAGCGTTGATCGCAGATCTTCAATGGTCAGTCCAAACTTCACTGCGAGCACACCCGTGTATATGACGTCTCCTGCGTTTTCTGCCACCACATGAACCCCGAGAATCTTTCGTGTCTTGGCATCTGCCACCAGTTTATATACGCCTGTGGTCTCTCGATTGACCAAAGCCCGAGGTACTGCATCAAGCGGAAGTACGGAAGTCAAAACTTCGTATCCACTGGACTTTGCCTGTTCTTCTGTAAGACCGACAGTTGCAATCGCTGGATTCGTAAATGTCACGCCTGGAACGACCGTCAAGTCAACTTTTTCTTCGCTTCCAGCCAGTGCGTTCTTTGCTACAATCCCGCCTTCATATGCTGCCACATATACGAACTGGGGTCCCATTGTAACGTCGCCTGCCGCATAGATCTGGTGATTACTCGTGCGAAGATATTCATTCACCAGAACTTCACCGCGATCGCCAACTTGTACATTTGCTGCGCTCAGATTCAGAGTCTCCGTGTTGGGCCTTCGACCTGTTGCAACGAGCAAGGCTTCCGCTTCGACGATTTGCTCCTGGCCATTCACAGTGAGCTGTACCCGTTTGATGCCCCCGTCCTGCTCGACTCGATTGAATGTCGCCCCGGTGATGATGTCGACCCCTTGGTCTGTCAACGCCGTGGTGACTGCCGCCGAAACTTCAGGATCGTACGACTTCAATACACGAGCACTCCGCTGCATCAGAGTAACCTCTGTGCCGAAGTTGTGGAACATCTGGCCAAGCTCCATGGCGATATATCCAGAACCTATGACAGCCAATCGCTTTGGAAGCTCTTTGAGTTCAAGCGCCGTGGTGCTGACCAGGTAATCCACGTCATTCAATCCCGGAATATTGGGCACAGCAGGAGATGCTCCGGTAGAAATCAGGAAATTTCGAGCCATGATCTTTTGTCCATTCACTTCAACAGTCGACTCGTCTACAAAACGAGCCTCACCTTGAATGAGCTCAAAGCCGTATTCGTCAATCAGGTCCACATACTTATCTTGCCGGAGGTCTCCAACCAACTCATCTTTGCGGTCAATGAGTTTACCCAAATCGATTGGTCCGGCCGATGTGTTAAGCCCCTGAAACGGATTTTGCGTCGCTATGCGATTAATCTCACCCGCCCGAAGCATGTTCTTTGAGGGTACGCAACCAATGTTTACGCACGTCCCACCGACGGTTCCTCTCTCCACCATGGCAACTTTCGCACCATACGACACGGCTTGAATCGCCGCTGAGAATGCTGAACCGCCTGACCCGATGATCAGCAAGTCGTAGTCGAAGTTCCCACCCGTATCGGGTAGAACGCTGGGCTGTGGATCGCCGAGGACGGTAGCGTCACCAGGCTTGTACCCTGTATTCGTAATCGCCTGTTTGGCAGCATCAAGCTGATTTAGGTCTGTCAACTCGAATGTAGCTTCATCGCGGCGAAAACTCGCTAATATATTGTCCGCTCCCACGCTTTCAAGCGCATGGGAGACATGGCGTTCACAATCATCGCAAGTCATGCCTTTTACGACGAGTCGAACTTGTTTTTTGCTGCTTGATTCAGTCATATGAAATCCCTCCGTTAAAATCTCACATAAATACATAAATACGAACGTACGGGCACCGCATCTATCGGACTCCGAAACGAATTCATTTTGCAACACTACGTCCGGTAAATAACATCAGTATCCCCAGGAGAATTGAAGGTTACACCGACAATTTCGCACTTCAGGCCACTGCTTTGCCCATAATTCACGCAAGTACACCAGCAATGCACCGGCTACATCCGAGTATAGGAATGAATGTTCTCGGCATTGCCGGCAACAATTTCTTTTGCCAGTTGCAGGATGGTGCGAACACGCTCATCGGATATGCGATATAGAATATATTTACCTTCTTGTCTCGATGTCACATAGCCGCACCACTTCAAGCAAGCGAGCTGGTTTGATACTTGGCTTTGAGAGGCCCCGATAATATCCACGAGATGGCTCACGTTTAACTCTTGGTCCAGAAGAGCTTCCACGATTTTAAATCGTGTCGGGTTCGACAATCCGTGAAAAAACTTTGCATAAATCTCTGTCTGTGCAGAACTGATATGCGGTTCAATATTCAACTCATACATAGCCATCATACTCCCCAGTGATTCTCTTTTGAGGCATGTATGTAAATGGAATCCGCTGTCCCAGATTTCTCTTTTTGCGTGAGACAGTGAACATTACAACGCCCCATAAAAGACGATACTTCCTGGCAGCCAGTAATGGCTTGCAAACATATTTTAATATTAAAATATGTACTAAACAAGCAAAACGCGGTGGATTACATAGCTTCCTGATAAAAAGGTTCTGGAAGTCCGAGAAAAGCATTATGGACCTGAGGGAGTCAGAATCCAAAGTTGTGGGTAGAGGTGCTGCTCAACCGTTGATTGAGATTCCGCGAACAGAGGGAGCTGTGACTATGTGCTTGGGGTCTGCTCATGAAACGGAAAATCGTACGTTAAGGCTCTGAACTGTCAGATTAGAGCCTTAGACGTCTATATCATGACGTCAGGAAAACCCCCAAATAAGCCAATTCTGACGCTTCTGCTGTTAAGTTAGACGTGCCAAGACGTTTCACGATATACAAGACGCTTAGCGTAGAGAAATATCCGTTTCGTGACGTGACCCCATATGGGTCCGGAAGTTTCCCCTGAAGTCTTCATACTTTCTTCAACATTACACATTACTCTATAAATAAAAGCCGTGAGAAGACGACCTATAGGGAGCAAGTCTACAGTGGTACGAGAAGTGGTTTTATGAATCATAAATGAAATTCGAAGACCGCTCTCAGAAGAGAGAGGTTTCTCAAAACACCATACAAACGGTAGTGAGTCGTACGGTGAAGACGTCAACGTGAAACCTGACAGAAAGAGTGTTGAAAGACTATTACATCTCTCGTATTAGTCTTATCCCTCGCAGCAATGGCAGTATATATGTAATGGTACAGGACCTATTCGAAAGCCCTGCTAACCTTATACGCTGGGCTTCGAGGAGGTTCACGGTTCCAATTTTACTGGTGGATGATGAAAGAGTCCTCACAGACAGTATCAAAATTGATTTGTCACATGCTCCTAAATCACAATTCGTCTCTATGTATCACCGTAAAGGACTGTAATCTTTCAGATTTGATAAGCGAAACATAAGTCCATTACAGAGATCTCTGATTACCTAGAGCATTTATTGATACTCACAACTTGGGGATGGTGAAAATGAGAGATAGAAAGAGAAAGCAACAACAGCATAAAAGGAAAGTTGGGTACAAAATCCCGCCCAACGCACGCAAGGTACCAAACAAGCGTACACGCCGATTGGCTGCGGCAACCTTGGTTTTAGCTGTCCTTGGCGGAAGTACAACCGCCGCGTGGATTATTCAGAAGGTAAGTCACTATAACGTTTACTCAACGTCCGCTTCCGGGCCACGGAATTCAACCTCCAGTTCCAGTTCTGTAAATCAGACAAGAGGGGCCAGCAATCTAGGACAGACGCCATCATCAGCAAAGGGACAAATAGGAAGCGGAGCTACAGTCAAAGCGAAGGACGGGGATAGCTCCAACCATTACGAGAACCATGTTCCAAGCAAACACGATATTGTACAGAAGATGATGAAACATTCGTTACCGAGTCATGCACTGATTCATGTCCCGGCCATTTCCCAGTTACCACAGCTTCGTAATGGCTGTGAAGTGACAAGCCTGGCTATGTTGCTCACATTTGAAAAACATCCAGTTAGCAAGCTGACCTTGGCTAAAGAGGAGCCGCAGGACAAGACGCCACTTGTAAGAAAAAATAAGAAATGGATTTCATGGGGGAATCCGAATGTTGGTTTTGTTGGGAGCGTTTCAGGGAAAAAGAATCTCGGATATGGTATTTATCATGGGCCGTTGACTAAACTAGTCAACAAAATTTTGCCTGGCCGCGGTCTTGATTTAACGGGGATGTCCTTTAAGAACTTAGAGGCGATTGTGGCAAATGGAACGCCTGTTGAAGTGTGGGATACAACTTCCTTTAAACCGACGGACTCATGGGTTAGTTGGAAGAGTCCAGAGGGAACGGTCAAAGCCACCTTCTTTGAACACGCAGTCCTTTTGGTAGGCTATAATAAACACTACGTGTACATCAATAATCCGCTGAAAGGCGGTGTGGCCGCGGAAAAAGTCCCGATTGGTCCATTTATCAAAGCATGGGATCAGCTTGGTAAACAGGCGATGACGGTCGCACCTGAGAAGTTCAAGGACTAGAAAATGAGAACAACAGAGTCACAGGTTAGTTGAGAGCCCCGCTTTAAACTCCGTGTTTAGCTCTACAGTCCGTCTTATTGGGGGATAAACCCACAAATCATTCGGCACTACAGGCGGTTTTCTACCGCGTGCCAAATTTCTTCACCGAGATCCAATGACAGCATTCTTACTTGAACTTTCGTTGGTTTACCTTGTGGGCCCGCTATTTGGATTGTTTCGAGTGGGGGAGTGTCGGGAAAGCCTTTAGAGTTTGCAACAGCGTCCCCCTCAGCAATGTCTATAAAACATAGTGGCGGAAATACAACGCACCACCAATTTGCACCCTTTCCATTTCCAAGTACAATTCTAAGGGCCTCGTAATCACCGGCAGGATACACTTTATTGCCATACACCTTTGTTGGAAATGGGACTTTGGCTACCTCTGTTTGAACGGGGTACTCCTGCCCCTTTTGACGGACTATGTTCACCGCTATTTGCTCAAGTGAAGATGTATTCTGTTTGAGTATACGTTTGGCTTCAGACTGGGTTTGTGTACCTTGTAGTAATTTGGCAACCTTCATTACGATGGCATTTCGAACTTGAAGTTTCACGCTTTGGTCTTTAGGACTGTTACTGTTGGCAATAATACGCAATCTCAATGCTTCTTTAGGAATGGGAGCTTCCTGCGGTGTCGCTAGATTGTGAATAAGGGCATCCTGATGATTACTTGATACAGCAGCAGGAAACAAATATCGTTTGATACCTACGATAGAAGAAATAGCAGCCAGAAAGAGAAGTACACGCCGTAAATTCATATTGTATCGCCACCTCTACCAAATCTAGTAGAAGTGTCACCATTTCATACGCAAGATAAACCTAGAAATAAAGACATCAATGATGATGTATCTTTGTACATGTATTTGGAGACAATATCTAAGTAGATGCAAATGGTAGGAAGTGAATCTAGTGATTCTGTTTGATAATTTTATGTCAGTCAATGAAGCGCTGTGGCATTCCATTGTAGAGCGAAGTAAAATATCTTGGAGTAGCATATGTAATAAACATTACCATCAGGTACAGACATCTATTGTCCGATTGGCAGTGACCGAACTCAGTCCGGAAATAGTGAATTGTTTTAGAATTCACTACTATGGGGAGAGCTCGGCGGGAAAAGATGATTCGGCAGATATACAATCTCAAGGATATCGGTTTGCCAAACGATTAAAAATCGACCAACGGTTGACCCAAGTATCATTATACAAGGGTACATGTAAAATCATCGGGTTCCGCCCAAATGGAATCCGGGTTTCGATTTTGATAAGGAAGAACGAGCAATCGAAAATCCTAGTGATTCGTGCGGAAGGAAATCAGTATCAATTATGTGAAATGGAGGTGGTTATTAAAGAAATGAGTGATGTACCTTTGACTAAAGCTTGGACAGGGCGTATTAGTGTATCCATCAGCGGGTTACTCTCAGAGAAATTGTCTGACGATAAGGCACAATCTGTGATTAAAGAGGCACTTAAAGGAATACATGCTCGTCCAATTGAAGGTATCCAAAATCATGAACTCACGAGTCTATCTGCTTATTCTTCTAAACTGCCAATTCATCTAAGGACAAATGGCCGCAAAATGAATGTGCAGATCGCATTACACTCTGATGATTCCTCCTCGTATTTCCATGTAGGCAGTCCCATCATTATAGATTCATACTAAACGATGATGTACTGAACCTTAATATCTTATTTTCCATCACGAAACATACAGACTACCGCTGCATCCCTACTCGACGTGCACTTATCCGTACATTAAATGTATAAGGATTTTCGTAACAGGATATGGGAATGAAGAATAAACTGAGAGGGTTGTTGAGTACACAACTTACGGTCGTCGCATGGGCCGCATGCGACGACTTTGCATATTATAGCAGTATAGATTTTATTCTGATGAGTGGAAACCATATAATGAGTCTTATCATTACACTTCACGTGACTGCGAAAGAAGTGACTCGCTTTTACGTGCCATTAACATATTTACTCACGTTTCCCCGGGGATACGCCAGAAGTCGGCTGAATCCGGGGATTCTAGTTCTATGGATTATTTTGTGAAGTAACGAATGACGTCCATGAGTTCGTCTATTTTCTCATCTTCTGATTCGCGATTTTGTATGGCATCAGTGACGCATCCTCGCGTGTGAGACTCTAGGACGGAAAGAGCGACCTTATTAGTAGCATTTTTAACTGCGGCCAATTGAGCGAGAAGGTCCACGCAGTATCTATCATTCTCAATCATCTTTTGAACTCCTCGAACCTGTCCTTCGATTCGACGTAGTCTAGCAAGTAATTTGGCCTTGTCTCCGCCGTAAGAATGTATCAAATGTAATCACCCCAGGATAATCTAATGAGAGTAAGTTCAAAATTATTTCAATGCATGTTTTTCGTGTCAGCCATAGAGTACGGATTTTTTCAGCCGTTTGAGGTACAATACGTAAAAATCGTGCAGTGATAAGGAAAGGAGGAACAATCTATAATGAGGACTGTTACCATTCCCGTCGAGGGCATGACTTGTCAAGGATGCGTGAACTCCGTTACGAAAGCCTTACGACTTGTCGATGGCGTTGAAACTGTGGAGGTAAGTTTGGAGCTCAATGAAGCGAAGGTTATCTTTAATGAAGCAACAGCAACGGAGGCAGACCTGAAATCTGCCATCGAAGAGGCTGGCTATGATGTCGCATGATCCATTGTCGACAAATAGAACTGGGACTGGGAGGGACGGCACATGCTCTGTACTCTCTTGCGTTTGGGCTTTACTTGAATGCTGTTGACACAATGAAAATTCACTGATGCGATTGCGTCAGGGCTTTCTTAACGTCCTTGCTCATTTGTGTCATTTTAATCCACTCAGAATGATGCCAGACAATCTTTCCAGAACTGCTTTTTAAAGCAAACCAGGTCAACTCTTGTATGTGATATGCGTCTGCTACTTTTCCCGTTTTATCAATTCCCACTTTAAAGTTCAGTTTTGGAAATTGCGCCATTAATTTTGTTAATGGTTTTAGCCCAGGTTCCGTAGTTGCCACGTCCACTGCTATGACCTGAGGATGCCCCGGCTGACTTGCGTATTTGTTCAACCGTGTCAATTTTTCCTTGATATGCGGGATCCACGAGGCAAAGAACACAACGAGTTGCGGCTTCCTCGGATTTAATGTCACTGACTTTGCCGATCCCGTTGAAAGGGCTGACGGCAACTGAATGAGGTTCCCTGGTCCTTTGGCAGGCGCGTGATATTGTACTGGTGTAATATTTGTTTTAATGGAACTCGGCAGATACTTGGCGATGTTCTTTGCCAGCACGTGAGACTCAGCGTTCACTGAGGAGTATTGGCTCGGGACCATATAAAGCAGCTTCTCTTTCCCTTTTGGCCCTATGACGTACAGAGCAGGAGTATGGTCTATTTGTCCGTTTACTACGCCTGAATATACGTAGTAGTCTTTCCAAACTTTGTGCAGTTGTGTTGACGATCCCGTCAGGTACTGCCATGAATGCAACATACCGTGCTCTATTGAGTACTTTTTTACAGCCGCGACGGAAGTCGATTTTGGATTCGCATTGACACCGATTATCTGTATGTTCTTCTGAGCCTTTGGACCGAGTAAATGAACGGCAGTCTTAATATCTTCCGTGGTTAAGGGACAGATGGCATGGCACGTACTGTCGATAAATGACAGTATCACCGTCTTACCTTTAAATTGACTTAGTGATACCTTCTTCCCGAATTGGTTTGTTAGGGTGAAATTCGGCGCAGGTCTTCCATGCATCGCATCACCCGCATTGATAACACTGTTCTTTGACTTGGACTGTCCGTTACTGCCAGTTGTTTTGTGTTTTGCAGTGGACTTTGTGAGATTACCGCCTGGATTAGGGGTGGTTGTGTGTTTAACACTCTGTCCAAAGTTGGCCTTCAAAACAGATAAAACGGCGATTCCAACTATCAATACTGCAATAGGAACTACCCATTCACTACGCCAAAAACCTTTCTTCACTTGTAGTTCCTCCTTATTTGTCTTTTGTGTATTGTTCCTCTGGAGTGACAAGAGAGCACTTAGTCAACAGCGTCCTGTGCTTACATGTTACAGAATCGTGACTTATGTTACCTATTATAGTAGTGTAGCTGTTATAATCCAAAGGGAGAATTTTAGAAAACCTTAAGACACGAGCTCTGGAGGGTTCAACTTGGCGATTCCGTGGTTTGTGGCCTTTACCGCCGGAATGATTGGTGCGTTCAATCCCTGCGGTATTGCGCTGCTCCCATCATATCTCATGTATTTGTTGTCAGACAGGATAGAAACGAATCAAAATCCTTGGTACGTAGGTTTGCGATCAGGGATTTTGATAACAATAGGCTTTGTTGTAGTGTTTGGTGCGGCTGGTTTCTTGGTCGGTTTAATTGGCCATTTACTGTTTGCTGCCGTGCCGTTTATATCACTTCTTGTGGCTATTTTGCTGTTAATTGCTGCTGTATTTACGTGGCGCGGTACACTGTCTATCAAATGGTCCTTTGGAACTTGGACAGAGCGGCTCGAGCAAATTTTTCGACGTGGGTCGAACGGCTCATTTGTTGTTTACGGTATAAGTTATGGACTCGTTTCCTTAACCTGTAGTCTTCCCGTGTTCTTAGCTGTCGTTGCGGAAGGACTGAGTACAGGAACGCGCGGAGTAATTCTTCTATTCGCAGCATATACGCTGGGGATGGGAGTTGTCATCACTTTGCTCTCTCTGCTCACCATGCTGACACGTACGTTTGTGATCCGTTTTATACGCAGCACGATACCAATCATACAGAAGCTTAGTGCCTTGGTCATGGCAGCTGGTGGGCTATATCTCGTCTGGTACTGGGTCTTTGGTCCTGGTTTCCAAACGGTGTTGTAACTGAAAGCTTGGATTCTGGCATTAACAGCGGTAGAGGTGAAATGAGATGAAGAGAAGTACTCAACGACTCCGTGACGGGGTCATTGCCGTAGCTGTAGTTGCAGTCGTCTTAGGGGGTGGGGTGGCTGCGTGGAAAACTGTTACACATCTGGGTAATCCCCGTTCTGGAGTGGGAACTGTCAGTTCTGCAAAGGCATCGAAATCTTCCTCTAATACTTCATCGCCTTCCGTTGATTCCGGTTCATCGCTATCCGGGAAGAAGGCGCCTAATTTTCATTTGACAAATCAGTTCGGACAACCGGGGAGCCTCTCTGAGTTTCGTCATAAAGTGGTGGTTTTGAGCTTCATCGATAGTAAGGGGACGACGGTTTGTCCACTTACGGCAGTCGTTATGCAGAATGTTCGGTACGATCTCGGGTCCGCTGCATCGGAAGTAGCTTTTGTAGGCGTCAACGCAAACCCTGTCGCGAGTTCAGTGAAGGATGTCCATACCTGGTCTCAGCAACACCATGTGTTGCATATGTGGAACTACTTTACGGGATCGGCCTCTCAGTTAAAGTCCGTATATCAGAAATATTTTATAGAGTCCAAGGTTATCCATGGGACAGATATACAGCATACGCCAGCGGTATATGTGATTGGGCCCGATGGACACGAAAAATGGTTGTATCTTAACTCCACCAAGGCGTCGACTTCGGTCATTGGAACCGAAACAAGGGACCTTCTGAAACAGGTAGTTCCGCTCATACCGGGCCACCCCTCGGTGAACATCCCCCCGACCAGAAAATTAGCTTATTTGCCGGGTAAGGTCGGTCCGAAGGAATCGAAGAGCCGTCCATTTCACCTGCTTGCGATTTTACCTGGGGGCAAGAATGGTTCCATTTCAGTGGGAGGTGGAGGAGGTCCCAAACTACTGGAGTTTTTTGCCACTTGGTGTCCGGACTGTGAAGAAGAGATTCCTGCACTGCTGAAGTCTGAGAAGTGGTCGAAAAATCATAAGAACTTTCCCAGCGTTGTCGGAGTGGACTTGCGTTTATCGGAACCCTCGACGAAACACGTTGTGAATTATGTGAAAAAGTTTAAATTATCATTCCCGGTTGCGTTGGACAATCAAGATAAGGTCGCAGAAAAGTATGGAGTGAATGGGATCCCTACACAAGTATTAGTATCTTCATCCGGTCATATACTGTGGTACCACCAGGGTCTGCTCAAATGGAAGTCCCTGAAAACAGATGTGGACAAGGCTTTACAGGGCAATCAATAAAATAACTCTTACGTATACTCAGCAGCTTGCTAAAAGATCAATGGAAGTTATCCGAGAATCGCCGTAAGAAAGGGGAAACCGCCACAGCACGTGTGGCGGTTTATAGAAACCAATATTTTTAAGTAAAGAGAGATAAGCACTGTTACTGAACTGTAATATTCCCCATCATGTAGCCGGAATGAGACATCGCCCAGCCATTGTTGTCTGTGTCACAGGGGTCAACACAGTTCCATTGGAATGTGCCCGCCTGTTTCGGGGTAAAAGTCACCGTCGTTACGCCAGCCTTACCGTCTTTCTTGGATGGATTCGCCTGAACATTCAGGTTCAATTTTGGACTGGTGATGCTGTGTTTCATGTCGTCGTAGTTATAGATTGTTAATTTGACGGGGACCCCCTTTTGCATTGTAAAATTCGCCGGCAAAAATGCATCGTGTTTCTTTCCATCGGGGCCCAGTTTGCCCCCGGGCATGACTGTTAAGGAAATATCCTGTGTCGCTTTCTGATTAGGTACAACATGAATGGTTCCCTTCATGTATCCGGTATGAGACATGGCCCAGCCGTTGTTGTCTGTGTCACAGGGGTCGACGCACTGCCATGTGAAATCCCCCACCTGTTTTGGTGTGAAAGTCACCGTCGTTACACCGGGTTTGCCATCTTTTTTGGATGGATTGGCTTGGATATTCAGTCCCAGCTTACTGTTTGTAACACTGTGCTTCATGTCGTCAAAGTTGTAAATCGTGATGGTTGTTGGAACACCTTTCACCAATGTAAAGTTGCTCGGTGAGAACGCATCGTGTTTCTTGCCATCAGAGCCTAGTTTTCCACCGGGTAAAACGGTTAAGTAAATGTGCTGTTTCTTCAGGGAAGTTGAAGTAGTTTTGGACGAGGCCGTTGCGGTGGTGTTTGTATGATTAGCCGGTGTTGTCGAGGCTTGGCCGTTGGTAGTGGAATTCTGTGTTCCACACCCTGCCAGCACCAACAGTGCCATTCCAACCACATCATTAAAGCCTTTTTCATATTTTTCGCCCCCGTAAATTTTTTAATAACTGTACTTTTAGTATGGGGGTGACGGTTTATTATCTAAAGAATAATTCCGACTATTTTTACTCCTCCACAACGACATACCAATACCGGGGAAGGGTACTAACCGGAGAGAATGGATGAACTACCTAGTGTAGTCTCATGAGACTACACTAGGTAGCTGGTCATTGTCTGCGAAGTTCAATTGTAGAGGCAGTAAACAGATTTGAAGTACAGACTTCGAGAGAAATGTAAAGGAGACGACAACAGAGTGCTATTGGCGTCTTTTTGGCCTGGCTATGGAAGCCAACAGAAGAATCTCACTAAGGACGAGGAACGATTCGAGTGCCCACACGGCCGCTCTCGAAAACATTCCGATAAGCATGACACCCATCGATGCGCTCATTATCGATGTGAGAAGCCCTTCCACCACGTCAAGTTTACTGAATTTTTGACTAAACCTCACCATAGAGTTCGTCATTATAAATACTGGCAGTATCATAGCAAGCAATTGACTCCCCGTGGTCGTGATAACGAGAATGGAAAAGATAAATGTGAGGGACATTGTATTTAGCATGGAGATGCGCATGATGCGACTATGGTTTAAGGACGACACTTCTGAGATTGATGCATAAGTCACGAACACTCCAAGCATCGTTCCCAACAGACTCATGGAGATAACAACCACTATGAGGCCTCCTACATGCAGTGTCTCAAGGATGCGCGGACACAATTCTATACCGCTGATAGTTCAACGCGCACCAAAGTTATTCTTCATGAGACGCGTTGTGACCACTCCGAAAATATGAAGTTCTGCTCCTTATAACTATGCAGGAGGATGTCGTTGAAGACTGTGTCTATTGATCTACTGAAGAATCATTGAAGGCCCCTACCCTGCGAGCGGGGACGAATTCCATTGAGTATAAGATTTACTGACTCGGCAAACACCCAATTTTCCTCCACACCTGCACACGGACAAAGACACATGGCATACCTATCGTGTAGATTTCCAAGGCTAAGTTAAGGAGGAGAATTATATGACCGACGACAATCAGCGGGCTGAACACCGTGCGGAGCACACGCACAATTCCTCGATGCAACACCCTCTCTCCGATGGGGGGGTGATGGCTCACTCAACTGCTCAGCCCAGTCAATCGTTTAGTATTCAAGATGGGGCCGCCCATCACAGTGATAGGCTTCTTAAAACACTTCACGAATGTGAACATATGTGCCATAGAACCATTACTGTTCTCCTGGAGGCAACCGACACCTCCATGCGTTTTCGACAGATACAACTGCTAAGGGAGTGTGCAAAAACCTGTAAAGACACAGCTCAATCTCTTTCAGCCAACAGCCCGTTTGCTAGAAAAAAGGTGAAGCTATGCGCGAAGGTTTGCGAGTCATGCGGTAACGAATGCCTTCATTTTCATGATTCACACTCACAACGATGTGGTCATATGTGTCTCAAATGCGCCCATGAGTGCCGAAAGTTCGTTGGCGCTGCTTAGTCTGGCTACTAGGAGTTTTCATCATCTGAAATGTTGGGGTGCAAAGACTTCAACCTTATTGTCTCCGCTACCGTCCGCTCTGTGGAATTCTCCGTCAGGAGACGGCGGACGGTACGAGGTAACTGCAATTTCGAATGGAGAAGAATGCTGTCACAGTGTAATGATTTAAATTTATGGTTATCTTTTCAGTTCCTTTAACATCTTCTGATATGTTTCCCTGTCAATTTCTCCTTTGGCATATCGCTGTTGCAGTAGTGTAATGAGATCGTCACTAGAATGACTCTCATTGTCCCGATAAGAACTGTAATGAGAATGATGGTGATTATCATAATGACCGTGGTCATGGTGATGACCATCATGATGATTGTGATAACCGTGATGCCATGAACTGTGTCCTCCGTGGCGCAATACAGAGAAATATAAGATTGTCGCGATAATCACAATAAAAAAGAAGCCCCCGAACATCATCTTTGTCTTCACCTCCATAGGGAGCATACATAAAACTTGTGTAGAAAGTATCAAGAAACGATAACAACTTTGAAAAACCGGACATCCAGTTTGATGGTGAAAGCCGTCCAACTGTTCCACGGGATTGACCGCTAAAGTGAACAATGGATTGGGCTGGACAAACCGTCATGTTTTACTCACCGCCTGCAGTCACAGTGTCTACATACTTTCTACATATTTTTGGGATATAACTAGACTAAGGAAAGTACCTGGGTGAATTCAGGAGTATGTTAAACATAGGTTTCTAAAATTCATTGGCAGGTGGTTCACTATGGATGTTAAATCAAATAAAATTCGTCGGCGATATGACCGGATTGCACCGTTGTTTGACCGGATGGACCGAATGGTCGATGAGGACCAACGCGAGCAGCTGATTCGTGCTGCACAAGGTGAAGTTCTCGAAGTGGGTGTAGGAACGGGAGCAAACCTGCCGTATTATTCCGAAGGGACGCATGTTGTCGGGATTGACTTTAGTCCGCGGATGCTATCGTATGCATCCAAGCGAGTTCACGAATCTCAAGCAACTATTCAACTGTTACAGATGGATGTTCAGCACTTGGATTTTGCAGACAATACTTTTGATACAGTCGTTTCAACCTGTGTTTTCTGCTCAGTGCCTAACCCTATTGTAGGATTGCAGGAGATTCGTCGTGTATTGAAGCCTGATGGGCATCTGCTCATGTTGGAGCATATGCTTAGCGATCATCTTCCACTTGCAGCCATGCTTCATGTGATGAATCCAGTGGTTGTTCGGATGACAGGTGCCAATGTGAATCGGCGAACGATGGACAATCTCTCTGCAGCGGGTTTCTCAATTAAAGACGTGAAACTTGTTGCCTTTTCAGACATATTTCGTCGCATTGACGCAGTTCCGAGATTTGAATGAGGATTTTTAAAGGGGTTAAAATGGAAAGAGTAATTTGGATACTTAGAAAGGGGATGCCTTATGCAAACATCGAATATTACCATATACACACGCCCTACTTGAACAGATTGCCAAGCGTTGAAAGAGTTTCTTTCATCTCACCAAATTCAGTATCAAAACATTGACCTTACTGAAAATCCCGAAAAAGAAGCAGACTTAAAGAAAAAAACGGGAGGGAGAATTGTCCCCGGCATTGTCATTACCAAAAAAGGATTTTTAGGTCTTGGCAAAAAAGAACAGCACTTTATCGGCTTTGAACAAAATAAAGAAATGATTGAACGTCTCATACTATAAAGGTTCTTCTTCTAAAGAGAATCGTCATTGGCTTTGGGACGGTATGATGCATCCTGATGATACTGTCCCGACGCAACAGAGTCTGCCGAAACAGACTTTGTAATAAACAAAGCGAAAGAACACAAAAAGGGCCGGAAAGAGGAAAGTTCAAAGACGCCTCTTTCCGGGAAACCATATTATGTTTCTGACGAACCTGTATAAGAGACCCGGGTTTGCTTCTTTCTGATAAATACCCAGATGGTCAAACCGATCCCAATAAGTACGGATATGGCTGCCGTATACTGTGCCGCATCCCATCCCAGGGCAAACCGGGGTGAATCGCCACGTAACATTTCCATGAAGAAACGCATAGCGTTGTAGGCGACTAAGTAGAAGGAAAAAGCTGTACCAGAAGGCCATTTTTTCTTCCGTTGGAAGAGGATTAAGAGAATTGCAAACAAAATGATGTCTGCTTGTGCCTCCCAAACTACAGAGGGCCATAATGCTTGTCCAGGATACTGTTGAGCTGCCAGTGTATCCTTTGGAAACAGCACGCCGAATTGACTGTGTGTTGGAGAACCATATGCACTCCCATTCATAAAATCGGCGTCGCGTCCGATGCTTTGCCCAATCAACAGCCCTGGTGCGGCGAGGTCCGCAAAGTGAATCCAGCTCTTTTGTTTCCTCCATATATACCAAACACCTGCGATAAACCCGCCAACAATTCCCCCTTGAATCGAGAGTCCACCGTTCCAAACGGCAACAATTTGGCCCAAATGATGTGAGTAAAAGGACCAATCAAAGAAAAATACCTGCCAAACTCGGGCACCAATAATCCCTCCTAAGAGGCATATCGGTCCCATGTTCCACCAAAGTTCGCTGTCTCCCGGATTTCCGTAAATCTTGGTAAAATACAGCGTAACAGCCAGACCCAGCAAAAATGCCAGGGCGAAAATGGTACTGTACGAGCGAATTGGAAAGGACCCAATCCAAAACCAATAGGAATGCATTCAACCTACCTCCAGTTGTACTTGGGGCTGGCCCATAAGTTACACGAGTGGATTCAAACACTGGTAGATTCTAACGATGAAATGTGAAGAAAGAATGAAGATCCCTGGTGCAAGTTTGTGTTCCACTACCATCTTCATATTTTCTTCAAAACTATGCTTTATTCTTACAAGCAGCAGAGAAATTTGAATGTCGCGCTTGGAGAGAAGACTGTTGAAAATCGAAAGAAGAAGCATCATCATCGTTGCGTCAGCCGTGATGGCCCTGGTAGTCGTACTTATCTTGATGTTTAAGAATTATCATCCTCGATCTGCTGTCAAACCTGGTCAAACTGTCCCAAATGTTCGTACAACGACGGTGGCCGGAACCTCTTTTGAATTGGATTCACTGCGCGGCGAGCCGGTGTTTCTAAACTTTTTTGCACCCTGGTGTCCTCCCTGTATTGAGGAGACACCAGACTTGATTACCTTTGCTAAGAAACATGGTGAGAAAGTTCATGTCGTCATGGTCGACCGTGGTGATAGCAAAGCACTTGTGGTGCAGTATATAAAGAAATACCACTTACCGGATAGCATCACGGTATTGCTGGATCCCAACAATAGTTGGACGCCTGTTTTTGGTATCACAGGTCAACCTGAGACGCTGTTCATTACGTCTCATGGGAAACTTGTCAAGCACGTGATTGGTCCTTTGACATTGCAGCAGATGGAAACTGATATGAAACTTGCTGAATAGACGCACATGTGTGGAGACGCCATTTGTCTTCTGTAATGATAAAAAGATGCGGATCCTAAGGGAGGGGTTATTTTGGCAACTCATCCGACGCTCTGGCTTGCATTTTTAGCCGGCGTATTGTCATTCATTTCGCCTTGTACACTGCCACTGTACCCGTCCTATATTTCCTACATATCGGGTATTACGTTCAGCGGCACTGAAACTTCTAAACCGAAATACAGAGTACGAGCTCTTACCCATACGGTGTTCTTTATTCTTGGATTCTCCATTGTGTTTTTTGCTCTTGGATTGACGGCAACGGTCTTGGGCCAAATTTTCGTGCAGTATCGCAACGTCATCAGAATTGGCGGCGGCATCATCATTGTAATCATGGGCTTGTTTTTGAGTGGTCTGATCTCACCTAAATGGCTTTTTCAGGAGAGAAAGTGGCATTACAAACAAAGGAAGACGAGCTATGTGGGTTCTGTACTCGTAGGGATTAGCTTTGCTGCGGGATGGACGCCCTGCATCGGACCGATTTTAGCATCCGTGCTCGTGTTGAGTGCCACCGAAAGTTCCCTTGGTATTTCTCTGACAGTGGCATACATCATCGGCTTTGCCATACCGTTTCTCATATTGGGCTTAACGTTGGGATCCGTACGGAAGTTGGTGAAGTATGGAGTCATCCTTTCCAAGGTTGGGGGCTATCTGATGATTGTCATCGGCTTTCTACTCATTACCAATGAGATGGCAAGAATCACCGTTTGGTTAATTCAGTTATATGGTGGGTTTACAGGATTTTAATGTAGTGGGAGAGTGCTGGGATGAAGAAAGTATATAAATGGACCCTGATTGGTATATTTATGGTGGTTTTAGGGATAGGCGTCGCGTATGCTGGAACTCAAAGGAGCCGCGGTGAGACTTCTTCCGTCGCTGAGGCGCCCAAAACCGGATACAAAATGCCAGCGTTTACCTTAAAGGAGTACCCGGATAATAAGCCGGTATCAACAGATTCCCTTCAAGGAAAACCGATATTCATTAACTTCTGGACGTCGTGGTGTACCTACTGTCGTCTTGAAACGCCGGATATTGTGAAGGCCTATCAAAAATATGGAAAGCAGGTTGTGTTTCTAAGTGTAAACATCACATCTGAGGACAGCGTTCAGGCGATGGCTAACTTTGTTCATCAATATGGCATGACATGGCCTGTTGCGTTAGATAGGTCGGGAAAGGTGTCAAAAGAATACCAGGTCGTTGGTATTCCTACTTCGTTTTTTGTCAGCCGACAAGGAATTATCGTTGCGAAAAATGTCGGCTCTTTATCTGCTGGTACCCTGAACGCTGACCTAAAAAGGATCGCAAGCTAATGCTGACGTCATTATTTTACCGGATCCCGTCAGATTGGATTGGACTGGCCGTCAGTGGTTTTGTATTGTGGGGGTATCTAAAATGGTTCGATAAGTCGCAGGTGGGAGCGCTGTTTCGGGAGCAACTGCCAGGTATCCTTTTGGTGTTTATTATATTTAGCCGATTCCTTGCAGGATTGATGCTCCATCCAACAGTGAATTTGAAGGAGGATCTGCTAGCCGTATTAAGCGGGGCGCCCGTGTATGGCTGGATTATAGGGGTAGCAGCAATGATTCTCTACAGTTTGTGGGGATTGTACAAGCGCAAATTATTCACACAAGAAGCATTCGCACATGGCGCAATGATTTTTTATCTAGGTTCCGCCACTTTTTTTCTCTATTTGTCTATAGTAAATCTGATGCCTTTTCGATTAGAAGACGTGATAAGAAGTACTATCTTCCTATTTTTGTTTACTCTCTTGCAAATGAAACGCACAAAACGTTGGATCTCAGCACCGCTGAGGTGGGGTATCACGGGTGCAGTTCTCTTTGCGACAACGTTATTTGTACCGCAAGTGACACACCTTTTCATTTTTAGTGCGGCACAGTGGCTGTATTTGCTCGTCATTGTTATTGGCTTGGGCGGAGAAGCCCTTCGGGATGTACGAAGTTCGGGATTACATGAAACTGCAGGTTGTGAGGAAGAACATGAATAAAAATTATACGATTCTTATTGCGGATGATGAGCCTAAAATTGTCGATGTCATTTCAGAATATCTGCGAAGAGATGGGTTTCAGGTATTGACAGCTGCAAGCGGGGAAGAAGCGCTGGCTTTGTTCCGCAGAAATGCGCCTTCATTAGTGGTGTTGGATCTCATGCTGCCGGATATCAGCGGTGAAGACGTATGCGCAATCCTACGGAGCGAATCATCAGTGCCCATTTTAATGTTAACAGCCAAGCATTTGGAAGTGGACTTATTACGCGGTCTCAGTCTCGGGGCCGATGATTATGTGACGAAACCTTGCAGTCCAAAGGAGGTTGTCGCACGAGTGAGAGCCATCCTTAGAAGGACGAACACTGATGAACTCTTGACTGAGAGGTTGTGGTACAGTGACGGCGCCCTGTTTATTGATGCAGGACAACAGTTGGTTTCGAAAAACGGAGCCAAGGTACCATTAACCGCTTCGGAGTATCGCCTGTTGCTGGCGTTGTGTAGAAATCCAGGACGAGTCTTCAGTCGAATAGAGTTAGTTGAGCTTGTGTTCGGGATTGATTTCCAAGGGGATTTTCGGACAATCGATGCCCATATTAAAAATTTGAGAAGTAAAATCGAAAGAGATCCAAAACATCCACAATACGTAGAGACCGTCTATGGCGTAGGCTACCGTTTTGGCAGGAGACAAGCATGAAGATTCGAACAAAGTTATCTCTGACACTCTTCTCCGTCATCTTACTGTTATTAATATTACTTACATTCATGTTGAAACTGGAGATCTCTCATTGTTTTGGTATGGCGTGTGAATCTGTTTCCCACTTGCCGCAAGGTCTGTCGCAGCAGCTCGAAAGAAGGTTCAACCAGGCGCTGACCCAGAGCTTGCTGTGGATCATACCACTGCTGGTGATTGTCATTGTCATATTACTCACAATCTTAACCCGTCTCTTTACCAAAAGAATTCTAGTTATGACGGACCATGCACGAGACATTGCAGAGGGTGAGTGGAACCGCTCAATCCCGATAAAGGGCCATGATGAGTTGGCGTCACTGGCTGATACGCTGAACTATTTAACCACACAGTTGAACAAGCAGGAAGCGCTGCGTAAGCAGATGATACAGGATATGGCCCACGAGTTACGGACACCACTCATGACACTGAAGTCTCATGCCGAAGCATTTCTCGATGGAGTGTGGGAACCCGACAAGCAGAGACTACAAAGTTGGTTGGAAGAAGTGGAACGTTTTGAAAAGTTGGTCGCCTCTATTGAAACACTTTACGAGACTGACGTACAAAACGCCATTGCGCCACGGTTGCTGGATGTTCGAAAAGTCGTGGAATCGCTTGAAAAAATTTTTTCAACACGGTGCACGCATGTCGGCATAGAGCTGGCTGTAAGATATGCGCAGGAACCTGTAGAGGTACGTATCAGTCGTGAAGACGCATCGAGACTTTTGTGGAATTTACTTGATAATGCGGTGAAGTATACTCCGCAAGGCGGCCGCATTGATATTGTTGTTGATAATGTGGAAGGAAGCAGTGTATTGTGCGTGACAGATACAGGTGTCGGTATCCCTGAAGAGGAATTGGCCAATGTATTTGAAAGATTCTATCGGATTGATAAGTCAAGGGATCGGAAGAAAGGGGGAAGCGGTCTAGGCTTGGCCATCGTTCAGCAACTCGTACGAAGTACTGGGGGAGAGATTACAGTGAACAGTGAACTTGACGAGGGAACTTCCTTCTGTATCAGCTGGCGAAAAGGAGGAAGAAAACACTCCGCAGAGTAGCGGAGTGCTTCAACCAATAGGTCACGGCATACGGATATGCGAAGTGCGCTTCTGAGATCGGGAAATGGGTCGAGAAACGTGTGGTCCATTGTCCAATACGCTTATCATTTCCTCGTACTCTTCCAGCGTAATTTCTCCACGGGCTAATCGTGTCTTTAAGATCTCCTTGCCAGACTGTCTGCGCTCAATAGGTTCTTCCATCGGTGGTATTGGAAACGGAAACGGCATATGGGAATGACCTCCGCCACATCCCAATCTAACGACCTCCTTTCTTTCGTGGGAATAAGCCTAATCTCGTGAATTGTCGGCGTTAGACTCCGTTTCTGCCTTCAGCTTTGCCAGTGCATCGTCCACTTCCGAGTTTAATTGTTCTTTTTTCAACTGATCCATTTCGTAGGATAAAGTCCCCGTCATGGTATTATACGAAGCTTTTGCTTCGGCTTCTCGCCGTTCTACAAGGTCTGCCATGCGGTCAAACTTTGCAAAAGGGTCCTCTTTACCTGCCTTGTTAAGGGAACTAGCCGCCCCTTGCTGTGCCTTTGCCAATCGATTTCTACGAACCAAATCGTCCCGTTTTTCTTTTGCTTCCTCCAGTTTTTCCTGCAACAGTCGGTGCTGTTCCTTTAATTCTTTGGAAGTTTGCTCCATGTTTACGAGTTCTGCGTTCAGTTCTTCGAGTCGATTTTGTTCCTTTTGCTCCTGTTCCAAAGCTTTTCTGGCCAGGTCTTCGCGGTCTTGTTTGAGAGCCAATTGGGCTTTCTCATGCCATTCCTTGGCGGATTTCTGGCATTGCTCAGTTTGCTTCTCTACCCGGATTCGTTCCGCTTCATAGCGGTTTACTTCGACGGTGAATTGTCGTAAATGTTCGGATGCATCTTCAATAAACAGGTTCAGGCTTTTCTCTGGATCCTCAGCCTTGGAGATAAGGTCATTTAAATTGGACCTGACTAAATCTTTCAAACGACTAAATAGTGACATTGAGATGATCTCCTTTCAAATTATTGCTTTTAACTGACTAATGTCTGGTACAGTTCTTTGTTAATGGAATCTCTCGTCAGCGTAACGAAACTCAGAGCGGGAGAGAAACCTTTGCCCTGCTTCCTTACCGTAGTCCCATACAAACTCATGCCCTCGTGAAATCTTGTGTCCGGCAATATCAATTCGCGATGCGGTCACCATATATACTGGTTGAAAAGGGATGCGGTACCAATATCCATTTTCCTGGATATCCCCCCGAACAACCAGTTTCTCTACTGTGTGTTCATAACGGCGTTCCTCATCTGTAATACGGTGCGAGTCCCAGAATGACTCCAATTCTTGATTGGTTTGATCACGTTTCTCTGCGTCACCGATATCTTCCAAAGCAAGTTGGGCAGTGACTTTCCAAACGTCTTCTAAATCCAGCTTGCTGTGGGGGGAAAATAACTCAGTGATGAGTGAGTCGTTTTCTATCCCTTGGACGATGAGGAGATAATTTGCAAGGGCCTGCCAGTATTGTTCCTTTGCATCCTCATGGGTCTCGTGTGGAACACGCTCTCCATTCATGACAGGGCCAACAAGGGCATCTCCCGTACTTCGCCGTGTTCTTGCCTCCTCATAGAGGAAGAGTATTTGACGATACCTGTCCTTGTCTGCGCGCATGCGGGAAATATCATCTGCTACGAGATCTTCGAGTCCATTTGCAGCTCTTCGCAGTCCAATCAAATGGCTGAGAGGACACATGTCCTGGGATTCAACGCGCTCTCC
Organism: Alicyclobacillus sp. SO9; assembly: GCF_016406125.1. Classification (NCBI taxonomy): domain Bacteria; kingdom Bacillati; phylum Bacillota; class Bacilli; order Caryophanales; family Alicyclobacillaceae; genus Alicyclobacillus; species Alicyclobacillus sp. SO9. Next base: position 4,615,509 of record NZ_CP066339.1, on the reverse strand, counting down.
AATCTGGATAGGAAGTTCTACCCTGCTGCTCTCTGCGTACAACACCTCTTTTCGTGCAGCGATGAGCAGGTCGGGAATATGCCCGTACCAAGTCTCCGCTTGTTCATGGGTGATATCTGCTACCCGACGAGCAGAAGTGGTGGAGGGGGATATGACATCGCGAAGCAATGCATTTCCCATGATTTGAAATACCTCGGCCACGCGAAGCAACAGTCGGACTGTCGGATTCTGCTCGTCGGCCAATTCCACTTTCGCTTCATAGACCTGATCGCCAATGCGCCGGTACCCCTCAAGGTGTTCCGGGGGACTGCTTTCTTGATGGTTGAATACATCCCTGATGCGGTCAAATAGTCCCAACGTAGGTCCCTCCTTACTAAGTCCCCCTGTTCAGCACGTACAGTATGGCAAAAAAATGTGTAGAAAGAATGGAGAAACGACGGATAAAGTGTTAACTGACAATCATTTTTCCGTACATGCCTTTGGCAGCATGTCCTGGTACTTGACAGAGGTAATGGAAATTACCGGTCTGGTTCACAACGAAAGTAGATGCAGCAACTGGGTATTGGTCATTTTGCGCCTCTGGCAAAGGTGGGATAAAGGACCCTGAATAGATCCCACCCTGCATCATCGACATATACGAATAGGGCGGGTTTGCTGCGGTCAATTCAATACCATGTGGCATACCGCTATCCATGTTAATTATCTTAAACTGTACGTGTGCACCCTTTGGCAAATGAATCGTCGGGTTGACCAACCCTCCAACGACGAATTTGCCATCAGCCTCTTCGGGACCGGCGAAAAAGACGATGGTTACGTTTTGCTTCGAGTAGGTGATGGTATTTGTTTCTTTATTTACACTCGCATCCTGCAGTGAGTTTTGCATGGCTGTATTTGCCTGTTGCTTGGACATGGCCTGTACTGAGTTTGCGTTTGAACCCGTAAAGGATTGCATCATACCCCAGCCTGGGGAAGCGTAAGACGTACTGTTGGTCCCTCCGGTGTAAGCATTTCTTTGAGCCATGACCTGAACAATCCCAAGACCACCGATTCCTATCCCTAGCAGAACAGCGGGTACATACAGGAATGTTTTTTTCATATGTCATTCTCCTTTCATATACTCTGTACGGTATTTAAACTAACAAGAATTTGTGTGCGAAGTTTGGGCAAAGTATGGAGAAACTGTGATGGGCAATATAAACCTTCCGTCACACCAAAATTCGGTGTGGCGGCCTATAAGGGGAGGTTCATACACTAGAGTTCATAGTAGGTAGCTCGTGGTACTGAAATGGATACACTGTAGGTTTCGGGTTTCGTATGTATCGGCTAAGCAGTGGGGGAAATCGACGACCGAGGACGACCGAGCTGGAGAATCTTATCGTCCTTGGTCTACCTGAGGACTAAGAAGTAAGGTTAACGGCTCACATAAGGGCGACTGGAGTCTGGTGCCAACTCTACATATGAATCAAGCTCTTGGCCTTGTATATCAGCATGCCAGGGACTTAGGAACTTGACTGAATTATGCAAGGCAATCCGTCTTACAACGTGAATGGCTCTTAAGCGTCCTTCTTTAATAGCAGGTAGTAATGCTCATGTTCTTGCTTTCCCTCCTTGACGATCTGAAATGCTTCCATCTGAACTAACTTTTTAATTTCTTCTTTCGAGATTCTGTTTTGTAATGGTGGACCAATATGGCCCTCAGAACTTGGATCGAATTCGGAAATCAGCACACTTCCATGCAATTTAATGTGCTGATAGATATTTCTTATGACGCGAACCGGAGAATGAGCGTGATGAAGAATATCCGTAATCATCACAATATCAACTCCCTCGACAGACGGTAGTGGCATTTCGGCATCTGCACAAACCGTATGAATATTGCTATGCTTCGTGTCTGTGGCATCTACTAATAAGTCAAGAGCTTCCTTTGATTGATCTAAAGCATAAATTATACCCTCATTTCCAACAACCTGAGCATATTTCAATGTGAAGACTCCAGGTCCTGTACCAATATCAAGCACCGATTTTCCGGGTTTCATCCCGACAAGTTTAATCCATTCATATACTAAGGATTCCCTTTGTAACTGTCTTCGCTTAACTTCTTCCCATCCTACATGCGACAAATCCTTATGAAATTCCATATGAGTTGACCTCCTATCATCCAACATTGACCAATATTTTTAATTATGAGGAGAGTAAAGACGAAGGACCAAAAGTGATTGTGACCAAAGCAATGGGCAAGAGCACGTATTATGAAGGGAGTTCGCCGCGCGCCTTTACGCGTCCAAAAACATCCGGCAGTGAGAATTCTGTATTTCTTTAGCATCTACTGGAACATAGATCTCGAGAGCGTAATATGGTTCATTGAATACAACTCTAATTGCAGATTTTGATGGTAGTTTGAATTTCCATAAAAGAGTAAGTTCGTAGTTTTTGGGTTTTGCTCAAATACATCCATAGCTTCATTTACGTGTTTGTGGGATGGACAAACTCATAAGTTTTATTTCGTCATCGTTGCTCAGTCTCTTGCCCAGTATAATACGCTGTTACTGTTTTTGTCTTTATATGTTTCATAACATCAATGATGGATGGTACATCGACAGCAAAACTTTTCAGTTGCCGTACAAGTTGTTTCCTTTCTGGATGCCCTTCAGTTAATTCCTCAAGAAGACGCTCTTGTTCTTTGGTGTTACGCTCAAGATCACTTGTTGTAAGCACGGTATGACCAACTCCTTTATTTAAGCTTTTTTTACCCTGTCATCGTAAAGGGAAGTGGTGAAGAAAGTTTCAAGAAAGTGTGGAGTTCGTGTGAAGATCTACAAAATTCACGATACAGTTTCTTGATAGTTATTAAACATCCGGGGCCGAATTTCTACAGTTCAGATGATTTCTTGCTTTTTACAAACTGTTTACTTTATACTGAAGAGCTTTCACCCCTACTGATCTCCTCTGGCTTTATCTCCCATATCTTTTCTTCAGGGTTAAGCTTTGTGAGATTGCCTTTATGGTGAAGTCGTGAAAAACGACATTTGCTTTCCCGACAATCGCAGAACGAGATACATATTTGTGAACCCACATACGGCTGTCATCCGATATAGGACGATTATCACCTAGCATAAAATAGTGCCCAATGGGTACATGAAAGGTGCCATGATAAGGCCCGTTCAACACTGAGATATCCGGGTTTGATTCATTAAGTTTCTGGCCGTTTATATACACCGCATTTGAGGTAACAGTGACCGTATTTCCAGGCATACCCACTACTCTCTTGACAAAAAGTTCCGACGGGTCATCTGGGAAATGAAATACTACGACTTCTCCGCGATGAATGTGCCCCAATTCTGTCGCCAATTTATCTACCGTAATATACGCTGGATCTTTTCTATCTAAAGCTGGGATCGTGGGGTACATTGACGCAGAAGGTACAAATGCGGCACTGATGACCCAAGTCTTAATACTTAAGGCAACGACGACCCCGAAAACAACTGGAAGGAAACTGTAGAGTGATTTACGAAGTCTATTGGATATCAATATGCTTTCTCCCTATTCTGAGTTGAGGATTACCGGTCATTGGATATTGACCGAGGCCGCTGCATGTCAATTCTTTTTAGGAAACGAAGTAATGGAAGCATCAAGTAAACAAAATAGCATGAGCCAATAACAATGACTGACCACGCCAGAACGCCTAGAATGTGGCTAACATCCATTTTTGCAACCTCCTTTATTTGGTAAGTACGAAGTTTCCTCTCTCACATGATTCTGATGTAAAGCTTAAACTTGTTTTCGTATATACCTGGTATAGGTATAACTTCCCTTTCGTGATGAAACGATATCAGAGAAATATGTAGAAAATGTGTGGGAAGTATTATGGATTTGTGTGTGTAAACATGATACATGGCCGCTTTCATTACGCAGCACTAGTTATATACGACTAGTGCATTCGGGAAATGCAGTTGATCTGTTTGGGTCTTTTACACTAATATACCCTATCATAGTATAGGTATATGCTTCAAAAAGTGAAGGAGGGTTGGGTGAGTATAGTTGGTATAACTCAGTGAGGGAACGGGATTTAACAACCAACTTTCAATAATTGAGGTGAAACCGCTATGAATTCCAAGGATACAGAGGCGTATTTTGACCATCACAAGAGTGAACGGTTCAATTTCAAGGAAAGATCTAGAGAACGTGGCTTTTGGAGGGCTTTTCTTGAAAGTTTTGCCTACATGCCGCCGTTCAATCGGATGTTTGGGAAAGTGGCCCCGTCCTATGCGGAATCCTATTGGTATTGTATGGGGGGACTTACCTTCTTTTCTTTCATCCTTTTGGTTCTTACAGGATTGGTTCTTACCTTTTTTGGACCTACTTGGTGGAACAATACCTCGGCGGGAGCAGCGTTTAAGGGAATGCATTACTGGTCTGCACAGGCGTTTTTCTTCTTCCTGTTTCTTCATATCATTCGTGTTTGGTTGACAGGCTCTTACAAAGGAAAGAGATGGGTAAATTATGCGATTGGATTTGTCACATTCTTTCTCGCTTTAGGTGAGAATTTGTTTGGGCTGCTGTCACGCGGAGATTGGGAGTCTCAGTTTGTCTCCATGCATTCAGATGACATGCTTTTCACTGTTCCATTCTTGAGACTTATCTCGCCGGAAAATTTCACATCAGCGCTTATTATTCATGTGGCGTTGATTCCTTTTGTCTTAGTACTATTGATGGGCTTGCATTTAACATTGGTGAAACTCCAGGGTATTGCAAGACCGCTATAAAGGGAGGTGACATGCGATGAAGACAGACAAAAGTTCAACAAGATTTTCTATCGTGACGCACGGCTTTTGGAAATACCCGATTGTTGGGTTAATCGTAATACTGTTCGTGGTAATTGTAGGGTTTTCTGTTGGCTCCCCGTTCTACCCCACGGATACCATTAAGAGCACAGCAGTAAAGCAGCCTGGGGGTACAATATGGGCTGTGGCCCAAGAACTCGATGGCACCTCTGCTTCTCAGGTGAATAAACACGAATATGGTATGAAAGATCCTGCGAAAACTCTTGTTTTAAAACCTATCCAGAGTGCTTCATGGTTTTTATCATCTCAGCAGAAGCAAGCCTTGAAAACCTATGGAGCAGCATCCCCTGCACAGCAGAAGACATGGGCAGCGAACTATGATACTGCCATTCAGAAAACCATAGCGAGCAAGGGGAATAGTGGGGACGGCGGACCAACACCGGTTCCAACCTTGAGCAAAATCTCTTCACTCAAAGGAAATTTTGGTCCGGTTCCAATTCTAGCGAACGCTGTCTTGAAGCTTGCTCAAAAAGGATACTTGCAAACCTATTTCCAAGGAACGAGTCCAAACCATGTGTATCAATATACAAATATTTGGCTGTATGACGAGCCTATGATGCTCAACACAGCGATGAAAAAGGGGCTCACAGACGACCAGTGGGGCATGGTTAAAGAGAGAGGATTTTTTGTCGGCCCTTGGTACCTCATCGTACCGGCTATCGCCCACGTCAAACTACCACAGGGCTCAACTGCTCTGGGATTCATTCTCTGGAACGGAGTCATCGCGTTGTTCTTTGTCGTGATATTCCCACTGGTTCCAGGATTACGGTCTATACCTAAATACCTTGGGCTCTATAAGTTGATATACGCCGTGGATCCGAATGAGAAAAAAGAGTCACAAGGCGCTCATGGAACGGAGGTGCATTAAAGTGCCGAGGTTTAAGAATCACCCACTTATCTCGTCCCTTACATTTTTAGCGCTTTCTTTAGTGGGTATTTGGGCTATGGGAGAGATGTTCAGTCACTTTACTTCAAAGTGGACACTGGAGTACGCAGGAATCTTTACAGTGATGGTGATACTGCTTGCCATCATGATGAGATGGGCAGAAAAGGATATCAAGGAATACCGTGAAAGGATGCGGTCCTAAGATGAACTGGTTTAAACTTCATAGAGACGGGCTATCACTTTTAGTATCTATGGCACTGTTTCTGGGGATTATTTGGTGGCTTCTTTCCGCGGTATATGGTGTAAAAGGCTAATGTCTACAGGCGCACATGACTGATGATAGTCCGATGTTAGTCATGTGCTCTGTTTCTTGCTACCTAGAAGACGGAAGGCCCCGATATTTTATATGTTCTTAATTTCAAATAGCGGTGTTTGATAAGCGGCGTCTAAACTATCAATTTATGTTTGTAAAAGGAATTATGAATGGAGGGGTGACACATGGAGACTACATTCATCCGCCCCAACTTCGAATCAGCGTTTCAAATCTTGGGAAAGCGCTGGACCGGGCTCATTGTAAGTGTTCTACTAGATGGTCCTAAACGATTCAAAGAAATACGTGAGCGGATACCAGATATCGGCGACCGAATACTAACGCTACGACTCAAGGAGTTGGAGAAGAAAGGAATCGTGGTACGGACGGTCTATCCCGACACACCGGTCAGGATTGAATATACGCTAACGCAGAAGGGGAACGTTTTAGAGTCTGTTATAGACCAAGTGAATAGATGGGCTCATACTTGGGTGATAAAATAACTCTGATATCATTAGACATCACGCGATACAAGCTGAGAAGTGTTCCGTTTCGAATCTAGGATGTTTAATTTTATAACATATTTTAGCGTACGGAGTTGTGTCTAAGGGTCGAGCCACAATGAGGGCAGAAGGCCCATTTACCTCTAACTGTACTTTGGCATGTAGGACAATGAATAGTACGATACCGTATCAAGCGGTAAGAGATGACGAATAATTCAATGAATACAGTGAACACACCAAAGAGGATTAAGAAAACTCTCAGCGACCTCAACAACATGGTGGGCATCAGCATCATGTTTGCTGGTGACATCATCCCCATCATTGATTTAGATTGAAGTCCAAGACCCGCTGTGAATAACAAGAGAATGCCTAAGAAGACGAGGCCTCCCGCTACTATCCAAGTACTTCGTTTCATTCATCGCTCCACCTTCTGTATCTACGCATAGTGCATCTTGGAACAGTATTATTTTAGTTGAGTCAGCAAACTCGTGAAATTGGGAAGAATGATAACTATTGAACTCAGCTTCATAACATTCAAATGTAGTTCTCACATATCTGTCGCTTGCCTTCTCCAAATTCCAGTTGAAGCTAGTCTACAATGAATATGTGTAGAAAGTTTAAAGAACGTCAGTGTTTCCACATTTTCTGTCGTGATTTATATGAGCGCTTTGCAGAATAACGTTTTTCGCTGAAATGAAAATACCCGAGGATGGACGGAACTGTACAATGAGCGAACGACTGTAGAACACTGTAATTCGAGGCTCAAGGTGAATCTCACCGTAAATGATGCTCATGTTTCCGGACTTGGGAAAGTAACAGCCCATGTCTATCTCAATGCAATTGTTCTTCTAGGCTCTGCCTTGGCAATGCATCAGTCGGCAAGTGAAAAGCGGTGAGGATTGGAGTAGCAACGTACATCGTCGGGAAGGTTTCGCTTGAGAGCCATACCGTAATCTGAATCAGAACAGTCTGCAGCACCGAGTGGACAATCGACTTTGCCTAACACATGCGGACAACGAAACTTCAAGCGCTCGCGCCCATCGTGCAACGAGGTGTACCATTTGTAGACATGCCAGCTGGTGGTTCTTTCTCACCACGCTTGTTGAGTGCAATGATGGCTTGTGCACTATAATCTCGGGCTGCCTGATAGTTCTTCACTTGGTCATAACCAGCGTCCATCATGACAAACTTGACCAGGTCTTCAGCAACATTTTTCATGAGTGGGATGGCAACTTCACCATCGTAGACATGTGCTGGCGTGACCTCAACGGATACAGGCAATTCACTGGCGGTATCGACTGCATATTCCGGGGCTTTTGGACACCGAATCCGGAAAGTCGTGGACAGTTGTTCCGAAAAGTTTTGGACACTTAGTCCGGAAACTCTTGGACACTTTCCGTTCGTCCGTGTGGGATTACTTTGAAATTAAACAAATTTCTTAGTTTTTTGCAATCATTTTTTCGTCCCCAGTGCTGTTTTTTATCCCGCTCTTGAGCTTGCGCATGGACTCTCCCTTGAGCTGAATCTTATACGCATCGTGGACAAGACGGTCCAACACGGCGTCTGCCAGTGTTGCATCAGAAAATTGTTCATACCAGAGTTCTACTGGGATTTGACTAACCACGCAGGTGGAATGCTGCCGTACTCTATCGTCGAGGATATCCAACAGTTCCCTGGCTTCAGGTGCTGAGACGTTCGCCAGGCCCCAATCGTCAAGAATGAGTAGATCGATCTTGGACAAGGCTTTGGCTACGCGCCCGTAGGTACCGTCTCCCTTAGCCATCATCATTTGGTGTAGGAGACGAGAGAGTCGATGGTACTGGACTTTGAAGCCAAGTCGACATGCCCCAGTGGCTAGGGCACAGGCCAGAAAAGTTTTGCCTGCTCCTGTGGGTCCGGAGATGAGTAGATTGTGTCGTTCGGTTAGCCACTGTCCCGTGAGCAATTGCTGGACGAGTGAGCGATCTATGCCTCTAGGCACCTGGTAGTCGATTTCCTCCGGAGTCGCTTGAACTCTGAGGTGGGCCGCTTTGAGCAAACGGGCCAATTGACGGTTTTGACGCAAAGTCCATTCGTGGTCGACAAGCAATCCAAGGCGGTCGTCAAAGGTGAGTTCTGCAGCATGAGCATCCTTCTGCTGCCGTGCATACGCGTCAGCCATACCGTTGAGTCGAAGTTGGCGAAGTGTGTTGGTCGTTTGATTACTAAGCATTGATAGATTCCTCCCTGCATTTTGATAGAGCTGCCGGCGTCCGTTGAATCTGGACACCGGCGGATGATACATGAACTAGTGAGGCTTTTCAGTTGCAAAGGTAGAGCCGTAGTACGTAGCTCCACGAACATTCTCATGAAGCGGAGTGGGCTTGTCTGTATCGACGTCTAATGTCACCTGGTCAATGCCGGCTTCAAGGATCGATTTCACACTTCGATAGGTGCAGGCGTTGATAGAAACGGCATGTGCGCAAGCTGACTCCATTCGCTCCTTTCCGTATTTTTTTGCTAGGGATTGTAGTCCCCGACAGGAGCGGTAGGCCTGTTCACGATGCGCTTTTCGAAGCAAAATCTGGTCTGTCACCGCCGCTGTGTATGGACCGAAGGTTTTACCCCAATCGATAAACTTCTCCGGCGTCCATTCCATGTGTGCCCGATGGGACTTGGGCATATGGGTCGGTTCTGTGATGTGCCCATATTTGTGCCTAGCCCGAACGTGACTGGCAACCCGTTTCCCATGCAAAAACACCTCAACAATCTTTTCGCTGATTCGTACATTGACGTACTCTCGAACCAACGAGTAAGGCACACTGTAGTAGTTCTTGTCCACCTCGATATGATAGTCTGGAGCTACACGGGCCTGAACCCAACGGGCAAACTCGTAGGGGATGGTCGGTAGGGCTCGGAGGGCCGGCTTATCCACGGCGTCAAACAGGGATACGCGCGTGCCCTCCAGCTTTTGAAACGGTTTGTTGTTGAGCACTTCCAACGCGTCACGAATGGCAGTGTTCAGTTCTCCAAGGCTAAAGAACCTTCTATTTCTGAGCGCCGCGAGAATCCACTGCTCTACGATTTTGACGCCCACCTCGGCCTTTGGCTTGTCTTTTTTATTCCGAACTCAGGATAAAAAAGATTATCCCGACGATGTAGTTATCCCGAAGAATGGACGCGAAAGCTGTTCCCACTGTGTCCAAGGCAGCCCTTCCTGGACGAAAACTTCGGGATAACAAGTATGCCTACTGCAGTCCGCATAGGTGAAGCAGCAATTCTTCATTATCTTCCCAGACAGGAATCTCGGGTCGAATATCTCCATTGACATAAGTTCTCTCAAGAGCAGCTTTCAGCATAGAAACATCTGCGGAAGCGTAGATATCTGTGGTGTTGACGCTGGCATGACCAAGAAAATCCTTAATGTAAGAGAGTGGCATTCCAGATTGGTACAGATGCATCGCACGCGTGTGCCGAAAGAGATGAGGATACACCCGCTCGGGAACCTCCGAACACCTGAGCCTCGCAGATGCACCATAACGCTTCAAAAAACTAGCAACGTTGTCTGGAGACATTTTTCCCGTCTTGCCATTAATGACCGTGTAAAACAAGCTGTTGTTGCTGCTATATGCCTCTTTCGGATGAAAGTGCTGCAGATACAGCTCCAGATGCTGTAGTGTCTTGTTTAACAGTGGGACAACTCTTGTCTTTTGTCGTTTGCCTGTGAGGTAGACGCAGGGAACGCTGTCTTTCAGGTGCAAATCTCCCAGTTGCAGATCTAAGACTTCCTGAATCCGGGCACCCGTGTCGTAGAGAAAAATCATGAAGAACCTATCACGTATACCGCGTTTGGTACCTTCATCCGGCTCTTGGAGCAGAGCGGCCAACCCTGACTCAGACATGTAACTCACACGCCTACCAGGCTGTCTCTTGACCGGTACCTTGCCGAGCTCAACGTACGCAAACATTAGTGAAGCATCTTCCTGTGCTGCATATTTAAAGAACGACTTCAGGGCTGCGAGCCGATGGTTTCTTGTGGATACCCTGCACTTTCGTTCTGTCTGAAGCCAGTCTAAAAACTCACTGACAAGTGCATGGTTCAGCCTGTCGAACGTGATCTTTGCAAAAGGTACCCGCTTTTGCTCCTTCATAAAAACTTGCAGAAGGTGAATTGTGTCTCGATAGGCTTTCACTGTGTTTTGGCTGCAGCATCTGTTCTTAGGCAGATAAATCAGGAGAAAATCTCGAACAAGCCTAAAGAAACGGTCATCTATTTTCATTTCTTAGCCTCCGGTATCAACTGCGAGAATCGTTCGTCAGATTCAGATGTCAGCACAGGGAAGAACTCTGGCACCAAGTGCAGATAGTAATCAGTATCTGTCAGGTGTTCGTGGCCAAGATACATGGAGAGGTAAGGTAGATAGGCGTTAAGATCCTTCTCTTCCTTTACCCACTGGTTCAATCGATTGACAGCAAATGTGTGGCGGAAATCATGAACGCGAGGTGGATTTCCGTTAGTGAAGACGATACCGGTCTTTGTCCAAAACTCACGAAATGTGAAATCTAGAAACTGTCTGTTGTAGTGATGACCGCGATGGTTCGGGAAGAAGTAAACTCGATTGGTGAAAATGAGACTAACTCTGCTGTGGTAAATTTGGCAGAGCTTCAAAATATCGTCCGACATCACGACTGTGCGATCCTTGTGGCCTTTTGATTGGCAAATGAAGAGTTTACCTGTCACCAAATCAACGTCCTCAACTTTTAGCCCAAGTACTTCCGAGGAACGTAGGCCACAGCAGTACAATACGCGAAATATCACAGAAACAACTAAGTGACGCGCTGGCGAATTGCTGTTGTACAGGCAATGATCTAATTCACGGAAGAAGGCTGTGAGTTCTTCCTTTGTATAGATATGTGGAACATAACGAACGCCCTTCGCCGGAATGCCTGAAGGGATGACGTAGGCCTCAGACCCGATACTATTCAGGTACTTCGCAAATTGACGGATCGGAGTAATTCTACGAATCAGCGTATTCACATGTTCTCTAGGCAGTTTCTCCGCCCAGTGCATGGCGATTTCTTTCGTTAAGCGTGTCTCTCGCGGGTGATGTCTAATACAAAAGCGGTCAAATGCCCTTAGTCTTAGTTCCGAGGACTCGTATGGGAAACCCACTGCATGTTTCTGCCGAATGAATTCCCCCAGCTGACTCTTAAAGTTACTTGAAAACAGAGAGGTCATTTCAATTCCTCCGTTGAAACTTCAATCCCAGCCGTGCCTAGAGCACAGGCACGAAGATGCTCTAAGTCAGTAGAAAGGTAAATTTTCGTTGAGTCTTTGTCAGCATGTCCAAGGATGCCGGAAATGACTGGTAGCGGCGTCTCGGCAATCAGGAGGCGAGCCGCCAAAGAATGCCTGAGTACATGCGGACCCCTTCTTTCGTCTTTGGCCTGTCTAACTTCGGCATACTTCATACAATTGCTAATCAGTGAATAGAGGCCAGCGGTGGGAGATAGTGGGGTATACGGAGCAACGCTTTTTAGAAACACATGACTATCCTGCGATGTGGGTCTACCGTTTTGCAGATAATCTACCAGGGCGTTTCCCACATCAGCCAGTAGCGGAATTGCTAGTTGCCGCCCCGTTTTCTGCTGAGTAATCTCAATCGAGTTTGTTCCCCATTTAATGTTTTCCAACTTCAACTGAACAATGTCTATCGACCGGAGGCCCAGTCGCAAGGCTAGTAGCACAATTGCGTAGTTTCTCATACCAACGGGAGTACCCCGGTCAATCCTAGCAAGCAGTCTCTGCTCTTCCTCTGACGTTATCGTTGGAACGGTCTGCGTCTTCCTTGCCGAGCTACTGGGAACAGCGTATGCCAAATCGGAATGGGTCAGATGCATGTGGTCCGCGTATCGGAGAAAACATCGAAGAGATGACAAGACAGTCCTCATGCTTGTAGACTGATACAGGGCTGAAGCAAACGGAATGAATCGACTTACGTCTCTCAGCGTTAGTTGGGAGAGATCGTGGTGGCTCTCCTGTTCTAGGTACATAAGAAACTGGTTACACACGGTCTTGTAAAGGCCAATCGTTCCGCCGCCGTAGTCTTGTTTTTTCAAATACCGGGTGTAGTCATCCATAATGGTAATGAGTGAAGCGCTTTTTAGTCCTCCACTGTCCCACTTCGGAGCGTGTCTCCAAGTTACACATCCAGTCTGATGGTACTCCCCTAACAGCGAAGTCGCCTTTCGAAAAAGTTTAAATTTCCATCTCTTTATTGCCCCTGTTTCATACTGTTTGCGGATTTCTATGATGAACTGCTGAGCCAATTTCTCGGAGAAAGATGATACTCCGTGTTTAGAGAAATAATCACAAAGTTTTCTCCAACTGTATTCATACTGCCAAACTGTGGACTGACTGTGATGCATCGGTCTAATGCCGTCTCTCGTTCTCACGATCAATTCTTGAAGCGTTAATCGTTCCATGGACTTGACCCCCAACTCTTATTTCCGGAAATAGCCCCCGGTGTCATCAGTATGGGTGGTCGATTCGAAGATCAGTCATTTGAATAAATTTTAGTTATCCCGAAGTTTTTGCTCACGATAAATTCGTAGCGATACCCTTTCCGTGACGAATTCAGGATAACCAAATTGTCGGGATAATCTTTTGGTCTGTACGGTCTTGCTGGCATAACAGCACACCCATAGTGTCGCGCCATTTCTGCGAAGGTCCGATTCATTGAGGGTTCATAGCGATCTGCCTTCCTCACTGCTGATCTCAGATTATCTGGAACAACGAGTTCGGGAACGCCACCGAAGTACTCAAAGGCGTTCACGTGTCCGCCAATGAAATCTCCAAGTCCCTGGGACCATTGTCCTTCGGCGTATGTGTAACTACTGGCTCCAAGCACTGCCACGAAGATTTGCGCCTCACGGACCTCCCCTGTTTCTGGGTCGATGATTGATACCGTTTGCCCCGCGTAATCCACAAACATCTTTTCACCACCACGGTGCTTCTGACGCATGGACACATCCAGCTTCTTTTTCCATTGGCGATAGTGCTCACAGAATTGGCTGTACTGGTATCCGTCTTGGTGTTCCTGCTTGTACTCGATCCACAATAGCTGTAGCGTAACGCCTTTTCTGCGAAGTTCCTGATGCACGTAATTCCAGTCCGGTTCGACAATTTTCCGTGGCCGCCCCGTGACAGCGGGGTACAGCGCAGACTCGAGTTTTGACTCGTCTTCCAACTCCGTAGACAACGGCCAGCCGACCCCGGCAGTCTCAGCACGCGTTAGAACATTGGTTACGGTGCTGCGTGAAATGTCGAGACTCGCCGCAATAGCTCGACGGCTCAAACCCCCTTCATGAAACAGACGTAATATTTCTTTTAGCTTTGGCATGGGCAACCTCCATTCAGCCAAGACATTGCCTCCTTTCGCGGAATACAACAAGATCCGACAAAAGGGGCAAATTCCCTGCTTTTGTTTGGTCGCCACACAGACGAATTTGAGAAATGAAGTAAGGAGTACCTGAACTAGCATGTTGCCTGTCCAAGACTTTTCGGAAAGGGTGTCCAAGAGTTATTGGAATAGGTGGCCGAGAGTTTTCGGAATTGACGTCCAAGACTTACCGGAATGCCCGTCCAAGAGATTCCGGAATATGCAATCGACGGCAAGATGAATTTTTGTAACCAAACCAAGTGAGCTTGTTTCCAAACGTATCCGAATTTGCACCCCAGTCCGTATTACCGGTTTCCTGGCTCTTTTGTTTCGGCTGTTTCTTTTCAAAGGCTTTGATGGCTGTACTGTCGATGGCAAGATGACTGCCATCAATGATGCCCGCTTCTTTACATTGACTGACCAGATCAACAAAGAGCGTTTCGGCAAGCCCTAATTTCGAAATAGCCCCAAACACGCGGCTCAGCGTAGACACAGACGGCGCATTTTCATCAAGCCGGAATCCACACTGGTAACTGAATTGCAAGTCCGTATCTAACCGATTGTGCAATCCTGTAAAGGTTGAGATACCTTCCGATGGTACCGCCAGTACGGCTCGCAAGCTCGCTTCACGATTGATAGGTTTTCGACCCCTAGGGTGACGAACTTTTCAGCTTAGCTGCATAAGGGTGAAGGTCCAAGGCTGAAAAGAACAGTTCCAACCGCTCGCTGGGTTCAATTTCTAGCCAAGATTCAAAGAAAAAGAGAGACTTTTGGGGAAGATACAAGTGGGACTTCTCTCCTTCGGAGATTTGGGTTTGGTCGCTTGAAATCTTCTCGAAAATTGGGGCCATCTTTTATACTCTGCTATCGCTTGCCCCACAAGGGCTCAGAAATCTGTAAAACGCTCATATAATTTGACGGTAATAAAATAGCTTAATGTTTTAAAGAGGAAACATAAAGGGTACGAAGGTGAATTGAGATGGAAATGTAAAACGTTGCGGGGCATCACAGCGTAGCTGTTCGGCATAAAATAATCTATGCGGAACGCCACGCTGTATCGAGTACGGATTTACTATCTGCGCCTAACTCCACCGCCAAAGATCGAGAGAAGAAAGAGAAAAATGTTGATGAAATCAAGGTATAGTGTCAATGCTCCAATCACTGTATACCGTTGATACATCGGATTATTTTTGATTCTCTGTGTATCCCAGGCGGTGAGAATGGTGAAGATAACCACACCTAGGTAAGAAATCACCCAGTTTACTGTTTGTGAATGTAGGAAGAAATTCATGAACGACGCAATGAGAATACCGATCAGCCCCAGAACGGCAATATGACCGAAGCGGCTTAGATCTGTCTTGGTAAGTGTCCCGTAAATGCTCATGACGCCGAACGACAACGCAGATACACCAAATGCTAACGCGACAGTGCTGCCTGTATAGGCAAACACGATGGGCGTCAGGACAATGCCATTGAGTACCGAATACGCTAAAAACCAGGTTATGGCCGTTTCCGGTTTCATTTTTGTGACACGGGCTGACAGCCAATAGACAATCCCGAGTTCTGCGATGAACAAAAACCAAAAACCATGTGTAGCAATTGCAGCCAACGGCGGAAACTCGATGGTCGCAAGCGACATTGTTGCTGTTGTCAAAAGCGCTAAGAACATCCATCCGTAAACTCTGCTCATATATGCAGATGAGTATGTGCTTTCATATCTATAGTATTTCTCCACGCAGCTTATATCCTCCCTGTACGGTGTAGCCGCTCACGCTGTTTGTCGGCGCTTGCTAAACCGAATTGGCGGAACGGCTACAATATGGTTCATTCTAAGTCTCGGTTGTTTATGATGTACCGAGTTTTAGCCGTTTCAGTATCAAACTGTTTGAAACAACGCTGACCGAACTAAAGGCCATCGCAGCCCCTGCAATAATTGGACTCAATATGCCAAAGGCAGCCAGCGGAATTCCAAGTACGTTGTAAAAGAAGGCCCAGAACAGATTCTGACGAATCTTTCTCATGGTTGACTTGGATAGCTTAATCGCATCTGCGACGCCCTGAGTACTCCCGTGCATGAGGGCAATATCAGCAGCTTCAAGCGCGACGTCTGCACCTGTCCCCATGGCAATTCCAATGTCCGCGGTTGCCAAGGCCGGTGCATCGTTGATGCCATCGCCAACCATCGCTACAATTTTGCCGCCTTTCCGAAGTTCATCGACCTTGCTGGCTTTATCGGCAGGTAACACACCTGCAATGACATGGTCGATACCGACTTGTGCAGCCACAGCAGACGCTGTCCGTTCGTTGTCTCCGGTAATCATCCATACATCAATACCGAGTCCTTTGAGTTCATCTACAGTTTGCTTGGCATCCTGCTTGATGGTGTCTGCTATGGCAAGAACACCGAGGAGTTTTTCCGACGATGCCACCAGAATGGCTGTCTTGGCTGCATTTTCGTAGTTGTTCAGTACTTCATCAGGAAACTCGTGAATCCCAGTCTCCTCAAGCCACCGCCGATTCCCGATGCGGATGGTTTGCTCCCCTACGGTCCCTTCAATGCCTTTCCCAGGAATGGCCTTCACGTTTACTGCAGTATTTATCGTAAACTTTTTATCTTTGGCATACGTTACTACAGCTGCTCCGAGGGGATGCTCACTTTGCGATTCAAGGGCTGCGGCACTGGCGATGAGTTCTTCTGTAGATACATCGGTAGTCCAGACATCTGTCACTGCTGGTTTTCCTGACGTGATGGTCCCTGTCTTGTCAAAGACGACTGTGTTGACTTTGTGCGCTTGTTCTAGGTGCTCTCCGCCTTTAATTAGAATGCCGGATTCTGCGCCGAGACCCGTCCCAACCATAATGGCAGTTGGAGTAGCCAAGCCAAGGGAGCAGGGGCAGGCAATGACCAGCACCGCAACGGCGGCAAAGAGGGCGTGAGACCAATTTCCGGTAATGAGCCCCCATGCCAGCAAGGTCACCAGAGAAATGCCAAGCACGATGGGGACAAAAATGCCAGATATCTGGTCAGCAAGTCGTTGTACAGGTGCCTTTGAACCTTGTGCCTGGTCGACGAGACGAATGACTTGAGACAAGGCGGTGTCTGCACCAACCTTGGTTACTTTCATCATGAAAGCACTGGTTTGGTTGACAGCAGCCCCAACCACGGTGTCACCTACTGCCTTTTCTACAGGCATGGATTCACCTGTTAAGAAGGATTCATCGACGGCTGAAGTCCCTTCAAGAACAACCCCATCGGTTGGGATTTTTTCGCCAGGACGAACACGGACCACGTCGTCGACTTGCAACTCCTCCACGGGGACGTCTGCTTCATTTCCGTCCCGAATGACGTGTGCTACTTTCGCCCCCAGCTTGGCAAGGGACTCCACGGCAGAGCTGGATTTCGCTTTGGCCTTCGTTTCGAGCAGTTTCCCCATATAAATCAATGTGACAACGGTAGCTGAGGTATCGAAGTAGATATTTGATGACCCCAAAAGCATGAGTACAACTGAGTAAAAGTATGCGACGCCAGTTCCAAGAGCGACGAGCACATCCATGTTCGCAGCGCCGCCCCGTAAGGAGTGGTACGCGCCAATGTAAAAACGCCAGCCGACATAAAATTCAACGGGGGTTGCTAAAAGCCAACTGACCCAGTTCGGCATAAACGCTTGACCGCCAAACAGTTCATAGAATAACTGAATGACCAGCGGCAGTGTAAGTATGACACCACCCCAAAACGTTATGACTTCCTTTTTGTATTGCCTTTGCTTTCGCAGCTTTTCATCTTCTGCCGCGGTTTGCGAGGCAAATGTTGCACTATAGCCGGCTTTCTCCACTGCCTTGAGGAGGTCTTCATCCTGGATAATCCCTGGCACGTATTCAATGTGGGCTTTTTCTGAAGCCAGGTTGACATGTACAGACTTTACGGCATCGAGTCTGCCCACTACTTTCTCGATTCGTGCCACACACGACGCACAGGTCATTCCTTCAATATTAAGTTCGACTTCTCGCGTCGGAACGGTATACCCGGTTTTTTCAATACGTTCCACGACTTGCTCCCAAGTGGTTGCTGCGTCCAAAACCACTCGAGCCCGTTCTGAAGCCAGATTGACGTTGATTTCCTTGACACCAGGAAGCTTTGAAACATTCTTCTCGATTCTGGCCGAACAGGATGCACAGGTCATGCCTTCAACTGGAACTGTATATTCAGCGACTTCTGGCATGGAAAATCATCTCCTTAATTTATAGGTTCACGATTTCGTGAACTGACGAATCACTCCCATGAGTTCATCAATTTTCTCCTCACCATCTTGTACTGCAATCGCATCCGCAACACATCCTCTTGTATGGGAGTCAAGAAGAGAGAGCCCGACTTGCTGAAGTGCACTCTTTACAGCCGCAATTTGAACAAGAATATCGACGCAATAGCGACCATCTTCCACCATCTTGTGAATTCCTCGGATTTGACCTTCACAACGTCGTAATCTCCGGAGTAAGTCAGGTTGCTGCGTGCCGTAGCTGTGGGTACATTGTTCAGTAATCAAGGCGAACCCCTCGTTTCAAAAGGATTTGTCGTATACCCGGATAATACCCCCGTATGGTATGGTTCGTCAAGCGTTGGTAATAAATTTAGTAAAGATGGACTAGTTTCCGTGACACTCTGGGCACCACATATATCTAAGCGGTAAGCTCGTGCTTGCCCCTGATCTTAATTTTGTCCATTAAGATAATTATTTATCACAACAAGGGTATTGGCTCAAATCGTGCTATCATCTTACAGTTCTTTTCAGTGAAATGGATGAAGCATCGAAGTGTATGAACTCTGAAGTGTATCGAGTTAACAAAAGGTTCACATCTATGCCTTTAAAAATATACCTAACAAGGGTATCGTATAGGGTAGAAGATAGGAGGTGGATAGAGAATGGGATGCTGCGGAGGTGGACATCATCACAATATAGGCTTTGGACACCACGGTTCTCACGGTCACTATGGGCACCACAGCATGGAAGGTCACCAGCACGCAGGTTCAGTAGGGCAGTCTTCAAGTGAACCTACAGCTTTGGATTTGCTAAAAGAGAGATTGGCGAAAGGCGAGATTACGTTAGATGAGTACCAACAGATTTCTCAGGTTCTCACTTCCTAATCAGGGGAAAATAACAATAAGTAATGGTGTAGAACAATGACCGCAGTTTAGAGAGGAGAAATGGAACATGAGTAAGGATCCGGTATGTGGAATGGATGTGCAAGAAGAGGGAGCACCGTCTTTTGAGTATCAAGGTACGACGTATTATTTTTGCTGCGATGCTTGTAAGAAGTCCTTCAGTGAATCACCAGAGAAGTATGTGAATCAAGAGGGACATTCTGGTCACGAGCACCATCATCACGGACATGACCACCATCATCACTGAATAGAGATCAACCTCGACATCTATTTTAAACACCTGCGAACTGAGATGGATTTCTTGGTTCGCAGGTTCCTTACGGAGGTGAATGGCATGAGAAATCCATCACGCATTAAATTGTTGGTTTTTGATGAAACTGAAATGTATAGGGCGGGGCTGTATTCTATTTTGGCCGGGGATGACAGATTCCAAGAAATCAGTCAAGTTGCAACGCAAAGAGAATGTCTGGAAGTGCTTGCACATGCTCATCCTGAAGTTGTGATTATTGTAATGAATGACTCCCCGGCTATGGTGTCTGAATTAGTGCGTATATTCCGTCGTATGGTTCCTATGCCATCTATCTTGATAATAGGAGATTCAGGCGAGCACCGGTTTGAAGCGTTTACGTGGAAGGTGAATGGTTATCTTCCTCGGAGTGCGTCGAAAGCCATGTTTATGAAAACCATAGACACTGTTTATGAGGGGAATTTCGTATTCGAACCCCCCATGGATGCTGTCATCAACTACGAGAACGAAGTTGCAAGACGCTTTGAGCTCTCAGAACGGGAGTTGGACGTCTTTCGTTTGATTGCTCTCGGAAAAAAAGATAAGGAGATTGCAAGTATACTTGGATTAAGTCAACATACGATTCGTAATCATGTCCGCCATGTGCTCTATAAGTTAGGGTGTACACGTAAGTCCGACGTTGTAAGACGCGGATTTAATGACTATGTTCTAACCGTTATGTAGGCATGCTTCCTGAAATACTCAGTTAATAATAATTTTGCTCAATTGACTTACAAAATTGAAACCGTCATTCCTCAATCTGCTTCCTTGAAATTATAACTCCAACAAATCTCTTCCAGCTCGCTATGGGTATCACATTCTTCAAGTTCTTCTAACCTTCGTTGTGGGACAAACTTCGCGGACGAAGTCTATATGCTTTTTTCGATATTTTCAGCATTGTTTTGCTGTCTTATGCAATACAATTGTTGGTTCTGTACTAAACCAAGCATTGCTGCAACCGAGTGTACTGGTTCAAATTGGGTGATCGCTGCCGTTGTTGACTGTTCTTTTGATAGGTGTGAATAGCTTACTGCCGATTGCAGATTGCATACATGATTACGCATTGTTTTGCAACAGACGAAGATTCAACCCGGCATCTAAAGGGAGCGTGTTGAAACAGATGACATACAGTGCCATAGTCGCACTATGGCACTGTACGTCTCAACAGCAGAGTTTGCCGCCACGAACCCAACTTGTCTCTGTTGATTTGGACGACTACTATGTCAATTGGACGATTCGATGTTTTGATTGAACCTCCGTATCCTTTATTGCGCTTCCTGTACAGCTGCTATTAGCTCTTTCTCCACATCTGCTGCAATGGCTGATAGTTCCGCATCATCCAAAAGCCCGGTCAATGTGGTTGGACGTGTTAAGCCGATTTTGGTCTTTTGCTGTTCTTGGTACACGACAAGTTTACAAGGTAAGAAATAGCCTCCAAGACGATTTTGCTCTAAGACCTTTTTAGCTTCAACTGGATTGCATGCTTCCAACACGTGATAAGGTCTTGTGAACTCAACTCCTTTTTCCTGGAGTTTGGCCCGCAGATCAAGCTTCCACAGAACTCCAAAACGGTGTCCTTTCAAGCTTTCCTCGACAGCTGAAATAGCCTCCTCAACGGTCTTCTCTGTTTCAATAGTAAAGTCAAACATTTTGTTCACCTCATTCAAGTTTTGAATTTTATCATCTTTCAGGGGAGTTCCCTGTCGGATACCCATCTTCATAAGTAACGTCGTACAGCTGATAGCGCATAATTTTTACCTTCATTCTTTCCGGAAAATCTACGAATACGCGTCCAAAAGAACATGACCACCATGAGAAACGCAAAGCCCATTAAACCAAACGTGTGTGACTCAGACATAAGGGTTCCCAAGGCGCCAAATCCCCAATTCGCAACGGACATGAGTCCAGCAGTGACCACAAGATAAAAGCTATTGACTCGACCCCGGAATGATTCATCTGTCATCTCTTGAATCATCGCGACGACGAGCGCCATAAACATTCCTTGAGCCAGTCCAGCTGAAAAGACCGAGACCGACACGATGAGGGGATTCACGCTGACACTGAGCGCTATCAGGGACAGGGAACTAAGTAAGGCAGTTATCCATAACATTCCATCCTTCCACATGGCAGTTCCCAACATCGTGAGAAATAAAATGCCAACGATAGCGCCGAGTCCGGCATAGGCCAAGAGTGCTCCGTAAAATCCGGAGTGGGCCCGGACATCTACAGATACAAATGTTGGTAGCAATCCAATGTAAGCCATCGTTAGAATACAGTGCAGGCTGGTAAAGGAGATGAGCTTGCGTAACTGACCTGAATGCATCACATAACCAACGCCTTCTTTCAACAGATGGGTAAATCCTGAACCATCATTTAATGGGGAGGTTAGCCTCCCATTTGATGGCAAGAGTGCCGTGAGAAGGATGGCTGAAATATAAAGAATTGCAGTGAAAATATATACGGCTCCAGGACCACTCTTGGCCAAGATAGAACTGGCCAGTGCTGGTCCCAGAAACTCAGCACCTCTTTGTGCTATAGACTGAAGGTACACTGCATGAAATAATTGATTTGGAGTTACGGATACAGGAACTAGTGTGTTGGTAGAGACGCCTAACAGGCTGAGTGAGATTCCGTATAGTAATGTGAATACAAAGAGCGTTGTTGGTGTCAGATGCCGGGCAAACGACATTAAGCCCAGCAATACGTTAATCCCTGTAGCGAACAAGAGTGCACCCGTTAATACCTGTTTTCGATTGAATTTATCTACCAAAACGCCGCCAATGGGCGAACCGATTAGATTTGGAGCAAATACCGCAAGCACCATGGCACCTGTCCAGGCGGAAGACTGGGTCAAAGTATAGGTTTGCCAGCCAGAGACAAGTAAAAAGGTCCATTGCCCGGCATTGGCAAAGGTAATAATGCCCCAAAGTAAACGGAACTGAGGCGACGTAAACGGCTGCAACGGGTGCCAAAGCACGATGCTCTTCATATGTTCATTGCCTTTGGCCTCTCTGTTGATTCCGTTTCTTCGAGATGCCGCATGACTTCAATGATTGAAGGCAAGTCAACGGCGAAGTTTCTCATTTGTTGCGCCAATCTCTTGCGATCAGGATGACCTTCCGTCAAATTTCCAAGTACGTGCTCTTGATTTTCGGAATTCAGGTTAAGCGTACTTGAATTATTCATCAAAAACCCTCCTCGTATGCACATTTATTTCATACATTCACGTTGAAATCTAATCTCAAATCATGAAGAAAGTTTCAAGAAAGTATGGAGATCCTGTGAAGTGTTAAATCTTTAGGCCGCACGTGCTGATATGTGTTCATTCTAGAGTACGGGTACTGGCTTGGAGAACGCCATATATAGAGCTAGCGAGAACTTTCCTCGTCCGCGAATGAGATTTTTCCATTCTGTATAGCCGCTCCTTAAGTCAGGAAGATCAATACAGAATCCAGTAGATGTCAGTACTTCTTAATGCATCAGCGTTGTTACACCGTCAATTGTGGGGCAATGATAAAGAGCATAAACTTGATCTTCATACTTTCTACATGCTTTTCACAAACTTTCCGGACACTTTGTGGCTAAGCTGCAATGTGAAAGGAGATGAGGACGCCTGAAGGAAGCGGGATCCGCTGGATGGTTCAGAGCATCGCTTTCATAGCGTGGGTTTACCTCGGCGTGTATGTGAAATACAGAAAAATTCCACAAAACAACATTAAGGAGGAGCAGACATGTCCAAAGCCCTTGCGTTTCTGGCAGCGGGAATCGTAGTGGGTGCAGGGGCATTCAGTTTGATTGCCCCGCGTGCGTTTGCGGACACAACCTCAACTTCAAGTAACAGCGGTTTTTACCAGCAAATGACACAGTTTATGGATAGCCCCCAAGGGCAGCAAATGTTGCAGGAATGTAACAGCTATACGGTACAAGGTAGTGGAGGATCTTCAGCAAGCTAGCCGTATCAACTTGATAATTCAGTTGAGGTGAGGTGTTCTTCATCTCCGTTTATTTTGAGAGAGACCACTTCCGTTAACTGGTCTCTCTGCATGTCGAGGTTTTTGAGCGGCATATCTCTAGCATTACTTTACGATTTTCGACGGGGTGAAGAAGAGATGGAGAATAGACTGTGAAATTTCTTGGCGTTATAGACGGGCAATGTACTCTTTCTGGTAGAGCACTCATGTCCTTGAGCACACGATAGTTGGGGCTAGCCGTACCTACTTAAATTCTATTTCATGTTAATAGAATAAGCTCCGTGATGTTAGGTACAGGCAACCCCCCTACTAGGTTCATAAGAAAGGAGTATTTTCACATTGAAGGACATTGTTGATGGAGACGAATCAAAGTGTTTTCGGAACGTTGCTAGGTGGGAGCAAGATGGCGAAACCGTAACTCTAACGTATCGGATAATATCAGAAGTCGGCAGGGAGTGTACTGCTCGCTCTGAAGGGCACAGACTCTTTCTATTGATTTGGCACGATCTAGCTACCAAATGCACTGTTGAACTCGACTTTGCGGGGGTTACATCTTTCAGCCAAACCTTCTTCGATGCTTTATACGGGGAGTTATTAAAGTGCTTCCAATCATTTGTTGTAATGCGACGCATTCATTCACAAAACCTTTCTTTAGTAGGATGGGACCTGCTACATTCAACTCTTCGACATATATAATAAAATGACTGCGCGCGATGATGGATGGGTTTGCTTGACTAGACGTCTACACAGTAAAAGATAGGATAGATATTACAAATCCTTAGCATGATTGTGGTGGTGTTATCAACAACTGGGACGATCATGGTTGCGAAGAACTCTTAACATCCACTGGTGGATGCACGACAGGGTACATATACGCCTGCGTCATAGTCTTGCTTGTGTTGATGGGCACGATAAGCATCGTACGAAAGGGTAAGGTGAATCCCTAGTTCCAGTCACATGACGGTTGACCGTAATTCTGGAGACATCTATATAACCATTGAAAAATTTTCATTCTAAAAAGCTGAAAAGTAGCTATCCCAGTGATCAGCGGTCTCGCCTTGGGAACAACGTGACCACATTGGTATAGATGAAACTGTGGGAGGGCATGACCATGGACTATAATGATCAAATGAAAAATCGTCTGCGCCGAGTTCAGGGCCAGGTTCGTGGAATTATCAAAATGATGGACAGTCAAAGAGATCATGACGACGTCGTGAATCAGCTTTCGGCTATCCGTTCTGCTATAGAGAGAGTCATCATGTATGTGGCCGGTGAAAACATGCAATACTGCATTCGCGAGGAACTGATGAATGGTGGAGAGTCTGTTCATGAAGTTTTGGAAGAGTCGATTCATGTATTAAAATAAAATCCACTTGGAATAAAGGTTTATTTGTAAATTTACATCATTGCTGATGCGAACAAGCCTCGCCGATATCATGAAAGTGTTACCGATTGAGGAAATGTCTCTGAGGAGCCTGCTGAAAAGGTTTCACAAAAGAACGACGCGTAGCATGTGAACCCAAGGGGGGGTAACGCTAAGCAGTTCGATAAAATTACTATGTATGGGGACAACATCGAGTAGGGTCCTTGTCCGATTTTAAGATTCTAACTTATAATTTCCAGAGCGATGCTGACTCCCCATATCAATATCATCATGCTTTACTAGCAATACGCCATTCCTTTGGAAGGCTTGTTCAGCACGTTTGGTGCGCGCATCAGACCATCGTTGTTGCGGACTTGTTTTATATTGGAACGGATTTTCACAGAACTTGATTTGTTTCCCCGCAACGAAGTCCGAATGGTTAAGTCTTCGGGGTGCGGTGAACCACACTCACCTGTGCCACATCGTAATTTCTCCACACTTTGCGCATACAATCCTTAAACTTTCTCCACATTTCAAGGATAACGTAGTAACACAAAGTTGAAAACAGCGTAAATGACGGCTACCTGATATCTAAGGAGGATAATGTGAACATGAAATTTATCAACAAATTAGGTATAGCAACCGGGGCAGGAATTGGTGTTATTGCCCTAGTAGGGGCCATGACACTTCCGGCTTTTGCAAACACAACTATGAATTCAAGTGGTTCATGGGGTGCAGAGATGAGGTCCTTCATGTCACAGACTTTCTCGCCTCAGCAACAACAACAATTCATGAGCTCTTCTGCCATGCAGGAACTACGAAATTCTCCAGACATGCAGCAAGCTATGAAAGAGCAGGATTTTGGTCGTATGGAATCTCTTATGAATTCAGACCAAGCTCTGAAGAAGGACATTGGTGCAAATAATGTAGCAAAGATGAATCAATTGATGGGTCAACTCAAGGGGATGTATCAATCCGGTAAATAAGAAAGTGGCATAAGCGAATCGGTGCATTCCGGCATTCGCGGCAAGTATGCCGCCATTACGCTGTTTCTTCTTTGTTAAGAACTAAATCCGTCACATGGTTGGTCATGATGGGGGAGAGCATGTCGAAATAAGAAGATCGTAACAGGGTTTTGATGATTTGTTTATATTCTCTTCACAATTATGTTGTACGCTTTCGAATAGAGTCAATGCCTCTAATGGTGGTATCGAATGTAAGCTTACTCCAAAACGACCTGCACGAAAACGAGTTTGGAAACTGTTGGGTCGTCTGGCATGCATATGACTCAGATAAGGAAGTGTTCGACGACGGAGATATTTAACAAACAGTTCTTTAAGGACAACGTGACTACAAAAAAGTTCATAGTCGTTAGTCAACTTACCAAACGTTATGGAACACTTCGAGCAGTCGGTAACGTATCATTCGAACTACAATCTGGTGAGGTGTTAGCCCTTGTTGGAAGAAACGGTGCTGGTAAAACTACTTTGATGCAATTGGTTGCCGATGAAGTGAAGCCCACGAGTGGAGAAATTCAACGAACCACGAAACAGTTGACATATGTACCGGATGAGACAATTCTTTATGAGCACTTGACAGGAAGAGAATTTCTAAGATTTATCAGCGTCATGTCTGGCGTAGATAAACGTCAAATCGATGCTATCGTTGAGAAACAATTGATTCGCGCACATTTGACGGACGCAGCGAACCAATTAACAAAGTCCTATTCATTAGGTATGCGGCGCCAACTTTCTTTAGCAGCTGCATTGATTCAAGATCCCGATGTGCTCATTTTGGACGAAATTACAAACGGACTGGACCCTGTGGCCAACGCAGAGGTGAAGGAGCAAATCCGAGAACTGGCCGTGGAAGGTAAGGCGATTTTTCTCTCAAGCCATTTATTGGATATCGTAGTTGACGTGGCAGATCGAATTCTTGTTATGGATCATGGAGAAATGAGGTATCTTGGCCCATTGCCTGAGCATGTTCGGGATGCCTCCGGCTCCACGAATCGTAGAATTGAAGAGTTCTATCGGTCCTTGCTTGAGAGACGGGAGGAGAAAGGTTGACAACCCGGCACATTGTTGCAGCCGATGTACGACAATATTGGAATAAGTATGTTCGATTTCACCGAGGACGACTGGGAATTTGGGTTTTGGCAGGCTACGCGGCTTTAGTGTTTGGATTTCTGAACGAAAGCCCAGATGCGATTGTTACCTTACCGGCTATCAGTCGTTTTTCATTAATGATACTGCTTACCGTCATCACGGTGTTATCCGAGGGCTGGAGCCGCTCATATCAATACTTTTTTGTACGGCAAGAGACAAGACTGCTGAGCCGTTTTCGTGTGTCAACGGTGTCTATGGTTCTATCCTTTACAGTGATTACAATTGTGGAGACTATGCCCTCTACATTGACGTATACAGTGACATTCAGTTTTTCACATCATTCCGTAATCCTGCTATTTGGTTTGTTGTTTCTTGTTCGTCTCGGGACAACCATAGGTGTGAGTTGGCTGGGGACGTTTGTCGTAACCAATTTGAAACTTGTACCTGGGGTCTTTGTCGTTATCGAACTGTTTTTAAAGCTCATCTTTGACAGTTTAGCTGTGGAAAAGTAGGTTATCAGTATCCCGAAGCCGCGCCGTTGCGCGGTTTTTCTGTTGATAAGTTGTGTTTTGAGCTCAAAAATGTAGGTCAAAATGTGTTTGGACAGTGGATAACTTTTTCCTTGTTATAAAAGTATTTATATTGTATAATTGTAGGTAATATTATGAGCGGTGGTGAGCCCAGTGTTCGCACAAGTTGTATCCACAAAACGCCCCGATGGTCGTACCTACAGGTATATGCATATTGTTGAGTCCTATCGCGAGGGAAAAACCGTTAAAAAGCGTCGGATTGCCAGTCTTGGTAACATCGATAACTACTCTGAGCAAGAGATTGAGCAGTTTATTCGTACCCTTGAATCGCTCCTACAGAACCGTACCTCTGGTTCGATTGAGGACTTTGACCCCAAGTCGACCCTCTCTTTTGGCGTTCCCTACGTGGTTCAATTTTTGTGGGATCAGCTTGGGTTGACCAAGGCGATAGAGACCGGACTCAAAGACCGTCAGGTCACCTTTGACGTAGCTCGCTATGTAAAGGCCATGGTCTGTAACCGTTTGATGAATCCGTCTAGTAAGTTGGATTTGTTTCATACGATTGAGGACATGTATCTTCCGGAGGAGGAAGGTGAATCCTGGCAGTTGCAACATTTCTATCGTGCGCTGGATCACCTGATGGATATGAAGCCCGAACTGGAGACATTTATCTATCAACGACTCACGGACCTCTTGAACTTTCGTTTATCGCTTGTACTCTATGACCTGACCAGTACGCACCTCAGTGGCCACCACTGCCCAATTGGCAAGCATGGATATTCACGAACCCACAGGCCGGACCTGGAACAGGTCGAGCTGGGTCTGCTTGTGACTCCGGATGGGTTGCCAATTACCCATGAAGTCTTTGCGGGAAACACGCCGGACAAAAAGACCGTCAAGGAAGTTCTGGAGCGTTTGAAGAAAGACTTCTCCGTTGAACAATGTGTGTTCGTCGGAGACCGCGGTATGGTCACGAAAAAGAACACGGAGTTGTTGGCGGCGCTTGAGTATCCCTATATTGTGGGCTACCACAAACGTGGCCGCGTGGTTAGCGACACCTTATTGGCACAGTACGGTGACCTCTCTCTCTACACTGAGCTGCGCGGAAATCTCAGCTATCTCGAAGTGCCCGCATCTGCAGTGGAAGACGATGAGAAAGGGCAAGATGCGCGCTATATTCTCTGCTACAATCCGCTGAAGGCGAAGGCGGATGAAGCCTTCCGCACATCGGCATTGGAGGAAGCGGAACAGGCATTGGTGGACTACCAGACGTGGTTGGACAAGCCCCATCGCGGGCGAAAAGCAAGTACACAGTCCATCATGCTCAAAGTCAGTGACATCCTCACCAAAAAAGGTGTACAGGGGTTCCTTGAGGTGGAGTTCAGTGAACAGAAGCTCTCCTACACATGGAATGAGGCGGCCCTCGCCAAAGAAGCCTTACGCGACGGAAAGTTTGTGATTAAGACCAACACGTTGCTCCCTGCCGAACAGGTGGTTACTTCCTACAAAACGTTGATGAACGTAGAGCGGGCTTTTCGAGAGATCAAGAACTTCCTGGATGTAGGGCCGGTGTACCACTGGAATGAAAAACGTGTGCGCGGGCACATCTTCGTCTGCGTACTTGCCTATCTGTTCGAGCAAGAGATCCAAGTGATGTACCGACGTGGGTGGGCGCAGCAAGAGCAAGAAGCAGAGCAGATGACCAACGCAGACGAGCGCGAGCAACGGCTGGAGGAACTGAATGACCGTTGGTACACAGGCGAGCGAATCATGAAAGACCTCTCGCGTTGGCACGTGATGAAAGCCGAGTTTCTCGGGAAAGAATTCCTCAGCGTTCCACCGCCACCACAGAACCTAAGCGAGGTCCTCAAGGCACTGGGTATCCCGCTTCCTGCCAAGGCAATCCAACTACGCAACACGTCTTCAGGCACACTCGTTTAACGAGAATCCCATCCTTACGGCCCCAATCCGTTTGGGGCTATTTGTGCTGTAGGGCAAAATCCCCCCTACAATCCCTTGCGGGGTCTAGGGTGCTGTCAAGGATGAGCTACAAGTGCGGCTATACCACAGTAAGGATAATCGTGTGATAATATTGATCTGTATCTGACTTGATACAACTCATACTTAGATACGTTGCAGCCGAGCAGGCGACAACCCGCAGAATTTTATGCCCATCATGCGTGAGTTTCAACTGGCTCGATTGCTGTACATCGAGAGCGTGGGAGAGAGTGTGTATTTTCAGGTCATTGCCGCAACTTGTGGGTTTATAGGCAAGCTTTTCAGTTGCCGCTCACTTGCTCGATTCACTTCGGATTATAGGATAAAGCCCGGAAATTGGTGAGTGCGTTCAACCGCAGCAAGGTGTCTCGTAATTTGAGGATACCCTGTTCGAAAGAGTAACGCCGCATCTTATGTGGGTCATAAGGGTTCGCGGTACTCAGTGGGACATAGGGTTAACTCCCGTTCACCGAGAAGTGTGCAAAGGCGGAGAGTACGATGCTCATACGTTAGAGCAGACCCTTGAGCGATTCCAATCTGAGTTTGAGGAACTTGTAAAGCCCGTGAAGTACGTGCTAGCGGATGCCATCTATTACGCCACAGACAGCCAGAGAGTAACAAGGAATATGCTGAAAGTGACGTTACTTGCTCCGATAAATCCCAGGGGTCGCAAAGGCAAAGAGAGCGATGCCCGTGGCATTGACAAGATGGACTCCTACGGGGGCGTCCCATTGTACTGCCGGTCACAAAATGGAGACGAAGGGGTGCGGCTCACAAAGTGCAGTAAATACTCACCTGTCCGGTCGCAACCTGCAATCCAAGCAGGAAGGTCTTGTCTGCCCCGGCTCCAAGCACAGTGGTGTTGCGCAGGGCCGAGTACTTGCGGGCGATTTTCGATGACGCTTCAGGTGGGTCCTGAGTTCGCACAGCACAGTCCACATTCGATGCAATGTCTCACGTCCGAACAGGGATTTAGTGGATAATAGGGAGGCTCAAAGACGGGTACGGTCTGCTGCGAGTGCCCAAACGCTCACGCTCAAACCGGAACAGTGAACCGAGGGTGGGCACGAAGTCGCTTCAGAAGAACAATTAGCCACAGAAACGACGGTGGACAAATCTTTTCCACGGGCTCCGTGCACATTTTTGGGGCAATACCCCCGTTCGCCCGCAGCCATTACATCAGGTGAGATAGCAATACATTAATTCAAGTGTTAGGCAATTTGAGCCCACTTGGGAGTGCTCCGAGCCACGTCTAATAGCGATGGCTGCAATTGCTCTGTGCATTCCAAAATTGCAGAAACACATACGGATCCTGGTGTTAGACTCACGTGTTCATC